>NZ_JAMZAP010000010.1:0-171746 GCF_024181785.1 Vibrio sp. Y42_MX_L11
AATATTACCTAAGAATATCTCGTCTACGATTACCCCTATCCTTACCGCCCTGAAAAATCAGATTGAAAAAGTAGAAACAAAGATAGCGAAACTGATTGAGAGTTGTCCTGAGTATCAAGCCAAAAATACTATTCTCCAAAGCATGCCTGGTGTTGGTAAAGTCCTTGCTGCCTCCCTAATTAGTAATGTACCCGAGCTGGGCTTTATCACTAACAAACAAGCTTCTTCTCTCATTGGTGTCGCACCAATAACAAGAGAAAGTGGCCGCTTTAAAGGTAAGCGGCTGATACAAGGAGGGCGGTCTCAAGTTAGGACCGTTATGTATATGGCGATGATGTCGGCTATCCAATGCAACCCTGTTTTCAAAGCAACTTATGAACGACTACTTACGGCAGGAAAACCGAAAAAAGTTGCCATTGTTGCCTGCATGAGAAAGATGGTTGTTATCTTAAATTCAATGCTAAGAGATGGTGTTATGTGGGATACAGATAGCCTCAAAAATTAACTATTGACGCCATAGTCTCTTGTTATGGGACAGTGCAAGGTAATCATTGCTTTGCATAACAATGGCATTACACGTTGGACGTTTACCAAGAACAAGGTGTTTTTTTTCTCGTTCGGTTCAATTAGATCTTGAATATGAAAATCTAGGCGTTCCTCAATAAAGGAAGGAAGTGGTTTGCTTTGTATAGTTTCACTCATAATAAATCTCTTCTTCATATGGAAAAACGCCAGCGCTGACACTTATTCATATTGCGGATTTTGGGGAGAGTGTCACTAACCAGGTTGCATAAGTTTGCAGACCCTTGCAAACTCGACATTTGAGGGTTGGATGGTGGCTGTAACTCTATAGGGGCCCGGGGTCTAAACTAGTTTGTGCTTAAAGCTTATACGGCGATTTTTCGGTGTTTTTTTCGTGCTTCATGTCTGGATTTTGTATGAGGAATTTAAAGTTTGAAAAGTGAAAAAATGGGCGCATTAGATAACAAAAAAGGCGCGAAAATCGCGCCTTAAAATATGATTGGGAAAAGATAATATCAGTTTATCGCTTATTACGTAGATAGCGCTTGCGGCGCTCTTCTTTACGCTTCGCTTTTTCTTCTTCTTTACGAGCGGTTTCAATCTCGACTTCAATCAGCTCTTGAGTGATCATTTCTGGGCGCTCTAGTGTAATTTGGCCTAGTGTGCCTTGGCGAAGTTCGTGCAACAAAATCTCTGATACTTTGTGCAAGTCCACACGTCCACCTGCGCGTAGTGCGCCACGGCGGCGACCAATTTCTTCCATGATCTCGATATCTGATTCAGGAAGCTCTTCGATTTGGTAACGCTCTTTAAGCTTGTCTGCATAGTGGGCTGCTAGGTACTCAATGGTGTAAAACGCAACCTCGTCGTATTCCATCGCAGTATCTTTTACAGCGCCTGTAGCAGCTAAACGGAAGCCACTGTGTGGGTTTTCCACTTTTGGCCACAGAATCCCTGGAGTATCGGATAAAACGATGCCATTTTGCAGGTTGATGCGCTGCTGACGACGTGTTACCGCGGGCTGGTTACCAGTCACCGCGATCGTTCGACCAGCTAGAGTATTGATGATTGTCGATTTCCCAACGTTTGGGATGCCCATGATCATGGTACGAATGTTTTTACCGATCTCTTCACGGTGTGGGGCAAGTTTACGGCAAAGCTCCATGATTCGATGCACTTCTTGCGGTTCTGACGTCGTGATCGCCATTGCTTTTACGTGTTGCTCTTGCTCCAAGTGCTCAATCCATAATTGAGTTAACTCAGGATCGGCCAAATCACGCTTGTTCAAGACTTTAACGACCGGCTTGTCACCACGGATTTGAGAAATCAAAGGGTTTTCACTACTGAAAGGAATACGAGCATCCAGTACTTCGATGATCACATCCACTTGTGGGATTGCTTCTTCGATCTCTTTGCGTGCTTTGTGCATGTGGCCAGGAAACCACTGGATTGAGTTATTAACCATTTGAATTTAATACCTTAATTTTCTTACTGCTCCAACGGGCGTACGAGTAGTAATTTGAGCTTCGAGCAGCATAGTTTTAGACAGAGTGTGTTAAAACCGTACTTACTTTTGTGGCTCTGTACCGCAAAGTTGAGCGTTTCTTTCGTGTTAATGAGCTAGTTTATCACGGAATGACGGCGAAGCATTCAAGATGGAGACAAAAAGCCACGGTTTAAAGACGAGCAAGTAAACATTTGTTGAGTATACTCTCCAACGGACTTACAACAAGTATTCACTTTGGTGAGATATTAAGCGCAAATATTGTGTAGTCAAAGGTGGATTGTTTTGTCGGTTTTTTCTGACTTATTTTAATTTTTTATCTTTATATCAGTAATTTATATTTCATTTCGCTATTAGTCGAAATTTGACATTTAGCCGACACAAATTAGTCTGACTGCCCAGTCCGAGTAAGGCTTTATGCTCAGTACGATAAGTCGTATTACAGCGTTGTCCGTTGCCACATTTTTGCCAGTAGTTTCTTTTTTAACTCATTGATAGTGACAGTTATTGAGAACAGACAAGCAGACTGAGTTTTACATTGAGGCTGAGTAATGCTGGTCGATTTTGATCAGCGAGTGGCAGGATTAATTTAACCAATCGAGCAGGAGATCGAAAATATAGACTATTGGATAGAGATAAATGAATACACAGCTTAATGTGATGGTGATTGATGGTCATCCTCTACAAACCAAGATACTTACCCAAATATTGGGTCATAGTGGCGCTTCAGTCAGTACATTCAATTGTGTGGACACTGCTAGTCAATGTGCACAAGAGCAATATTTTGATGTGATCTTTTGCGATCTCCAGATGCCGGGAAAAGGCGGTATCGACATCTTGGAAGTATTCGACCAAATTCAGTATCATGGGCAAGTCGTGCTAGTCAGTTTGTTGGAGCAGAGCATCATCTCGGCAGTACGAGAAATGTGCGAAGGGTTTAGTTTTGAGATATTAGGAGAACTGCCTAAGCCGTACGACGAAATGCAAGTGGTTAAACTCCTCAACCAAATAAAAGATGAAAGAACGCGAAAAACAGCGTTTGCTCAACCTATCGTACTGCAAGACCAAGAGTTTTTGTTTGCTTTGGGTGAAGGGCGAGTGAAGAATTATTACCAACCTTTGGTAGACGCACACAGTGGTGAGCTTTTAGGTTATGAAGCGTTAGCGCGTTGGGTGCATCCCATTTATGGCGTGTTGTTACCAAACCACTTTCTTCCGATCGTAAAACGATGCCATTTGTCTTCTGAACTTTTTCAATCAGTGCTGATTAATACAATCTATGACATCAACAATAGGGGATTAACCCAAAAGGTCTCGATTAATGTCGACCACGAAAACTTGAACGACCCTGACTTCTCGCATCGTTTTATTCAACAATGCTCGGAAAGTGGTGTCGACCCGTCACAAATCACCATTGAGATTACAGAGCGGGAAGCTTTCCAAGCTAGCACGTCTATCTACAAAAACCTCATCAAACTCAGAATGAAAGGTGTCACGGTATCAATTGATGATTTTGGTACGGGCTCATCTACATTTGAAAAGTTGGCAAAGTTACCTTTTAACGAGATCAAACTTGACCGCGTTTTTGTCTACGGAGCGAGTGAAGACCTGAAAAAGAAAAGCATTGTCATCGCTATTTGTGCTTTAGCGAAAAGCCTCAATATTCGTATTGTCGCAGAAGGTGTCGAAGACGAAGTAACCTATAAAACCATGCGCGAATGTGGAATAGACATCTGCCAAGGCTTTTACATTGATAAGCCCATGCCGTTAGAGGTAATTACTATTTTGAAGTAAAAATATGAAAAAATTGAACTGTTTGATCTTTGATGATCAAATGCTTATCTGTGTGGCTATCAGTGATAAAACCGTGAGTACCAAGAAACGTCGATTTTTAGACAAGTTTAATGTGAATGATGTTATTGAACTTGCAAAAGTAGTGGGAACATAAAGTGTTATGAATGTAAGAAGTTTTGTTTCTTCTTTTGCGGTTGCGATGTTGTTATTTATTGTATCGGTGACCATGATTGGTGCTGTACTCATCTCTTATGAGGAGAAGCAATTTAATACGTACGCTAACAATTTAGCAAAAACAAAGCAGAAGGTCATTCTGCTAGGCTTGTTGACCGAAGCTCAATTGGCTCAGTATGAAAACTTCAGCGTCGAACAAATAGAAGCACTGACTGACTTCAGTTTTCAAGATGCAATTTATGCTTTAAGGCCGTATAAAAAACTAGATTATGTGGAAACTGTTGCTCGTAAAGCCCTACACCAAGCAGAAGCTCATTTGTCCAATGTCTACGATAGAGAAGACGCCATATTGTACTTTCGTTCTTACACTAGTGACAAACTCATCTTAGAACGACCAATCCCAGCTCTAGAGGGATCTAAAGAGACGTTTGATATAGAATGGTGCAGAGTGAATTACGCTTGTATTCTTGCCGCGTGGAAAGAGCAGCTCTCCGACCGAGTTCTTATCTCTAAGCCCTTCAAAACCACGTATTCAGATGAGATGGCATTAAGTATCATGAGTCCCGTCTACTATAGAGGGAAGCTTGTCGGCGAATTTTCGGAACAACTGTATTTATCATCGCTTTATAATGAAGGCAAAGCCGTTGACGTAGAGGTTAGTAACGGAAATAAGCAGATAATTATTTACTTTCCGAGCTACCCCTTAGCTCATTTTGCTTACACTCAATCCTATGTTGCCGACAATAATAATCTTGTCATTTACCAATATCCGTTTAGTAAAATAGTGGTGGACTACAGCTTTATTCTTGTCATCTATTCTGTCGTAGCGTTCGCCTATTATCGAAAAGCCAATGAATCTAAACAGAGCAAAATTCAATTAGAAAATGCTCTGAGTGATGTAACGCAAGATGACTTAACCGGGTTATTAAATCGGCGAGTATTTAAAGAAGAGCGGTTTAAACATCGAATGGAGGTTGAACCATACTCTATCATTGCGATTGACGGAAATCGTATCAAGAAGATTAATGATCGTTACGGACACCATGTTGGCGATGAAGTCATTGTTATTATTGCAGACTCAATGAGAAAGGTTTTTCGGAACAGTGACTACTTAGTCAGGACTGGTGGTGATGAGTTTATTGTAATTTTGCCCGGATGCAGCATGAGCAAAGCTTCCATGTTAGCGAAAAAGCTCCGTAGCGTTGTTAAACACAATCGTTTAAATACATTAGATATAGAGATCAGCGTTAGTACTGGTGTTGCTGTGCGCGAAGAGGATGAAACGCTGCAAGAGGTGATCGTGAGAGCAGATGAAGAGTTATATGAAATGAAAAAACAGCGTGTTTGAGGACAACAATACATAACCATGACATAACTGTTTGATAAATTTGACCAAGCAGTACCCTTGGTCTTTTATATTAGTCGAGCAATGCATAATGCTCCTTTGATTGCTGATTAGCATAAGACCCAACTGGTACTGTATCGTGAACAAAGACCTTGATCTAAACCTATTAAAAATACTGGTTCTGCTAGAAAAGCATCGTCAGCTTAAACCCGTAGCGAAAGCCTTGGGCAAGAGTGAGGCGTCGATCAGTAAATATCTTGCTCGCTTACGCATCCAGCTTGGTGATGAACTATTCATTCGTCACCCACATCATTTAGAACCCACCAACTTTCTGATGCGTCAGTTACCCAAAATAGCAGATGCATTAGATAACTTAGAAACATGCTTAGTTCGATCAGAATTCAAACCAGAAAAATACAGTAAGGATATAACGGTCTGTTTACCCCAAACGGCTCAGTACTCATTTGGACACTTGTTGGCGATGGATTTAATGACGCTGTTTCCTAAAGCTCATATTACTGTCGCAACCATCACGGAATATACGGTGGACGAAATCCTTTTAGGCAAAGTGGATGCCCAGCTTCATTACTTCAATGATGAATTGCCAAAATCTATCCATCAGAAATTTATTGGCTACGCGCCTGCTGTGGTTGTTGTTCCGGAAGAGCTTGGGATCACCACTCTTGAAGAGGCTGCCAAACTGCCATTTATTATGCTTGAAATTATCGGTTGGAAAGAGAAAGAGCAGCTTGCAAAACGAGCAATGGAAAATCACGGTATGGTGATCAATCGAATTGCAGCGCTAGATAACGTGAGCAGTGTGCTAAAGCTGCTCAAACAAAAAAAGGCGGCGACGGTTTTTCTGGAGTATCAGGCGCCAATCGAAGGATACCGTTTTATTCGTATTCCTGAATCTTATTACACCAATGGCTGGCCAAAGGTTGTACTTCAGATGAAGCAAAGCCATCGTCACGACGCTATGCACCAGATATTAACCGATGCCATTGCAAAATATATGAAGAACTAACGATCGCATCGAATGTTTTCAGCGCTTGGGATCGTATGCAGTAATTCAATCAATGAATCTGCATGGTATTTTTTCAAAATACGAGTTTTGTAAGTGCTGATGGTTTTAGCGCTGAGCGATAGTTGTTCTGAAATACGTTTATTTGAATAGCCCTGAGCTAAGTAGTGGAACACCATGGCTTCGCGATTGGATAGCGTGACATCACCAGTAGAAGGAGCGTGAGTAGACTTAAACATAGAGTACCCACGTGAGACGCTCACAATCGCGTCAGTAATCGCTTCTTTTGTCTCGTTTTTATTCAAGAAACCATGAGCTCCAATCTCGTAAGCCGCTTTAGAAAGGCTGGAATAGTCGCGTGAAGAAATGAAAAGTAATTTACCTTGATAGTCCGTTGCTAAAATATTCTTCGCCAAACGCATACCATCTCGATCACCAAGGACAACGTCTAGAATAATAAAATCAATTTTTGTATTTCGAACTAAGTCCATTACTTCTGCGCTGTCTTTCGACTGAATGACTTCGGCTGTGTTGATTACGCTCTCAACAAGAGAAGTCAGTGCTTCGCTGTAAAGTGGTTGGTCATCAATGATAAGAACATTATTCAAATGGAGCCTCACTACTATCCGAACTGTCATACCGCCCAACGCAATATGATTGTATTAAGAGGGATTGTAGGAAAAACCTTTCTGATGGAAAGGAAAATGACATTTTCTATAATTGAAATTCACTGAGCACAATTGAATAAGATACTGTCGAATACGCCAATACACGAGGGATTTCATATGTGTGGGTTATAGTGATAGGCCAACGAAAAACATCAATATTAACCCTAAACTTTTCATCGAAATGGCCGCTAAAAGTGGGAAGGTAAGCTCGCACTAAGTTAACTCATGTTATCCTGTTCAAAAATGAGACATTTTTTCACAGTTTGATATGGAAATGTGCGTTGGCCGTCCTTTTGGTGGTTTACAAACTTTGTTGTAACGACTAAAAAGGATGCTTGGATTTTTAGCCTGAGAATGGCTTCTCATGGCGTTTGCATCAAACTTTTTCTGATGCGTATTTTGGTTGGATAATTGGCTTTATGAGTAACGTAACCAGCACCATTTTGACAGAAAGTGGTACCAATGAGCTTGAAATCATCGAGTTTCATTTAGAAAAAACATTGCCGGATGGCAGCACAAAAACTTGTTATTACGGCATCAACGTTGCGAAAGTACGAGAAGTGATTCGCGTACCAGAGACAACCGATTATCCAAACGCACAACCTCACATGATCGGGGTGTTTTCGTCCAGAGATGTATTGACGCCTTTAGTAGATTTAGCTGGTTGGTTAGGTGTACCAACACGCCAGGACCTAGAGCGTAAGTTTGTTATCGTTACTGATTTCAACAAAATGACCAATGGCTTTCTGATTGATAGTATTTCACGTATTCATCGTATCTCTTGGAATGATGTGGAATCACCAAGTCAGTTTTTGGAAGCGGGCGAACAAGATTGTGTAGTGGCCGTTGTTCGCAAAGAAGGCAACCTGATCATGATTCTCGACTTTGAAAAAATCATCGCGGATATTAACCCAGAGCTGAGTATGGAAAAATACGATGTGAAAGGGGATAAGTCGGTAGATCTAAACCAGAGAATGGTGGGTAAGCGTAATGCTAAAACGATCATGGTGGTGGATGACTCAGCATTTATTCGCTCTTTGATTCAAGATACATTAGCTTCTTCAGGTTACAATGTGATCACTTGTAAAGACGGTGGTGAGGCTCATGAGAAATTAATGAGCTTAATCGAGGTCGCGAAAGAAGAAAACTTGCCAGTTAAAGAGCTGTTAGATGCGGTGGTTACAGACGTAGAAATGCCTCGAATGGATGGTATGCACTTAGTGAAGAGACTACGCGATACTGAAGCGTTTCATGACATGCCGATCATTATGTTCTCATCATTGATGAGTGAGGATAACCGAGCGAAAGCACTGTCTCTTGGCGCAAATGATACGATTACCAAGCCAGAGATTGGCCGTATGGTGAATATGATGGATAAATACGTATTTAACTTTGCGTAAACAAACCCGATAAGATTAAAAATAAGGCTGCCGATGGGCAGCCTTATCTTATTGTGGGCATGGAAGAATTTTTAAGGTGTAACTTTCGTTTGGAGCCTGCGGTGGTCCATATAAAATCCCGCATTGTGTCAGGCTTGCTCTTTTTTCGTCTACTGCTGCAATGACCATTTCTCGTGTTGTTGAACCCGCTGGGTGATGAAATGTTTTCCAATCTGAGCCTTCTTCGTTCAGCCCTTGCACAAGCAATTTCATCGACTCGCTATCAGAATCAGGATACCCATATAAGAAAACACAGCGTTTTGAACCACCAATATTACAACCGTCAAATGGTAAATCGGCCATTAAAGCACTGTCTACGAAGTTTGAAACGTAAGATTTGCTCTCCAACCCTGCAATCGCCATTTTCCCATAACCGACACCGAGCGCTGATGCAATCGCGCCCTTCATGCCTTCTAAACGCGCTTCACGCGCATCACTTTGAAGGTTTAAAAAGCGTGGTGCGGCAGTGACAGCAAGAATGCCAAGCACGACAATAACTACGACTAACTCTATTAGAGTAAATCCAGTTTGTTTTCTCATATTATTTTCACAGCAAGTTAAAGGTAGAAAAAGTAACACTGACCGTACACTTGTTGTTGTGTAAATAAGTACGGTAATGACAAAATGATCAATAGTATAAAGCGATGAGTCATAAAGTGCTATACCGACGTAGTGAGAATCGGCTACGCCTACATAGAGCGGGAGGAGGGGTCAAAGATCTAATGCGGCCGTTTTTGAGCAGTCATTAATTCCGTTGAAGAAATGCTGTATGAACAGTCGAGCATGAATTCGTCTAGATATAAGCATACGTGTACATTGGCTGAATGAAAGACGAAAAGAAGTGACGGCAAACCGCACAAATGGATTGTCTTTTTGTTCACTTTGATGAATGCTACGCGAGATTCATATCACAACACACTCGACGCATTCATCGTGCGAATGTGCTTTGGTTTCGTGTTTGGCTTTCAAATATAAGAATAATCTAAATGGAATTCGATTCGATAAACTTGCTTGCGATAGGGCTAATATTTCTTGGCTCTTATGTACAAACCGCAATAGGCTTTGGCTTGGCAATTGTTGCCGCACCTTTACTGATTCTTTGGGCGCCGGAGTATGTGCCTGCACCAATCTGTTTAGTCGCGTTATTTATTTCTTTGATGAATGCGATGAAGCACCGCAGTAGTGTTGAAATCGGCGGTTTAAAAATGGCATTGATTGGGCGTGTGCCCGGATCGGTCGCTGGCGGCTTGCTACTGTTTTTTTTCTCGACTCAAGCCCTTACACTTTGGATTGGTTTTTTGGTGTTATTCGCGGTTGTGGTGAGTGTTTTACCGTTTCGGGTTGAACCCACACCAGCGCGTATGACATTAGCAGGATTCTTTTCTGGATTGTTTGGTACCAGTTCGGCGATTGGAGGCCCACCGATGGCGTTGTTGTTGCAACATCAAGAAGCAAATCAGTTACGTGGTAACCTGTCGGCATTTTTTGTTTTCAGTTCCATCATTTCGCTCGTTGTTCAAATTCCCGCTGGTTTCTTCACATTACACCATTTGGTGATTACTATTTCACTATTACCTGCGGCAGCACTTGGGTATTGGCTCGCGATGAAAACCACCCAATCGTTACCAAAAGAAAAAATTCGGTTTGGAGCACTTATGTTGTGTTTTGTGAGTGGGTTTACAGCAGTAGTACAAGCGTTGAACCAGTAATGCCCTCAGCATCTTAAACTCACAGGGATATCGCGTTCCTTTTATTATGCATAGCGCGATTTGTTTGCGCTGACTTATTCGTTTAGATGAGCGATAGTTTTATGAATAACACTCGTTATGGCACTTTTATGGCAGCATTCTCCTTTGTAATTTGGGGGCTGCTACCCATTTATTATCGTTATTTACCGAATGCTTCAATGGATGAGTTGCTGGCATGGCGAATCATCGGCTCAGTTCCGGTCGGTTTTTTAATTGTGCTTGGTATAACCCGTCGAGGACCGAATTGGAAAGAAATCTGGTGTGACAAAAAATCTTTGTGGTACACGTTTGTCGCGAGCAGCTTGATGTGTATTTCATGGAGTGCGTTCACTTGGGCTTTGACTCACCATCGAGTCATCGATGCAAGCTTAGGCTTTTTTATTGGACCGTTAGTGTCTGTGGCACTAGGCGTGTTTATTCTTGGAGATAAGCTATCAAAAGGCAAACTCATCGCAATTGTGCTAGCAACAATTGGTGTGATGTATCAAGTGATTCATTATGGCCAGTTGCCTGTTATCGCACTAACGATGGGGTTGTTCTTTGCTTTGTATGGGTTGTACAAAAAGAAGATAAAATATGACTGGAGCACCACCTTATTTGTTGAGGCTCTACTATTGACTCCAGTTGCCGTGGCGTATTTGTTTTACAAACAATGGACAGTGGGTGAGTTGGCTTCAGGCGTAGATATCACAACTTTGCTTTTGTACTTTGGCAGCGCACCGATCACGCTTTTACCACTGATTTTTTATTCTATCGCGATACGTATAACAAACTTATCGACAGTTGGTTTAATGCAATACATTGAACCAAGCTTGCAGTTTGTTTTGGCTGTCATGTTTTTCGGTGAACTGTTTGATGAAGTTAAAGCAGTGACCTTTGCCTTTATTTGGGTGGGGCTGTTATTTACAATCTTTGAAAGTATTGTCAAAGGGCATAAGCGTAAAAAGCTGGCCAATCATCCTTTATAGTGCACCATTCTTGAATATTCACGATTTCACTCTCACGCCCTCTATTCGAGGGCGTTTTTAGTTCCATAAAGTATTCTCTTACTCGTTTTCTTATAAGCATAATTTGAGGTTAATTGACGCATTATCATTAGGATACCGCTATATTTATAGCCAAGTGACACGCTATATAATGAAAACCGGATCAAAAAGGACGACATATGATCACAGCTCTATACGCTAGCATTCTTGCAATACTGATTATTTGGTTGGCCGTTCAAGTGATTAAGCAGCGTCGCTTAAATCAGGTTGCTTATGCTGACGGAGGAGTAGAGGCTCTCCAAATCGCTCGTAGTGCACAGAGTAACGCGACAGAATATATCCCCATTACTCTGATTCTAATGGCACTATTAGAATCCAATAGTGCTTACCCAACCTGGATACATCTCACAGGCATTATTTTCGTGATCGGTCGAATTATCCATGCTCGAGGTATATTGAAAGAGGACTTAAAAAGGCGTGTTAGGGGCATGCAGGTGACATTCCTAGTGATACTTTCGCTGGTTGTGTTGAATATGATTTATCTTCCGTACGATAAGTTATGGTAAGTCTTCGTAGCTATATCCCGCCGCCATGGGTACTCGTTCTGATTGGGTTAGTACTGAATATTGGCGCGATCGTTCTTACTAGCTTGGTCCTTGATAGGCTTGGCAAACAGTATTCGCAACTCGCAGAGCAAAAGGCGGAAAACTTGTATTCCATCCAACTCGCGTGGAATAGCGTTGAAACTCTAGAAAGAAAAAGAGAGGCGTTGCTGCTTCACTTGCACATAGGTCAGAGCGCAGCGATACCTTCGGAGATAGAACAGATATTGGAAGGGCACTTATCCTCTTGGACTCATCACGAATCGGATGAAATACAAATAGATAAACTCCCTCAGCTAATGTCAAAGATAAACCAAGCACAAGCTTCGTATAGAGATCGCATTGATGACTATTACATTGAGAATGTAGAGCTCAATGAGGTAATGGCAAAGCAAGATGAAAAGATCGCTTGGTACAAGAATATCGGGCTCTTCTTACAAGTATTCGGACTCGCATTAATCCTCGCACGTGATTTGGCTAGGAAGCCATAGAACAAAAGTTAACGGTAGGGTTTATTGCGAAATGCTAATTATAATTTGCAAATTGCAATTCATTGCGTGAGCAAACAGTGGCTATTGGTGAAGTTTTAATGAAAGTGGTTAAATAACAACCTGTTTTTGTGCGCTGCAAAGTTGGCACGTCTCATGCTTTAGTATGAGTGACCCTTTCTAAGCCGAGGGTCACCTAGCCAACTGACGTTGTTAGTGAACCACTTTGTTCACAAATATATACAGCCAATCACGAATCCTTGTGGTTGGCTTTTTTTTATTTAAATGACACAGTTTAGAACTGTGCTTTAATCCAGATCATGCGATGGTCGGAAGACACATCTTTGCCATCACCATACTTGCCGATACGCGCATCGTTAAATAGCTTACGACCTTCTTCATAAGAAGCTGACCAGTATACACCAGAGTCCACCACATTTAGGTTTGCAGAAGGCAAGGCATAATCTACACCCAAGCCAAACGTCGAAGTGATGCGATTTGGATATGGGTGAGTGGAGCTGCGGTCAACAGCGTGTTCGGCTGCCCCAAAGCTTGTCGGATAAAGCTCGCCATTCATCACGGTTTGGTTAACCAATGGATCATTATGCAGTTCTTGCATTACAGAGCTAATACCGTCACCGGCCACGGGATCAAGGTTTTGATCGCCCATCATTACGAATTTAGCCCCGCTCGATAAGCCGCCTTTCTTACCTGCATCGTCGTAGAAATAGTCTTTACCTTGAATGTAGTGATGCCAGAACTCTACTTCGGCTGCGTTTTGCGCTTTGTTTTTACCTGGATCGAATACTGGTGGAGTAGGGTGCGACATCAGTAGATGCACAACTTCCTCGCCATTGCGAGTCGGAATGATAATTGGTGCATCTACGTGGTTTTTAGAAGATAGGCGTACTTGATCCCATTCTTCTGCAGAGTACCACTCATCACCACACTTCATGCCATCTGGAATCTTTTGTGAGCCGTCACAGATAGTAATGGTTGGAATCTTCGCACCTTCCATATCTTTCCATTTAAACGCTTGGAACGTACGCGTATTTGCCGTATCAATCTTGTATTTAGACATTAGGGCAAAGGCATATTGACCGTGGTACATGCCAAAGCCCCATGCATCGCCCGGCATTTGACCTGCTGTTCCATTGTTGTCGAGGTCAAACTCGCTTAGCAAACCTGTGTTTGTAGAGTAAGACTCCGCGTAAGGATATTCGATAGGTTCAAGGTTCGCTTCACCGCCTGCACCATTGATGCTTTGCGCGACAGACAGGTAGTTCTTCTGGAAGCCTTCAAGGGCAGCTTTGTTTTCGCCTGTTCCGTCGTTGTTGTATTCCGCCATCATAAGAACATCAGGGCGATTCTTCTGAATAATCGCAGCAACGTTACGAATTTGAATGACTTTTTCCGCAGTGGTTTTGTCTTCAGCGGCGATAGAACCGTCTAAATAGGCAGTAACCAATACAGTTTGCTGCGCTGGTTCAATTTGCATTTCACTTACTAAAGCTTCAAAAGTTGCACGGTCAAAAGAGAGGTTGTAAGTCGCTATTTTTACTTCTTTTGGCTGAACATTGACGTATTCAGTGTCGTCATTACATCCAGATAATAGAGCGGCGCCAACCAGGAGAGCGATAGAGGTTTTGATTGTTTTCATGGGTACGTCATACCTTATAATTGATTCGGCTGAATATTAAAGTCATCAGTAATTGTTTTAAGCGATATCAATCACACAAACGTTTTCATATTTACATGTTCAATTAGTTTTTGTGTGATTTGTGCAATAAACGCAACACTTTCAACACCAAAAGGTTATATGCAAATTGTTAAAAAACGGTGTCGCTTTTAATAGATGAAATGGCACTAAAACATAAGCTGTATGATTGTGTGTGCTAAAATCAATGAGCGGGATGATTACGATAAGTTTGACTTCACTTTCGGGTGAGAAACAAACAAATAAGAACTGGTCAGTTTGGCTTTGCTATTGATGCAAAATAGGGGGCTAACCGATGGGTTCAGTATCAAACTATCAGAGCAGGTTATTTGTCACGGCAATGCTTGCTTCACCACTTCTTTTTTCAACATCTTTATCCGCCGCTCAGTCCGAACGGCTAGAGAAAAACCATGGTCTTGTTGTTGCTTTAGAAAAACGCAACCTTGCAGCCACACAAAATATAGATCGTGTGTTAGGTTTACAAAATGGAAATCGTGTACAAAAGCTGAAAACCAACAAAGGTAAAAACGGCGGTACGCATAGTCGTTATCAGCAGATGTTTAAAGGCGTCCCGATTTGGGGCAAGCAAATTGTCGTACATCGTGATAAACAGGGCCAAATCAAGCACATCAACGGCACTCTCGTAAAGGATATTGCCCGAGATATCAATGATATGGTGCCTAGATTGTCGCTTTCTCAAGTAATGTCTTCAACGCAAAAGCCGTACCGTGAAAACGGATACCAAATAGAGAATCAGCGCCAAGGTTTGCGTATTTATGTCGATAAAAGTGACGTGGCGCACTTAGCTTATATTGTCCAGTTTTTTGCTGATAATGAGCATGGTGGTAAGCCTACGCGTCCCACCTTTCTTGTTGATGCTAAAACAGGAAACATTTTGCTGCAATATGAAGGGTTAGCGCACGTAGAAGCGAATGGTCCGGGAGGAAACCAAAAAATTGGTCGTTATCATTATGGTGTGGACTTTGAGTCTCTATTAGTCCAGCAATCCGGTGATACGTGTTTGATGGACATTCCTGGCGTGGTCAAAACCATCAACTTGAATGGTGGGACGTCTGGCAATACACATACGTTCGTTTGTCCAACCAATAGTGTTAAAGAAATTAATGGAGCGTACAGCCCGTTAAACGATGCGCATTACTTTGGCAAAGTGGTATACGACATGTACAAAGATTGGCTGAATACCGCGCCCTTAACGTTTCAGCTTCAAATGCGAGTGCATTACCGCAAACGCTATGAAAACGCCTTTTGGAATGGCTCGAGCATGACTTTTGGCGACGGTGCGAGTTATTTCTATCCTTTAGTGAGTTTAGATGTCTCAGCGCACGAAGTTAGCCATGGATTTACAGAACAAAACTCTGATCTGATTTATTCAGAGCAATCTGGCGGAATCAATGAGGCTTTCTCAGATATGGCAGGTGAGGCGGCTGAATTCTATTCACGTGGTTCTAACGATTGGAAAGTTGGGTACGATATTAGAAAGGCTGCCAATGCGGCGTTGCGCTATATGGATAATCCGCCCCTTGATGGTCGTTCAATTGATCACGCGTCTCAGTATGTGAGTGGCATGGATGTGCATTATTCAAGTGGTGTGTTTAACAAAGCGTTTTATCTATTGGCGGTTGAGTACAATTGGGGAACGCGACAGGCGTTCGAGGTTTTTGCGTACGCTAACCAGAACTACTGGACGCCAAGCGAAACGTTTGACTCTGCAGCTGCGGGTGTATTGGCGGCCGCCCAAAGCTTAAACGTGGCGGCGAATGATGTAGCCGACGCTTTTGCTCAGGTCGGTGTTTCAGTTGATGGCGGAGTCGTCGAGCCACCATCTAGCACGTGTGAGGCTATCGCCCTAAACAATGGTGTTTCCAGCAACATAGACTCTTCATCTACTGGTGAGTGGCATTGTTTTACGATTGATGTGCCTACCAATAGTTCAGATTTTACTGTTACCACATCGGGAACAAACGGCGATGCGGATCTTTACGTTAAGTTGGGAAGTGAACCAAGTTTAACCAGCTACGATTGTCGCTCATACAGTAGCAACAGTAATGAAGCATGTAGTATTACTTCTCCGAATGAAGGAACGTGGCACATTGGCGTGTACGCTTACAGCAGTTACAGTAACTTGAATGTGGAAGCAAGTTATGTAGGACAAGAAGCGCCACCACCATCTGGTGAAGTTACTACACAATCAATCAACAATGGTAAAACATGGACGGCGATTATTACTGGTTCTGGCTTGATGAGTGGCGTGTGGAATGTTATTTCAAATACGCCGTGTGATAACGATAACGAGTGCAGTTTATCCGGTATCGGAAAGAAAACCAGTGAGGTTAGCTTTACGTTGACGGATGGTACCGTATTCATCATCGCTAAGCCCTAGCGATTTTTATGTAAAGAGGCCCTGAAATATCAGGGCCTTATTTTTTTACGTTCAATTTTCTGTATATAATAGCGAGTCACAAAGAAGTGAGGACGACCTCACCGCTCTATCTTTTCTCGGGGACGACCCCATCTCGTTGGGAAATATGACATGGCTTGGGGAATTCTCTTCATTGCTGGCTTATGCGAAGTGGCATGGGCTGTCGGACTAAAATACTCACAAGGTTTTACCAAATTGGCGGCATCTGGCTTTACCGTTACGTTTATGGTGTTGAGCTTTTGGTTACTTGGAATTGCATTAAGGACGCTACCACTCGGTATCGCTTACGGCGTTTGGGTAGGTATAGGAGCGATTGGAACGGCAATCGTCAGTATCTACATATTTAACGAGCCCGCGACGCTGATAAAATTGCTGAGTTTACTGCTTATTGTTGCCGGTATCGCTGGATTAAAATTATCCGCTTAACGTCAGGTTAAACATAAAAAGAAAGCCAGAGTCGACTCTGGCTTTTTACGTTTTAGTGTTATCTCGCTTTGGGGCTGAAGGGTTAAGCGCTGCGCTTAACGAATGGCAATCGCAAATGGTGGCCAAATACGTTAATGAGTGCGCCCGCTACAATTAGTGCACCACCGATGTACGTCCAGATGAGCGGGATTTCGCCGAAGAAAATGATGCCTAACAACACAGAAAATACGATCTGAATATACGAGTAAGCAGACACTTTGCCCGCTTGCTGAGTTTGCATTGCTTTGGTTAATCCCAATTGCCCAACTTGGGTGAATACACCAACCAAAACCAACATGAAAGTCAGATACAGGTCGGGCATAACAAAATCATCGCCAATCAGTAAGAGTGAAGCGGGCAGAGCAACCAGAGGGAAATAGAAAATGATCACTGAACTATCTTCAGTTTGGCTAAGTTTTCTAACAATGACATAAGCAATTGAGCTACCAAATGCGCCCAAGATTGCAATCATTACGCTAAACATAGGTAAAGTGCGCTCTGCTTCTTGTCCTGTTTCTGGACTTACCATTATATAGATGCCGAGTAAGCACAAGGCAATACAAAGGAACGTCGATGGTTGAATGCGTTCCTTCAAGAAAAAGACGGCTAGGAGCGCAGTAAATACTGGGTGAATGTATTGGAATATGGTCGCTTCTGCCAAAGGTAAGGTAGTCACCGAATAATATACGCACATCAATGCCATGGTGCCCACTGCGCCACGCGCAAACAGTAATGGCTTATTATTGCCCCATACAGAAATTCGTTTTCGCTTAACATCTAAATAGCTGATAACAAGTGAGACGAGTGCCCTCGCTGCAACAATCTCAAATACAGGGATACCATGAAGGCTGACATGCTTTACTGTGGCAGACATTAGCGCGAAACCGAATGCGGAGAGCACCATAAAGCGCACACCAATGGGAACCAGAGTGTTGAATGAATTAGACATTTTACTGCTCATTTGTTGCGACAGATCTCACTTTAGCATACTCAGCTCACAAAATGATCCGTGATATTCAAACACATCTGCCGAGAGTGAGAATAAGCAGTAGACTGTGGGTTCTCAAGCAACCCTATCTTTCATTCGCGCATGGAGCGCATCTAGGAAATATCTAGATATTTAAGGAGCATACATGATCCCAGTACAAGCGACGCATACTTCTGGCGTTGTCATTTCTAAAATTGATGGCGTCGATAGAATGCTGTTGCTCAAACGTGTTAAAGGTGGTTATTGGTGCCATGTTGCTGGTGGGGTAGAGGCCGGTGAAACCGGATGGCAAACTATTCTCAGAGAACTGAAAGAGGAGACGCAAATTGACGATGTTGAGTTACATACTGCAGACTTTCTAGAACAGTTCTACGAAGCAAAAAATAACCGCATCATGGTTATTCCATGCTTCGTAATGTTTTGTCCACCTAACCAATCGGTTGTACTTAACGAAGAACACACAGAGTATTGTTGGTGTACGCTTGAAGAAGCAAAACGACTAGCCCCGTTTGCAAATCAACACCACCTTTACGAACATGTGTGGAGGCATTACGTGGATGTGGAGTCGTTGACGCCATTTACGTTAATTGAACAAACAGACTAGACGAGATAGCCATCCTTTTAAGCACGTTTGACATAACGAATATGGAAGTTTGTTCTCAATGCAATGAGGCGGTAGGATTTATGAGTAGTGTTTACTGAAAAAGGGATAATGTGGATGGATGAGGTCATGTGCCAAAAGGCGTATCAAGGAAATAGCATGCAGGCCAGTTTTGCTGTTTCAGACAGGGTCTCAATTGAGCCTCTCACCACCAAACACGCGACTGTTTTACTGGAAGTGGTGAACACGTATCGAAACAGCCTCTCTGGCTATTTGCCTTGGACGGACTTTGTGACCAACCGCAGAGAAGCGGTGAACTACATCTCTCAGCGCGTGAACAGCAAAGCGTTAGATGCCCACTGGTGCGCGATTTATTTTGATGAGCAGTTTACGGGTGTTATTGGCATAAAAGGTGTGGATTCGCACACACGCGTCACTGAGATTGGCTATTGGCTTGCCAACAATGGGCGAGGACACCGAGTGATCGACCAAGTACTCGCGGTGTTGATTCCTTTTTTGAAGCAGAAAGGGCACGCGCAATTCATACAATTCCACTGTATGGAAGACAACATTGCCAGCATCAATATTGCTGAGCGTGCTGGTGCTACATTAAAAGAATACGTTGATCACGAGTTCGAGACGCTTGACCGCTCTCAACGGCTCGGCATTTATGAGTTGCGTCTGACTTAGCTCCAAACCCACTGATATTTTAATCAGAGTTCGAACTCTAATTTCGCGAGCGCTACAATAGTAACATTGTTGCGCTCGTGTTAATTTGGAGCGTCATTGGTTGAAACTAGGTTAGGAGAAGCATCATGAACGCAATCGCAGAGGTTGAAGTGGACAACTCGTTACAACAAAGCCTTGATCGCTTAAAAGCAGCGTATGCCGCCGAACCTTATCCTAGTCTGGATGAACGTAAGCAGCGCCTTGTCTTGCTAAAACAAGCTCTGATTGCGAATAAACAAGCATTGGTGGAAGCGCTGAGTGACGATTTTGGCTATCGTTCCGAATTTGATACCGCCATGACCGACGTTTTGCCGACGGTCTCGCACATCAATTACACCATCAAGCAGCTAAAAAAGTGGTGCAAACCAAGTAAGCGTGAATCCGGTCTGTTGCTTGCTCCGTCGAAAGTGACTGTTCAGTATCAGCCACTCGGCGTGGTCGGGATCATTTCGCCGTGGAATTTTCCTGTCATTTTGAGCCTTGCGCCTTTAGTTACTGCTTTGGCCGCAGGTAACCGTGTGATGATGAAGCTCAGCGAATTTACGCCCAAAACCAATAAAGTCATCGTCAATATTTGTCGCGAGTTGTCTGAATATGTCGAAGTATTTGAAGGTGAAGCGGACGTTGCACGATCATTCAGCCAACTGCCATTCGATCATCTTTTGTTTACTGGCTCGACAAATGTTGGTCGCGCTGTGGCAAAAGCAGCGGCAGATAACCTGACTCCAGTGACGTTAGAACTGGGTGGAAAATCTCCGGTGATCATTGCAGAAGATGCAGACATGAAGAAAACCGTTGATGCGATTTTGTTTGGTAAATGCATCAATGCCGGTCAGATTTGTGTCGCGCCTGATTACGCGTTTGTACCACAAGAACGCGTCGAAGAGTTCATCACGCTGTTCTTAAAACGTTTTGAAAAACTCTATTTGAAATCCAACAAGAATCAAAAGCTGACCCATATTATTAATCAACGACAGTATGATCGTTTGACTGCGCTACTTGAGGACGCCAAAGCTCAGGGCGCAAGCATCCATACTGTTGAAGCGTCACCTCAACAGGAAAGGCTTTTGTATCCTCATTTGATCACAGACGTGTCGACAGATATGCGCATCATGCAAGAGGAAATATTTGGGCCATTTCTACCCATCAAGCCTTACAAAGCGGTAGATGAAGCGATTGACTACATTAATCAGCACCAGCGACCACTTGCGCTGTATGTTATGTCGGACAACAAATCGACCATCAGACATATTGTACGCAACACACACAGTGGCGGCGTCGGCATTAACGACACGGTATTACACGTTGGCGCTGAAGATGCGCCTTTCGGTGGCGTTGGTGAATCAGGCATTGGTCATTATCACGGAGTGGAAGGATTCAGAACCTTTAGCCACGCGAAAACCGTACTCCACACGCCGAAATGGCTACCAAGGACGGGGGCATTAATGCGTCGCAGAGCTATGGCGATAAAAGCGATTCAAAAGATTTTTGTTCGATAGTGGTTGGATTGTTAAAAACCGCTCAAACGGGCGTTTTTTGTTTCTATGTGTTCTGAATTGCGGATTACCTAAGGTCGGGAAGTTTCCACCACGCGCTGCCAATAGAGAAAGAAAGGCTCTTTTTGAAAGAGCCTTTTTCACGAAATGTCGACAGATTTTTGGAAGTTTAATGCAGAACTTCACTGCTGAATCTTAAGTATTTGCAGTCGTTCATTAGCTCTTTAAATGCCTTTCTATCTAGCTTAATCAGAGTTTCATGATCGCCGGCTTCAAGATAGACATGTTCCAAGTTTGCTAATCTTTCATCACAAACGGTCGACATGTGGTAAGGACTACCAATCGGTGGAATTGCGCCGTGCTCACAATCAGTGAAGAGTCGGTAAACCATACGCTCTTTCACCAAGTGGAAAGTAGCGTTAAATTCATCGTTTAATCTCGACAAACTGATTTTGTTGTTGGCAGGTAAGACCGCCATCATATGATGCCCTTCATGATCCTCAAGAATGACGCCTTTTGCGATATTCATTAAAGGCACACCTGCGGCAACACCACTTTGTAGCGAGCTATGACTGTGACTGTGATTCACGGTTTGAAAGTGAATGTTATGCTCAGTCAAATATTCATCTAATCGGGTTGCAATCGTCATATAGCCTCCACGTGTATGAGACCCATAAAGAGTATAGGTGAGGCAAGCGACAATCGCGTATTTTACTCTGGTTTCGCTGACGCTCTTTCCGCTCCTGTTCTACGCTTATTGCAAGCCAGCGAGAAAGCGTGGTTAACAATAATAAACAGGGGGCAACATGAGCAAGCCAATCATCGCCGATAATAAGCCGACTAAAGTGAATCTAACCGAAGGGCAAGAATATTACTTTTGCCGATGTGGACGTTCTAAAAATCAACCTTATTGCGATGGGTCGCATTCGGGAACAGGCTTAAAGCCAATGAGCTTTACTGCGGAAAAAGATGAAGAAGCGTATCTCTGCCAGTGCAAGCATACCTCTAATGCCCCATTTTGTGATGGAACACATAAGCGTTTTTCTTCTGAGCAAGTCGGCAAAGAAGGCCCTGAGAAAAAACGAGAGAAAAGTGACAAACCGACTGCGTCCGCTACTCAAGAAGAACCAACCCTAGAGTTTATCCACCAATTAGCGAGAGAAGGGCTCTCTAAACTCGGTCATCATGGTCCGATGGCTGCAATGGGGGTTCCTAGGCATTTGCTACCACATTGGGATGCTATACAAATCATGGTGGCGCAAATGGCGACACAACCGTTGTTAGAAGACGTTCCCGTGTCTACCGAGTTGATTGTGGGGCCAAACGCGCGTAAGCCGCTCAAGCTCGCTATTCCTTTGTTGGTGTCGGACATGAGTTTTGGCGCACTTTCGGAAGAGGCGAAAATTGCGCTAGCAAAAGGTGCTGAGTTGGCAGGGACTGGGATTTGCTCCGGTGAAGGGGGGATGTTACCTGAAGAACAAGCTGCAAATTCGCGGTATTTCTATGAGCTTGCCAGTGCTCAGTTTGGCTACGATGAATCTAAGCTTCTTAATGTTCAGGCTTTTCATTTTAAAGGTGGGCAGGGCGCCAAAACAGGCACGGGTGGTCATCTTCCAGCAAATAAAAATGTGGGTAAGATCTCTCAGGTGAGAGGTATCCCCGAAGGCCAACCAGCAATCTCACCGCCAACATTTAAAGACCTTCATACTACTCACGATTTCAGAAAGTTTGCTGACAGAGTCCGTGGCATCACTGGCGGCATTCCAATTGGCTTTAAACTCAGTGCAAACCATATTGAGCAAGACATACAATTTGCGCTCGATGCGGGTGCCGATTACATCATCTTAGATGGTCGCGGTGGTGGCACGGGCGCGGCGCCAACTATGTTCCGTGATCATATTAGCGTGCCAACCATTCCTGCGCTAGCTCGTGCGCGTAAGTACTTAGATGAAAAAGGCGCAAGTGACCGCGTCACATTAATCATCACTGGTGGGTTGCGAGTTCCTATGGATTTTGTCAAAGCGTTGGCACTTGGGGCAGACGGAGTGGCGATAGCCAACAGTGCGATGCAATCGATCGGTTGCGTCGCGGCTCGCATCTGCAACACCAATAATTGCCCGGCAGGCATTGCGACACAAAATGCCGATTTGAGGCAGCGTCTCGATATCGAAAAATCATCTCAGCAACTGAAAAATTTCTTCGAATCCTCGGTCGAGCTCATGCAAGTTATGGCAAGGGCATGTGGTCACCACGCTCTGAATGAATTTAGTCGCCATGATTTAGCGACTTGGGATCACAACATGGCGAGGCTGTCTGGGATCAAGTATTCAGGTATGGACTTAAACTGATCTCTATCCATATTTTCTGCATATAGGTACATGTTTGATAACAATTATTTATTAGCCGAGATATGGAAATTTTGACTTGGCGTTAACTAAAAATTCAGTGTATGAACTACGCTGTTTGAGGTGGATATTCGATTTATTGAATAACAAAGAGTGGTTACCACAACCACGATACGAAGGAGCATTATATGAGCAACACAAACGGCGGTTCGGTAGGTAAATGTCCAGTTATGCATGGTGGGCAAACATCTACAGATAAGTCGGTGATGGATTGGTGGCCGAATGCCTTAAACTTAGACATCCTGCATCAACACGACTCCAAAACCAACCCATTTGGCCAGGACTTTAATTACAAAGAAGAACTGAAAAAGCTAGATGTCGAAGCACTTAAAAAAGACTTAAAAGAGTTAATGACTGATAGCCAAGACTGGTGGCCTGCCGACTGGGGACATTACGGCGGTTTAATGATCCGAATGGCATGGCACGCAGCGGGTAGTTATCGTATCGCGGATGGACGTGGCGGCGCTGCGACAGGCAACCAGCGTTTTGCTCCTCTCAACTCTTGGCCAGATAACGCAAACCTCGACAAGGCTCGCCGCCTTTTATGGCCAATCAAGAAAAAATATGGCAACAAATTAAGTTGGGCCGATCTGATTGTCCTTGCCGGTAACATGGCGTATGAATCCATGGGCTTTAAGACCTTTGGTTTTGGCTTTGGGCGAGAAGACATTTGGCACCCAGAAAAAGACACTTACTGGGGGTCCGAGCAAGAATGGTTAGCCACAAGTGACGCTGATAACAGCCGCTACTCTGGTGAGCGAGATTTAGAAAATCCACTTGCCGCAGTAATGATGGGGCTTATCTACGTCAACCCAGAAGGGGTGGACGGTAACCCAGATCCCCTCAAAACAGCACATGACATGCGTGTGACCTTTGCGCGAATGGCAATGAACGATGAAGAAACTGTCGCGCTCACAGCGGGTGGTCACACGGTCGGTAAGTGTCATGGTAATGGTGATGCCGCAAACCTTGGTCCAGAGCCCGAAGCAGCAGACGTTCATGAACAAGGTCTTGGCTGGATTAACCACAAAACACGTGGCATTGGCCGTGACACGGTAACGAGCGGCATTGAAGGTGCTTGGACGACACACCCTACACAATGGGACTACGGATACTTCCACCTACTATTTAAGTACGATTGGGAACTGAAGAAGAGCCCAGCAGGTGCGTGGCAGTGGGAGCCAATCGACATTGAAGAAGAAGACAAGCCTGTCGATGTTGAAGATGGTTCTAAGCGCTACAATCCAATTATGACTGACGCCGATATGGCGCTCAAAATGGACCCTGAATATCGCAAGATTGCAGAAAAGTTCCAAAATGACCCAGCGTACTTTGATGACGTTTTTGCTCGTGCCTGGTTTAAGTTGACACACCGCGATCTAGGACCAAAATCATGTTATTTCGGACCTGATGTGCCAAGCGAAGATCTTATTTGGCAAGACCCAACGCCTGCAGGTAAGACAGACTACGATGTCGATTTAGTGAAAACAAAAATCGAAGCAAGTGGCCTATCCATTAGTGAGCTAGTAAGTACGGCGTGGGATAGTGCGCGTACTTACCGTGGCTCTGATCGCCGAGGCGGCGCAAATGGTGCGAGAATTCGTTTGGCTCCGCAAAAAGATTGGCAAGGAAACGAGCCAGAGCGTCTAAGTCGTGTTCTTGCTGTGCTAGAAAAAATAGCAGCAGAAGAGGGCTGTAGTGTTGCAGATGCTATCGTGCTTGCTGGTAACGTAGGTATTGAACTGGCTGCGCGTGCCGCAGGTCATGATGTATCTGTGCCATTCGCGCCAGGCCGAGGTGATGCCACCCAAGAGATGACGGATGTTGAATCATTCGAAGTTCTTGAGCCTGTTGCAGACGGTTTTCGAAATTGGTTGAAGAAAGACTACGCGGTTAAGCCGGAAGAGTTGTTGCTCGACCGAGCGCAGCTTATGGGTTTGACAGCACCAGAAATGACGGTACTCATCGGTGGTATGCGCGTTTTAGGCAGTAACTACGGCGGTGGAAAAGAGGGCGTATTTACTGACCGAGTAGGCACTTTGTCGAATGATTTCTTCGTGAACCTTACTGACATGGCATATACGTGGAAACCAGTGAGTGCTAATCAATATGAAATCCGTGATCGTAAAACCGACGCTGTGAAGTGGACGGCAACCCGTGTGGATCTTGTCTTTGGCTCAAACTCGATTCTACGTTCGTACGCGGAAGTGTATGCGCAAGATGATAATCAGGAAAAATTCATCCACGACTTCATCGCTGCATGGACGAAAGTCATGAACGCCGACCGTTTTGACTTGTAATAAGTGAAACGATGCAAATCGGTAGATGCGTAAACAAAGTTGATGAATAAGTAAGAGAGGCGGGCGCAAAGCTCGCCTTTTTCTTTACCTGTCTTTTTACTTTGATTGTTACTTTGATTGAAAATTGAGCTCATTTGAACCATAATAACTAGACCATATGAACCATAGGAGCTTGATATGGCAACTGCAGCATTAAAAAGCTTTAAGCCGAAACAATCTCATAAAGCCAATTTCTGGCTTATGTTAGGTATTGAAGATGCTGAAACGGGTCGTATTGATGCGGTTCACAAAGGCTTTGAGCCCAAGGTATACCGGAACATTGTTGATCGAGTAAAGCTTTCTCAAAGTGAATTCCAACATGTGACACTGATTCCTGTTAGTACAATTAAGCGTCGTCTTAAAAATGATGAGCGTTTTAATACTCAAGAGAGTGATGCAATCTATCGATTAGCGATGTTATTGAAACTCGCAACAGAGTTGTTTGACGACGAAGAACGCGCGTTAAAATGGATGAGAGAAAATGTGTACGGCTTAGGTGGAAAACGTCCACTTGATATGGTGTCGACTACGGTTGATTTTGAAATCGTAAAAGATTTGATCGGCCGTTTAGAGCACGGGGTGTTCTCGTAATATGAAGCTCTATCGTCTCACACAAAAGAAATTCGCTGACACGCCATTTAGCCCCGTTGGCGCAAAGTTATTTGGAGGGCGATGGAACTCAAAAGGAACCGAAGCCCTCTACTTCTCTGAATCGGAATCCCTTTGCTCGTTGGAAGTGTTTGTTCACGTAAATAACGATCCAGCTATCACCAAACTGTACGATTTATATCGTATTGAGATGCCCGAATATCTCATCGCCACCTTAGATGAAGAAGATCTCCCTGTGACGTGGCGAGCAATACCGGCGAGCGAGTCTACACAGTACATAGGTGACCAGTTTCTCAATGATCCTCATCCTGAGTTTGCCGCGCTACAAGTGCCTTCAACGATTTCACCTCGTGATAAAAACTACGTGGTGAACCCAAATCATCCCAAAATGAAAGAGATCATCAAGAAGGCCGAAAAGCTCGATTTCGCGTTTGACCCACGCATTTTCAAATAAACGCGCTGGCTTTCTCTCGCTTTAAAATATTCAGCGCTTACCTGAGATAAGCGCTGAAGCATAAAAGTTTATTCTCTTGGTTATTGTCGGTCGTAAGTGAACTGTTGCGCTTCATTCGCACTGCTGTGGTAATGCCCAAGCACCAACTCAGCACCTTTGTAAGATAAATGGCTGTCATCGGTATACATGGCGTTGTTCGCACCAACTTTCATTCGACATACACCATTTCTGCAAATGGCCTCGGTCAAGTCGACAAACTCAACATGCTCAAATTGCTCAAAGTAGTTCACTAACTTTTCCACGTTTTGAGGGTGATGTTGTTTGGGAGAAAAATCGCATGCGGACTCTTTCGTCTCGCCAAACAAACGCGCTTTCCAAAGGCATTCTCCTACCGCAAAAGGTGCGGAAGGGGTTGGGCCGAAAACGACCACTTCTTTCCCTTCCAGTTCATTCAACAATCCAGTTAATGATGCCTCATAATCGGCTTGTGAAAGCTCTTTATTGAAGTTGGAAGAGATAACGACGCGACGAATAGAAGGGGTACGCAAAATGGTATCGACTGCCTGTTTGAAGAACTGTCGGCAAGAAATTGATCCAGCATCTTTGATGATGTCGACATAACCGACTGCACAGGAATCTTGAGTAAGTTGCACTACGCCAGTTGGTGTTACTTCGGATAGACGCTTTACGTAAACCATGCTGTGACTATTGCCTAGCACTGCGATGGTGGGCTGCGGCGCAGACGAGCACACATCGTTAACGTCGGTGTTGCCGTTGCAATCTAAACCGTAACCGTTATTAACGCGCATGGCTTCGAAAAATGCGCTTCTTTCTGGAAAACCACCGTTTTTATGACCAATAACGCCGAACGTCAGCAAGGGTAACGTCAACAACACAACAACCGCAGATACAGTGCGCATGCTCATGGCTTTTCGGCTGCGGAACGGCTTTTCAACAAAGCGCCAAGTGAAGTAAGACAGTACAAAAAGAGCGGCAATGTAAAGCGAGATATTGACGTCTTGAGTTGCGTCCAGCATGTAGCGGTAAAACACAAATAGCGGAATATGCCACAAGTACAAGCTGTAGCTGATTAAGCCAACGAACACAACCCATTTTAGGCTCAGCAATTTACCGCAGACATTGTCTTTAGAGGCAAACAAAATCACTAACGCGCTACCGATGACTGGCACCAGCAAAGTGATACCCGCGCCATCTTGCGATTTTTCAAACAAAAGTGCAGAGGCCAATATCAAAACGATGCCAATGGTTGCCAGCGTATCGTTGGATTGAACTTGAACTTTTCTCATTACTAATGCGAGTAATGAACCGGTTGCCAGTTCCCAAGCACGAGAGAAGATCATGTAGAAGGCGAAATCAGGATCGTTGCTCGCATAGACAATAGTCATCAAACTCAGCGCAAATACCGCGATGAAAAAAGTCAGGTAAAACGCGTTTTTGCCACGAGCGAGTAGCATGAGTAGCAAAGGAATGACAATGTAGTATTGTTCTTCAACGCCCAAGCTCCAGGTGTGAAATAGCGGATTGGCTTGATCTTCTAAACCGAAGTAATTGTGACCTTTTAAATACAGAAGAATGTTGGATGAAGAAAGTATAGAAGACACTGCGAACTGACCAACGTCTTTGTGTGCTTGTGGCAAAAACAGCCACCAAGACATCAAATAGCTGACGGCAATCACCACCAGTAGCAGGGGAAGTATGCGGCGAATGCGTCGCTCATAAAAATCACCGAGGCTGAACTTCTGGTTTTCCAAATCGTTAATCACGATGGTGGTGATCAAATAGCCGCTGATAACAAAAAATACGTCGACGCCAATAAAGCCACCAGCGAATTGCTCAACTCCTGCATGAAACAAAATCACCAACGTGACAGCAATCGCCCTTAATCCGTCCACTTCCGCTCTGTAAGTCATATCGTGTCCCTCCAACATTCCGTTTAACGAAGTAGAGCAAAATATGAACCAGAAATAATATTGCTTTAAATCAGCACCTTAAATTGAGTGTCAAAATGAAAAGGCTGGGGGAAATAACGAATTCCCAAATTGAATTTCAATATGGAAATCCCAGAAAGAGTGATTTTAAGAAGCGCTAAATCAAAGAACGTAAAGCGCGAGGCTCTTAGACTTCATTGAAAATGATAACGCTAAAGAAACAATGACAGAGAATACGATTCAGGAAAAAATTGCCAGCTTTACTTGTATCGAAGAAGCGTTGGATTACTTCGAAATCGAGTTTGATAGCCGATTTATCGAAAACAACCGAACCGAGTTGGTTAAGAGATTTAATGGCTACTTAATCCTCACTAAACCGGATGATTGGTTTTCAGGCCGCCGCGCACTGAAAAATGCCTACTGTAAAGTACAACGCAGTTTACTAAGTAAAACGACGCGCTCTGCGTGCCGAGGTTGCACATCTTGTCAAAGACGTTAATTCTTGGTGGCTTAGCCTAAAAAAGAACCCTGCATCTTGGCGTCACAGGGGGAAGAGCAAGGTTCTTTTGGGTTAGCTATTGGTTTGTCGCGAGTTGCGAATCGGCTTTACGTAGATGAGTTAACCCGCGTGATAAGCAGGGTAGTCCACTAAGCCTTTTTCACCGCCGCCGAACAATGTGGCAGGGTCATGTTCTGCCAGTGGATAGCCATGCTTGATGCGGCTTGGTAAGTCTGGGTTTGCAACAAACGGACGACCAAAACCGATCATGTCGGCTAAGCCACTTTCAATCGCGTGTTGCGACTTTTCTGCGTTGTAACGACCGGCATAGATCAGTGTGCCTTTATACGCCTCACGAACTGCGGTTTTAAAGTCGTGCGGAGTGTCTGGTGCGTCGTCCCAATCCACTTCTGCAATGTGAATGTAAACCACATTGAGTTTATCAAGCAGCGCTGCAGCAGCGGTGTAGGTGTTGACAGGTGTGCTATCAACGGTGCCGTTTAACGAAGTGAATGGTGCAAGGCGAACACCAACACGCTCTGCGCCAATGGCTTGCGTCATTGCTTCGACCACTTCACCAAGAAAACGCAGACGGTTTTCAATTGAGCCGCCGTATTCATCGGTGCGGTTGTTCGCTTCAGAATCGATAAACTGGTTAACCAAGTAGCCATTTGCTGCGTGAAGTTCGACACCATCAAACCCAGCTTCTATCGCGTTTAATGCGGCTTGGCGGTATTCTTCAATAACATTCTTGATGTCTTGTTTGGTCATCTCACGCGGCTCAACCACGTCGACAAAGCCAGGTTCGTCTGTGCCATTGTCGATAAATACTTTCACGTTTTCTGCTTTGAGCGCAGAAGAAGAAATAGGTTGCTCGCCGCCGATGTTGTCAGGATGAGTCACACGACCAACGTGCCATAATTGCGCGAAGATAACGCCGCCTTTCTCGTGCACTGCATCAGTTACTTTTTTCCAGCCAGCAATTTGCTCTGGGCTATAAATACCCGGTGTCCACGCGTAGCCTTGACCCATTGGTGAAATTTGCGTGCCTTCAGCAACGATTAATCCCGCTTCGGCGCGTTGAGCGTAGTAGGTGGCCATCATGTCGTTGGCGACATTACCCGGTTGAGAGGCTCGAGAGCGCGTCATCGGAGGCATAACGATGCGGTTTTTTAATGAGAGAGAGCCAAGTTGAATCGGTTGAAATAATGCGTCTGTCATAGGAAACCTCGTTATTGTTTAGTTTGAATCAGTTCGATTGGGTAGCCGTCGGGATCTTTAATGAAGGCGATGTGTGTTTCTCCTCCTTTCATTGGACCGGGTTCGCGAGTGACGTTACCACCAAGCGCTTTGATTTTTTCGCAAGCTGTGTAAATGTCTTCACACCCAAGCGCCATGTGTCCGAATGCGTTACCTAAGTCGTAACTGCCGGTATCCCAGTTATAAGTTAGCTCGATGGTCGCGCTATCTGGTTGATCAGGGCTACCAACAAACACCAGTGAGTAACGGTATTCTTGGTTCTCAAAACGATCCAAAACGCTCATTCCCAGAATTTTTGTATAAAATTCGATAGATTTGTCTAGGTCAACAACACGGATCATCGTGTGGAGAAACTTCATAAGTCGCCTTTCATAACGTTGCGTAATCACGATGCAAACCTTATCGCCACTCTAAATAAACTGGAAATTATCGTTAATTATGAAAATGATTATTTAACGTTATGGATAATGAGGTTGTTGGCCCTACAACGTGCAAACAAAGATTACTCGCCGTTTCTTTTTGATAATTGGCATATGCTAATTACTCTTTTTACAAGCCGAGTACTTAACATGTCCGCAAACAGTCACTTTCATTCCACTCACGAATCTCATTATCAATGTGCGGTTTGTTCTTCAATCGATGCGAATCCGAACTCTTTGGCTGTGAACTACCAGTGCCTAGCCGATGGTTCTGTTGTCGGAGAGTTTCACGTTTTACCGCGTCATCAAGGTTACACAGACCTGTTGCATGGTGGCATTGCGAGTTCGCTGCTCGATGGTGCAATGACGCACTGTTTGTTATTTAGAGACATTCAAGCCCTTACCGCGCAGTTGGATGTGCGCTACCATGCACCTATTGAGCTAGATGAGCATGTCTCGATTACTGCACACTGTGAAGGTGAACGCCGCGGTATATATCAACTGGTGGCTCAATTACTGGTCAATAATGAAGTTAGAGTGACGGCAAAAGGGAAGTTTATTCGTCCTAAAGAGGCGTAAATAAAAACTCGTTCTACGGAGAGATAATGAAGAAATTTGATGAGCTGTACGCAATTGCGACGAGAAAATCTCAATATGACCAAACCAACACTTGGTTTAAAGGCGTAGAGACTTATCTGGAGGCCATTGGCAAAGAAGTCGATGAAGTCCGTGAAGAGATTCGTGAGGATCGCCTTTGTCATTTGGAAGACGAGTTAGGCGATGTGTTGTGGAACTATCTTAATGTATTAAAAGCGTTGGAAAGAGAAAAGGGCATAGATCCTGAGAAAGTACTCGAAAGAGCCTGCACTAAATACGAGCAGCGTGTATCTGCGATTGAATCGGGACGCAGTTGGAATGAGGTTAAACAGCAGCAGAAACAAGCCTTGAACGCGGAACATGAAGCCGCGCAGTTAGAGACCATGAAGAGCCAATAACTGCGCGTGATATTATTTAAGATGCGGCGGAATGGGGAAGCCTGATCAATCCTTCGTGCTATTGACCAACAGCAGGTCACAAGGCGGTTGATCAAGTAACGTGTCTACAGTGCTGCCAGACCAAAATTGGGATGACATGCTTCGCTTACACGCGCCCATAATCAGAATTGCCGCTTGTGATTGCTTAACTGCTTTTGGTAACGCCGTTTCAGGGTTTCCTTCTGGCAGCAGTAGTGGTACTCGTGTTAACTTTTGCGCAGTAATAAAGTCCGTAATGCCTGCTTTTTGATTGCTCAAAATCTATGCACGATAGCGAGATAGATAAGGCGCAACGTAGCGGCAGTAAACTAACGTCATTTTTCCGCCCAAGGTTTTTTCTAGCTTTGAGCCTCGCGATACAATGGCTTTATCTACGACCGATTTCGCATCTCCGCGATGAAGCGGATCTATCGCGCAAAGCATGTTGGCGTGAGAAGGCCATGAACGCTCACTTAATAGCAATAAATCACAATCGTTTTTTGCTAGTTCGGTGAGTAAGGTTTGAATGTCGTGCTTGTTAAAATGCCCCACGAGCAGTAAATCTGTGTGGTCGACAAGACGTTTCGCAACTTGAGCAATCCAATGACTCCCTTTGAAATGCTCGTAAGAGAGGGTTGGCGTTTCAACTTCTTCTTCTTCACAAAGTTCGATAACGAAGTCTTTAAATTTTGATGTCCAAGCTTCAAACTCAGCTTGTCTCTTTTCTATATGGTCAGAGTTGAAACTAAGGAAATGCGCGAACGCGTGATCTTCACTCCGGCGGTGATCTTCCACCAATACCACGATGGGGTGAGCCAGCGCTGTCGCAAACTGAATCACTTTACGAAGCACCTTACGACTTGGTAAGGCGGCTTGCTGAGTCAGAAAAAATACTGGTGCCATTGATTACTCCATTATCAAACGAGGCAAATGCGCCTAATGCACACTAAAAGTTTATACCATCCCCTTATGCAAAGACGTTCTGTTTCTGCGAGCAAAATATAAATTCCGCAATTGTGCGCGCCATTGCCTAGAATTTTAACATCAGGATCTCATGCCTTTAGGTAATAGACATCGTGTTGACACTAACGTGATGTCCAAGGAAATCGGTGACAATGATGATAGATTCCAGCCAATTACAGATTAATCGCAAAGTACCTCATTTGCTTGCCGAGATCATTAAAGCGATAGAGTCGACCGAAGACCTCAGTTTTTTGAAAGACTATCAGGAAGCGCAAATCGCGAACATTTTGGAGTCGGTCAACATTGCTTATCGTAAACGCGTGATAGAAGCGGTGCCGCCAGAGAAGTACTGGACGGTATTAAATTTGCTGCGATACGACACCGCCAAGCACATTCATCAATCACTCAACAAAGAGCTGCAACATGAACGCTTAGCGTACATCACGGATTCGGAACTGATCATCTTTGCAGACTTTCTGCCGACCGAGTTTGTGGATGAGTACCTTATCGACCAAAGTGAAGAGTCGGTCGCACACATTCAACAAGCGCTGTCGTATGAAGACAATAAAGTGGGGAGATATGCCGAGACGCATTTTTTAGTCGCAAATCCTAAAAACAGCGTGGGAGGCATCAAAACCGAGTTGTTAAAACGTGGACAAAGCCCGGTGCGATTGATCATTGTGCGTGATGTCGGAGGCGTTATTGGGACGATAGAACCTCAAACCCTATTGCTGCATGAGAACCATACCAAACTCACAGACTTGACCGTAGTCACGCCAATTCTGGAAGATATCCAAACGATTCAAAGCGTCAGTAAACAGGTCTCGATTGATGGTGGAGCGCATTGGTTTCCTATCATGGCTGGTGGCAAAATTATGGGCGTTTTGTCGATGGCGACCATCGCGATTACTTTGCGCGAGCTCAGCCTACAAGCTGTAGTGGCAGAAAACGTACGAAGCGAAGAAGATTTGTTCACACCATTAACTGTGGCGACAAGGCTAAGAGCACTTTGGTTGGTGATTAACTTGCTGACCGCTTTTGTTGCCTCTGCAATCATTGGTATTTTTGATAATGTGGTCGAGCAAGTCGTTGCGCTTGCGATCTTAATGCCCGTGGTGGCGAGTATGGGCGGCATCGCAGGTAGCCAAACCTTAGCGGTGGCCATTAGGGGTATCGCACTCAACCATTTGCACCAAAGTAACTTGAAGCTATTGGTGAATAAGGAATTAAAAATCGCCACCATTAATGGCTTGATCATGGGATTAGTCATCGCGGGTGTCGTCTACATGGTGTTTGACTCTTGGCCATTGGCGCTTATTATCTGCTGCGCAATTTTTCTCAATAGTCTGGCGGCTGCGGCATCGGGTACGCTGATACCATTCACGTTGAAGAAGTTTAACATTGACCCCGCCGTGGCTGGCTCGGTAGTATTGACGACCGTTACTGATGTCGTCGGTTTCTTTGCGTTCTTAGGCTTAGGTGCCATCTTCTTGATATAGAAAGCCAATTGACGCACTAACCCGCTGATCCAATCTCTCCATTTTCCAACCCAATTTTTGGGCAAGCTTGGTTCGCTCAAAATTCCTCCGTTTTTCATAAACGCTGAACACGCCGTTTAAGCTTCCATTTCATCAATATTTTTCACTGTTCATTTCTATTCCAAAACATTCCACTGCTGATTTCTCTTAACGCTGGCGTGCCAAATGCCATGTCAATTTCAAACGCCAGATGATGCCAATTTTCTTGGCTGTACACGCATTACTTCACTCAAACAAAAAAATAAGGAAACAATTTTGAATAAACTCATCGTATTCACTGGTGGTCCCGGTGCAGGAAAAACCTCGGTAATCGAACAACTAAAAACACAAGGCTTTATCTGCTCGCCAGAAACAGGTCGTCACGTAATACAAAGGCAGGTTGCGAATCACGGTTCAGCATTACCTTGGAATGACAAACAAGCCTTTCGAGACGAAATGATGAAGGCAGAAGTGAGCAATTACCGAGCTTTCAATGTGCACCAAGCGGAGGTGTTTTTTGATCGCAGTATTGTGGACGTATATGGCTACAGCAAGTTGGAACAATTGCCAATCTCGCATGAGCTCATCACGCATTGCCAGACGCTTCGTTATCAGTCTCAAGTGTTCATTTTTCCACCGTGGTCGTCGATATTCAGCAACGATGAAGAGCGAAAGCAAGATTTTTCTGAAGCGGTCGCCACGTATCAACAGATGGTCGATGCATACCACAAGTTCGGTTATCAATTGATCGAAGTGCCCAAAATGTCAGTCGAAGACAGAGTGGCGTTTATTCTCGACTCAGTCATCGAATAAGGCAGACAGATGAATAATGCAAACAAATGCGTAAGGCGACTGTGACCACGACGACAATATGTGTAAAGGGAGTTATTTATACTGGATAAAATTCAATAACTTAATTGAGTATTATGTCTTTTAAATATCTTACCTTATTGCTCGCAACGACGAGCATGAACAGCTTTGCTGACGTGGACCTGCCTTCGGGGGATGATTGGTTAAACCATGTGACGAATGGTCTAGCGCCATATTGGATGATGGAAAGTGCGCATGGGCAACCAGCGGGGAATTTTCCGACATTTCGTTGTGATAACGGTGTCATTCTCGACCCACAAAAGCCGTGTGAAGAATTAAACAAAGGGTGGATTAGCCCGCACTTCGATCGCGAATACACACGCATGAAGTCGCGTCAAACTTACGCTTATGGCGTGCTTTTTCATCTTACGGGTGACAAACAAGCATTAGAGCTAGCCAAGAAAGGGGCTTATTACCTGATTGATCATCTACAAGATGAGAAAAACGGTGGCTTCGTGAGCTTTACGCGTAGTGGAAAACCGGGGATGGAGTGGCAACAGCGAACTTCTCAAGACCAAGCTTACGCCTTGGTGGGCTTGGCGATGTACTACTACTTGACGCAAGATCCAAAGGTTGAACAAACACTTATCGACCAGCAAGCGTTTATATTTAAACAATACCGACGAAGCGATGATCGCGGTCTGGCGTGGGTTTTGAAAGATGGTGATGGAGAAAGTGAGAAGCAGCAAGAGTTAGTCGCTCAACTTGACCAGATCAATGGCTATCTGTTGTTAACGGCACCACTCTTACCAGAGCCAGCGCAAGCCAAGTGGAAGCAAGATCTGCAATGGCTGACGCAAGTGATGCTGGATAACTACCACTCCGACAAAGAGCAGCGCTTTTATGGCGCGATACACCACAAAGCGGTAATGATGCCAGATGCAAAACACAATGATTTTGGACACACCATCAAAGCGTATTGGATGACGTATCTCACTGGTCAGTTGTTGGAGAATTCCAATTGGACAGAGTTTGGTTTCAAAGGAATGAAACACACGCTTAAACAAGCGCAATACCAGCAAAACTTTGAGCAAGTCAAAGCGCTCTTCTCACCAGAATGGCAGAGTAAATGGACGCAAGAGAGTATTCCTGCTTGGCAATCAAGACCGCACAAGCATTACAGCTCGTCTTGGGAATGGGCTGAACTCGATCAAGCGGCGATGACGGTTTCTCTTGTCGATGGTTCGATGAAAGAAACGCTTCAATACACGTTACCCACCTTTATGGACGTGTGGGTGGATCATCAGTACGGAGGTGTTGGTCTGAATCCTAAATCAACCAAAGCGTTCCATTGGGGAAATGGTTACCACCAGTTTGAACATGCGTTGGTCGGGTATTTGTACGCGCAACAAATGGCAAAACAGCCTGCCAAGCTTTACTACGCGCGACCAGCCGAGAGTAAAATGCCACTTAATCCATATTACTTTAACGCGGATATAAAAGCGTTTTCGTCGCAAAGTGATGGAGTCACTACCGCAACGTTCACCAATATTCGACCATAACTTGGTCGATGGTAGTGTGGTGGTTAAAGTCTGCGTGCAAACTAACAAACCCCAGTGGTAAACTGCGGGTCTGTTTTACATAGTATTTAAAGGTAATTTGATGAACCCGATTCTTGCGATGTTGAAAGAAAACAATATTAGCGACGAGCAAATCAACGAGCTATTTCAGGCGTTAACTCAAAACCCTCTGGCTGCAATGGCAACTATCAGCCAACTAGGTTTGCCACAAGAGCAGCTTCAAGCGTTAATGGCGCAGGTAATGCAAAATCCTGTACTGATTAAAGAAGCAGTGGAAGAGCTAGGCCTAGACTTCTCCAAAGTAGTAGAAGCCAAAGCGAAGCTACAGCAGTAATCGAGTTTTCGATAAAAACAAAAGCCGCCAGAGCCAAATGGTTCTGGCGGCTTTTTTACATCAGATGAAAGGTACGCGACTCCAACGGGAAAACGAATAGGTTGAGCTTAACTTGGTGCTTGCATAAAAAATTAAGTGCGATTCTAGTCACGTCGCATGAACTCACGGGTGCTATTGGAAATAAATGAATTGTTTCTAATACATAGAACGTATTAACATGGTTGCACTGGGCCCATATGAGTAAATTCATTGAATATACAATTTGAGAGAGGGTTTAGTTTTAAAAAATAATAGTTAGTTGGAATCTAGGTTAAATGAAAATAAATATATTTAAAAAGCTACAAGTTGTATTTCTTGTGGTGTCAGCATCTTTAATGGTGGGGTGTTCGTCTATAGATGCGCATGCTGGTGGCGGATACGGAAAGCCGTTTTCAGGCACAGCGTTATCAGTCGCACGACAACCTTGCTATTTAAGAGCTGATATTACTTCCATCGCGTTATACCCACTATCATTGATTGACATTCCTTTGTCGTTAGCAACGGACGTTGTGTTTCTTCCTGTTGATTTAATCATGGTAGCTACACCAACAACGAGTTATGGCGGTGTTGTTTCTCTAGGTTGTCCAAGCGGAAGCATGATCTAAAACACTTATTTTATTCAAATAAATGGAAGGAAATGAAAGTGGAATCGAAAAATAATTACTCAACAGAAAACAACGCTCCCTCGGTGCTCTTTGTAACGTCGCTTTTGTGTTTGGCATCAGTTTGTTTGGCCATACTGCTATTTATTATTGAGTACATTTCTGGCATGGAAATGAACGGTGTCGGCTTTCTTGGGACGTTAATACCAGCGATGAGTGTAGGATATTATTTTGGCTATAAAACAGGGAATATAATGCCTTCGACAACGAGATGGTATTCAGTGCTGCTTTGGAATTTATCGAGCTTAGTGGTGTTTTCTCTCATCTTAATGTTTTTGGGCATCTCTATATTTGAACTGATAGCGGAACTAGGCTGGTTCAGTATTATTATCGTTGTATTAACGTTAATAACCGTTTGTCTCGGGTACTTTATTTTCAAGAGTGGTGAAAAAATGGCGATTAAGGTTTTGCTAAAAGCGCAAAAGAGTGCGTAACTCACATATAACGAACGCTTAAAGATAGATACGTAAAGAAGACGCCAGCCATATCGTGCTGGCGTTATTGTCTTCTCTTTCTTTGTGCCTCTTTGGTCTCTAGCAAAATCGAATGTTTTAGACGAAACGGTCTTTCCACGAAAACTCAACATGTTTATGTCTGCCGAAACGTGTGTATAATTCGCCGGAAATTATGATTTACAGATAACGAAAGGTAAGTATGGCAGTCCTCGAAATTCTCTCCATTCCAGACCCAAGACTTAAAGTAAAAGCAGAAAAAGTCACTGATGTATCGACAGTACAAACGTTGATCGACGATATGCTAGAAACACTTTACGCAACGGGCAATGGCATCGGTTTAGCTTCAACCCAAGTGGGCAGAAAAGAGGCGGTTGTTGTCATCGATATCTCTGACGAACGCAATGATCCTTTAATCTTGGTCAACCCAGAAGTGGTGAGCGGAGAAAACAAAGCACTTGGTCAAGAAGGGTGCCTATCTGTTCCCGAATACTACGCCGATGTAGAGCGTTACACATCAGTTGTTGTGTCTGCATTGGACCGTGATGGTAACCCGATGACAATCGAGAGCGATGAGTTTTTAGCGATTGTGATGCAGCACGAAATCGACCACTTATCTGGTAACTTGTTCATTGATTATCTTTCACCGCTAAAGCAAAAAATGGCGATGAAAAAAGTGAAGAAGTACGTAAAAGCACAAGCTAAGTAATATGAAAAGAAGTAACTCACAACCGCGAGTTGCCTCCTTTTAAATCAAGAATAAGTAGAGTGTTTTATCTCGCTTTGTGGGGGACATAACGCTTTACGACCTTCATAAGCCGCTGAAATGAAGAACAGTTCATATGTGACTCATGAGGGTAGGTGGCAACATGGTTTAGGCTGTCTCGCACCGCTTTCAAACGTGTTATTTGCTCATCAATCTCAAGCGCCCTTTTCGCCAGTAAGTCACGATCAATGTATGGTTTTGAACCTTCTGAGTGATTCAACATTTCTGCCATTTCGTTAAGTGATATTCCAGCGATACGCCCCAAACTAATGATGTTGAGTTTATTGAGTACCTCTGGTGAATATTGACGTCTCAATCCATTCCTTCCTATCGAGCGAATTAACCCCAACTGTTCGTAGTATCTGAGCGTTGAGGTCGGTAATCCTGATTTTTTAACCACTTCTGCAATATCCATATTATTCCTCATTGACTTCAAGTTGGCTTTAAGTTGTAGCATGCAACTAAGACCTTAACAAATCAAAAACTTGAGGAGCAAAAAATGCTGTTTTTAATAGGATTACAAGCGGCGCTAATAGGGATTGGTGCGACTTTGGTAATGGATTTATGGGCTTGGATACAAAGGAGAGTGTTTGGTATTCCCTCACTAAACTATGCATTGGTTGCGCGCTGGGTTTTATATATGCCCAAAGGAAAGCTTATGCATGCGCCAATTATGGCAACAGACCCGATGTCGGGAGAAAAAGCACTCGGTTGGCTTTTGCACTATGCCATTGGTGTTGTTTTCGCTTTGGCTCACATTGCTGCTTTTGGGCATCATTGGTTGGTAGAGCCTAGTCTAGTGCCCGGCTTAGCCACTGGTGTGGTAACGTTGGTGTTCCCATTTTTTGTCATTCAACCTTGTCTAGGATTTGGTTTTGCTGCCAGTAAAACCCCAACACCTTGGAAAGCCCGTTTTCTTAGCACATTGGCGCATTTGGCTTATGGCTTGGGTTTATTCATAGCCGGGTTTGCAATCAAAGTGGCGAGCCAGTATTTTGCATAGGGAATATGAGCATCATGCAAACGAGTCTTTTTTGTTTTTATTTATGATGCTCAACTCTTGGTCGTTTTTGGCGCGTTGCTCATAGTGGGCCGATATGTTTGAGGTCTGTCGTATTTATCCAAGACGTAAAGTCGGCGAACATTTAACATTACCTTAACGCCAGAATGGCAAGCGGTTTACCAAGAAAAATTAAAATTATCTGGTTTGATATAAAGAATATTAAGGGTTTCAGATGGCTTCAAAAGTGGCAGGGATATCAATACTGAGCTTATTGGCAGCGCCAGTTGCGATGGGAGAAACAGCCAGTGCTTATGATTTATGTTTGCTAGACAAAATCAAGCAAAGCAAAGGTGAGGAAACCATAAAGAGCATTCGCGCGCAGTGTGAGCTTGATGCAGTAACAAGTACAGTGCCCGCAGATCCAGAAATTGAAGAACCTGAGGAGCTTCAGGAAAGCTTGGTCGACAAGCGTTTGGAGTCAGAACGAGAAAACGCCTTTGAACCATTTAGTTTGGTAGCGCATCGTGTTAACTACATCTTGCCGCTCACTTACAGTGATCGCGTAAATAAGCGTGCTTATGCGGACACTAAGTATGGGGATGAGCTGCGTAAGGAAGAAGCGGAGTTCCAAATTAGTTTTAAAGTGCCAATGAACTACGACGATTTGTTGTTTGATGGGGATGGTTTGTTCTTTGGTATGACGCTCAAGTCATTTTGGCAGGTGTATACAGGAGCAGCATCGCGTCCATTTCGTGAAACCAATTATCGTCCTGAGCTTTTTTATTATACTCCGACAGACTGGAAGCCACTTGATGGTTCGACTTGGTTAGGTTTTGGTATTGAACATGAGTCGAATGGGCAGAGACAAGAGTTATCGCGCAGTTGGAATCGTGTTTACGCCAACTTAACCTTTGCGAAAGACAATTTTGCGGTTTCTCTTCAACCGTGGTGGCGTATACCTGAGGATGAAAAAACATCTCCGAATGATCCTAAAGGTGATGATAACCCGGATATCGAAGATTACATGGGGCACTTTGAGCTATCGAGTGCATACAAATGGAATGGTTATGAGTTTACCTTCTTAGGCCGCCAGAACTTCCAAACGCATAAAGGCTTTGCCGAATTAGGGGTGTCATTTCCGATCTGGGGCAAACTTCAGGGATACGCACAGTACTCGACGGGGTATGGTAAGAGCTTGATTGACTATGATCATAATCAGCAGCGCATTGGTGTTGGTATCGCGATCAACGGTGTTCTGTAGTTTTTCGGTAGCCCATTAGAAATAAACGCTGGCAATTGAGATTTCAGTATTTAGAATGCGTGGCTGAAATTGATTTCCAACCTAGAGTGATTTTATGCTTCGTGATTACACCTTCGATTGTCTTGTAACCATGCCTCGTCATGAACTGGAAGAGTTTAGTGCTCGCATGATCAGTAAAATGGTGCCAGAAGACGTGATGAATGAGCTATTTACTTTCGATCAAGAAGAAGTGGATAGCGAAGACCGTATGTTGTCTGCACGTCTTGATGCCATGCTACGCATGACAGCAATCGCACTGAGTGAAATTCAACAAGCGTTTGATGACTCAGACAATGCAAAGCAAAATAGCGAGCGAATGACGCGATTGGTGCTTTGGCATTTCTATGCGATTTCATTCCATTTGGAAGAGGCAATCACGCTAGAAACACACTGTGCACTAGTGGAAAAACTACTTGAAAATACACCTTCGGATGTTTTTGCTTGGGTGAAAACTCTGACAGAGCTTCTGCACACTTACGCTGAAATCAACGCGAAAGAAAACCCTCAAGACTAAGGTTTTTGTCGTTAATCGTTCAGTAAACAAGGCGAGCCATCCGGTTCGCCTTGTTTTATTTTTGCATCTGTAAAATCCGCAGTTTTGGACTTTTGACGTACACCACTATCCTCGCTTTAGGTTCGCTTCTCACTAGCAAATAGGGCGATTCCTTCTTACACTAAAACCAAAGTATTTGTTTTCGAACACTTTAATGCATCATTAAGGTGTGTCTTTCAATCCACTTAAATACGGATAATTTATGTCGGAGAACGTTCTGGTTTTTAAATTTGGGCCTATTTTGAAGCGCATATGCTTTCTATCTCGGCTATATTTTCGTTGCGGGCGTAAATAATGGACCCGTTAACGCAAGGTTTACTGGGCGCTGCTTTGCCACAGTCTGCGAGTAACAAGCGGCACATTGTGGCTGCTGGCGTGTTAGGCGTGGTTTCAGGGATGGCGCCGGATTTGGACGTACTTATCCGTTCATCAACTGACCCATTGCTGTTTTTGGAGTATCACCGACACTTTACCCATTCATTGTTGTTTATCCCTTTTGGCAGCTTTCTCTGTGCTTTAGTGTTGTATCCGTTGTTTGCAAAAAGACGAGGGCTAAACTTCCGACAGAGTTGGTTTTATTGTGCCCTTGGTTATAGCACCCATGCGCTGTTAGATGCTTGCACCAGCTATGGGACTCAGCTTTTTTGGCCGATAAGCAACACACGCTATGCTTGGAACACAATCTCGGTTATCGACCCCGCTTTCACATTTCCTATTTTGATCCTGCTTTTGTTTGCCGCGCTGAAGCGAAATCGAAATTACGCGCGTGTCGCATTTCTATGGTCTCTGGCTTATCTGACTCTTGGGGTTATTCAACGAGATAGAGCAGAAGTGGCCGGATGGAAAATCGTCCAAGAGCGACAGCACAGCGCTGTGCAGCTAAAAGCAAAACCAACCTTCGGGAACCTTTTGGTCTGGAAAGTGATTTATGAAACGGAAGATAACTACTATGTGGATGCGGTAAGAGTGGGGCGTTCAATAAAAATCTACCCAGGCGAATCCACACCAAAGCTCAATGTGAAGACTCAATTTCCATGGCTCGACCCGCAATCGCAACAAGCGAAAGATATTGAACGTTTCCGCTGGTTTTCAAATGGTTTTGTAGTGCAAGACCCGGATGACGAAATGCGAATTGTTGATGTGCGTTACTCCATCGTGCCAAACCAAATTAATGCGCTGTGGGGCATCAATCTATCCCCAAAAGCCAGCGCGGATGAACACGTCGAATACACTGCTCATCGAGGTAGTACAGCGGAAGACCGCCAAACTTTTCTCAATATGCTTACGGACTTTGATTGAGCGCTTACTTGGGTTACATGGGGAGTGACTCAGTGACTATCAAGCCGATTGAAAGTCCTTCACCAGCGTAGGCTTATGAGCAAAGAAGATTTTGCTAAACAGAGATTTATACTTCCATCCAAGAGACAACAGTCGTTTTGCTAAGCTTTTGTTTTCAATGATAGCGACTTCAACGCCTTGGTAATGATATGGATGGCTTTTAATGTAGTCGATAAATGCAGTAAGCACACCTTGCCCGCGAACGGAGGGCGCAAAGTTGACTGCAACAATGGAAAAGCGCTGACTGCCAACAGGGCAACGGACAAAGCAGTGTCCAAGCGGATGAGTGATGGTCTCGGAAAACTCAGGAAACGCGCGAGACTCTAGTTCTTGAGAGAGCGCATCGTATTGCTTACATAGATAAGAAAATAGTTGTTTCGCTTCGCTGTTCATATCGGTGCCGCTTACTTGTAACTTGGTTTAAAGGCATGGATTTCAAAAACATTGTAACCATAGGCAGCAAGACAAAATGCGGTGAACTTTTACAATGGTGATTTCCTATTTTTGAAAGCTGACTTGTTACAAATGAAGTTGATTGGATTTTATATGGTACTTGGGGATGAGTGTTTCTAGTTGAAGGGAGAGTACGCTGGTTACTGGATTCTTACCGGAGTTCCTGTATTAAAAGGAGAACCACTTGGTTTAATGCCGCTCGTTTAACTGCGAGTGGCATCTTTTTGTATTTCGTCACCTTGTACAGCGACGAAGGTGCGTGATATAGGATCTTCTATCCTAGCTCTTTATGGTCAAAATTGTCTCTTTAACCACTCAGCACGTTGCTATTAGATTCCTAGTCTCGCCAAGGCTCGCTGGAATGACACAAAAACATCGTTAAGCTATTGGCATTAAATCTCTTGGTCCGTTTTTGCTTATTCTGAGGGCTTAACTAGGCATTACTCTAAGTGCTTAAATTGCAATGCCACAAGTCGCTGATACAACTCACAGCTTTGCATTAATGATTGGTGGTTACCAACATCGACTAACTCGCCATTGTCGAGCACCGCAATTTTATCCGCATGTTGGATAGTCGAAAGACGATGAGCAATGATCAGCGTTGTGCGTCCTTTCATCAGTGCTTCAAGTGCTTGCTGAACGTGATGTTCACTTTCACTATCAAGAGCGCTGGTAGCTTCGTCTAGCAGTAAGATTTTTGGATCTTTTAGAATCGCGCGAGCAATCGCAATGCGCTGTTTTTGTCCGCCCGATAGCCTAACGCCGCGCTCGCCTAAAAAGCTGTGATAGCCTTCGGGAAGCTTCTCAATAAACTCATGGGCATGGGCTTTTTTCGCAGCCTCGACGACTTGTTCATCCGTTGCTTCAGGATTACCGTAGCGAATATTGTGAAACACATCATGGCTAAACAGCGCTGGTTGTTGTGGTACGAGTGCCATTTGACGTCGAAGCTCTTTTGGGTCGAACTGTCGAATATCTTCGCCACCAAACAACACTTGCCCCTGTTGTGGGTCATAAAAGCGTTGCAGCAATTCGAATAGTGTTGTTTTACCTGCACCAGAAGGGCCAACCAACGCCAATACTTTGCCTTGTTCTGCGGTTAGATTTAATTCTTTGATAGCTGGTTGATTTGGGCGAGAAGGGTAGTTGAAACTCACCGAATTAAAGTTAACCTCAGCAGGTATGTCCGGACGGACAGGCAAATAGTTGCTTGGCGCTTTAATATCGCTGTCTACTTGAAGAATCTCAATCAGTCGCTCGGTAGCACCTGCGGCTCTTTGCAGTTCACCCATGACTTCGGAAATGGTTGCAGTCGATGAGGCAACCATAATGGCGTAAAACACAAACGCTGCTAGGTCTCCCGCAGACATCTTTCCGTGAATCACATCGCTGCCGCCAACCCAAAGCATGCCTGCAATTGCGCTGAACACAATCACAATAACGCCTGATATCAGGATTGCGCGTTGTTTTACTCTCTGTCTGCCCACTTCATACGCTTTTTCCACCTCGACAGCGAAAGCCGCTCGTTCGTACGGCTCTGAGCTAAAACTTTGCACGGTTTTAATATGTTCTATCGCTTCACCTGCGTAGCTGCCGACATCGGCCATTGAGTCTTGACTTTGGCGAGAGAGCGCACGCACGCGTCGTCCATAAAACAAAATCGGAACCAAAACCAAAGGCACAGAAGCAAGCACAATCAGCGTGAGCTTAACGTTGGTGGCAAACAACATTATGATGGCCCCAAAGCACATCAAAGCGCTACGCATCGCCATCGAGAACGATGAACCAATAATGCTTTGCAGCAACGTGGTATCGGTAGTCAGGCGCGACATAATATCGCCGCTACTGTTGGTCTCAAAATAGCTCGGATGCAGCGTAATCACATGGTTAAACACCGCAAGGCGAATATCCGCACTAACGCGCTCACCTACGGCAGAGACAAGGTAAAAGCGAAAGAAAGTCCCAATGGCAATACAAAGTGTGACACCGACAATAAACTGAATCGCATTGGTAAGCTCTTGCAGTGATTGCTGAGCAAAGCCTTGGTCGATAAGAATACGTACTCCATAGCCAACGGATAACGTCAAACTTGCTGTCGCGACAAGGGCAACCAAGGCCGCCGCAACCCGCCATTTATAGGGTGCAATAAAGGTGTTGAGTTTAAGAAGAATGCTGAGATTTTTGTTATTTTTTCTGCTCATGAGTGACTCACAAAGCGTTTTAGGTACCAGGCATAGTAAGCCAGTTTGGTTGGTGAGACCAGCGAACTGCCGCTTTCGAATTAGGAAATTCACTGGGATAACCAATATCGCATGTATATCGAAAATCACTTAAACGTCGAAGAGACTAGAATCAGCTTTTAGTTCGGAGGGTGTTACGCACGGCTTTTGGCGAGTAGCAGGTCGACTTTTCCTTTGGCTGTTTTACTGACCGTTTGCATCAACTTAAAACTTGGTTTTTCGACGCCTGAGTTTTCTATCCCTTCGACCATTAAGAGCCAAAGCTTGGCTGTCATTTGCGCATCGGCTAGTGCACGGTGGAAAACACCGTCGTTGTCGATATTTTTATAGCGAACAAGTTCACCTAGCTTATGTGATGGGGCTTCTTGAATGAGCCGTCTTGCCACCAGTAAGGAGCAAGCAAACTCACCCGAATAACTACAGTTGATTCGTTCAAGCTCCGCATCTAAAAATCGTTTATCGAAGGACGCGTTGTGAGCGATAAGATTCTCGCCTGCAATGAACTCACTAAATGACGCCATTACCTCTTCGCAGCTTGGTGCCGATCGCAACATATTGTTAGTAATGCCGGTGTAGTTCTCAATGAAAGAACTCACTCTGAAGCCTGGATTCATGAGTTGCTGAAAACTATCGACAACCTCGCCATCGACTAACTTTACTGCACCAATTTCTATTACGCGATCACCTAAAGTAGGAGAGAGACCTGTGGTTTCAAAGTCGAGTACGACCACAGAGTTTGCTTGAGGCATAAAATTTTCCAGCCGAGTAATATTGCGCAAGAGTATTATCGAAAGCGACAGAAAAAGAAAGGCGAACGCAATGGTGAATATCTGTCTATCTTTACTCCACAAAGTCAGTGTTCGTCGTCCACTGTTTATGGTCAGGTACGTTCTGGCTTACCCATCGCGGCTTGTGCGGTAGCCTTATATTTCAAATGTTTTTCGGCTTTTCGATTCATTTCAGTTAAGCATTAACTTTCGATACAACATACTGATTATAAATTGATTTTATAAATTAACTTCGGCATCATTCACGGCTTGATTTTGAGGATGAATATCATCACGGCAAAAAATTAGAACAACTTATAATGCGAGGCTAGGGAACGATGGAACCAATGAAAAATCACTATTTAGATATACCTGAAGAAAGAAAATTGCGTATTTTTCGTGAAGAAGATGAAGATTTCTACAGCTTCTGGGAAAGAATGCTTGATGAAAAACAATTTTTTTATCAGCAACCTCTCAAAAGAATGAGTAGCGACGCTTGGTATTCGCTTGATGCATTCTTCACTGCTTCCGAATTCGGACAACATCAGGCCTCGCCAGCTTATATAAAAAGGGCGCTTGAGTTACTGAATAACGTGTACTTGCTGGCCAATCATTCAGACCAAGTTGTTGAGTTCTCCGTTGGGCACCGACACTTTTCGGAAGTGGGTAACCGTTCTATTGCAGGAGGAACAATGGATGCTTGGCTGGATGAAATCTGCTTAGCGATGGCCGCGAGAGATTGGCGCTGCGTAGAGCTGATGACCATCATGGATGAGTCATTATTGTCTATAAAGACGCCGTTTAATGTTGCTCTAGTCGAGTTCGTTAGCGGTGTATTTAGCAATTCATCAGCGTTACCTGAGTTATTGCAAACTGTGATGGAGAAATCCTCCCCGCAATATTTAGAATCAACCAGGGTACCATATGTACACTCTTTGTTTATTCCATTTGTGAATGTGTTTGTTGCCATTATCGATGGCGATGAGTCACATTATCAAGAAGCACTGAGAGATGCGTTAGAGGCGCATTACCAGTTCTACATGAATGAAGATGTTCGCTATTCGCCAAAAGGAAATGTTTCTTTGAAACTGACTGGTCTTGCTGCATTGGCATACGATAAGTATGGCTGGACAATTCCAGAAGCCGCATATTTACCGAAATGGCTCGTTTACGGTGAACAGGATCTTTGTTCTAAATAAATCATTAATAGAACACCTTATGTAGTGTCTGCAGCAATGCCGTTCGATGAAAGGTTGGCTCAGCTGCGGGCTCTGTTTGAGCGAACAAAACAAATCTACAAGATCATTGGGCTTTGTTGCGTAATTCGATGGAACTAAATCAGGAAGTTACGATCTGATCGGCTACATCAGTTAATCATCGTAGCCTTATGCCGAAACCTTGTTACAAAACAACTAACTGGAAACAGGCGGCTTTTCGATTCATTTCAATTAAGTATTACTTTTCGATATAAGATACTGATTATAAATTGATTTCATAAAACAACTTCGGCATCATTCACTGCTTGATTTTGAGGATGATTATCATCACGGCAAAAAATAAGAACAACTTATAATGCGAGGCTAGGGAACGATGGAACCAATAAAAAATCACTATTTAGATATACCTGAAGAAAGAAAATTGCGTATTTTTCGTGAAGAAGACGAACGTTTCTACAGCTTTTGGGAAGAAATGCTTGATGAAAAGCAGTCCTTTTATCAACAACCTCTGAAAAGAATGAAAGGCGATGCTTGGCATTCGCTCCACTCATTCTTCACTGCTTCAAAATACGGACAACATCAGGCCTCGCCAGCTTATATAAAAAGAGCGCTTGAGTTACTGAATAACGTCTACTTACTGGCCAATCATTCAGACCAAGTTGTTGAATTCTCCGTTGGGCACCGACATTTTTCGGAAGTAGGTAACCGTTCTGTTGCAGGAGGAACAATGGATGCATGGTTGGATGAAATCTGTTTAACGATGGCCGCGAGAGATTGGCGCTGCGTAGAGCTGATGACCATCATGGATGAGTCGTTAGTGCGTTTAAAAGATCCATTCGATGTTGCGCTAGTCGAGTTCGTTAACGGTGTATTTAGCAATTCATCAGCGTTACCTGAGTTATTGCAAACTGTGATGGAGAAATCTTCTCCGCAATACTTAGAATCAACCAGAGTGCCCTATGTACATTCTTTGTTTATTCCATTTGTGAATGTGTTTGTTGCCATTATCGATGGTGATGAGGAACATTATCAAAAAGCACTGAGAGATGCGTTAGAGGCGCATTACCAGTTCTATATGAATGAAGATGTTCGTTATTCGCCAAAAGGGAATGTTTCTCTGAAACTGACTGGTCTTGCTGCATTGGCATACGATAAGTATGGCTGGACAATTCCAGAAGCCGCATATTTGCCGAAGTGGCTCGTTTACGGTGAACATGATCTTTGTCCTAAATAAATCATTCGGAGTCTGCGCCCAAGCCCATTCGGATGTTCTGCACGGAAGCATACACAGAAAACATGCCGCGAAAAGGTTGTTTTTTAATCGACCACTCGGTCGTAAGGCATAAACTTATCAATATGCGAGCTTACTAACACGCCATACGTGACACTTCATGTATTCTTAGCCGAAGCGAAGAAGAGGATTTATCAATGTCAAAAAGCTCCAAGCTTCACAATGAAGACAAACTGGTCAAGAAGGCACTAGAGATTGGTGGGAAGATGGCGAAACTACAAGGTTTTGACCTTCCACAGTCACCACAACCTCTGAGAGTAAAAGCGATTTACCTATTCTTGGTCGATGCAAAACAGATAACGCCACTACCGGAAAGTAAGCTAGACGGCGCAAGCATCAAACACCGACTGGCAGTATGGATACACAGTGCATTGCCAGACAACGACCCTCTAAAGTAGAAAACTCAAGAAGTCACATAGGTTATTACTTAACACAGGCCATTAATTAACAAGGCGAGCCAAGTGGTTCGCCTTGTTTGATCTTGGCGAGTGCACCGAGGTCTTTTTGCGTGGCGGTATCATTGATTTACAAAACAGAATCAAAAGGACTAAAGATAAATCCCGAGAAGCGCTACAATGCAGGCGTTGCGAGAGTGCAACCAAGATTACTCATTTACAGAAGCCTTGAAGTAACCAAACATGTCTAAAGATTTCGAATTCACTACAGAATACATACTCGACAAACCTTTCTTTGCTGAGTGTTATGATCAAACTAGCCAGCCAACTAAGTTCCCACAAGCGTACCTAAAAGGGATACTGTTTCTTATCTTTGGTGTGGTTTTATTAGAGTTTGAACTGCTACCAAACGGTTATGTCGGTTGGTTCTTTATCGTATTGAGTGTGATTGAAGCATGTAGCGTTTACTTCAAAAGAACTTGGTGGCTATGGCGTCAAACCATCAGTTCAAGCCGTGGCAGCAAAGTAGTGTTTGAAGTGAATGCAGATGGCGTGCGCTACAAAAGCGGTAAAGTTGACCGCAGCCTCGCATGGAATGAAATCGACCAACTGGAACAAACTGATTTGGGCTTTATCCTTCACCTTGGTAAACAGCGCCAATACATCAGCAAATCCTGCTTAAACGAAGAAGTGATCGCGTTTATGGTAGAACAGCAAGCGGCATCAAAAGCGAGCTAACAAATTCACATCAAGCTGGAATGAGCGATCTGAAAAGTAGGTGATATATGATCGAACTTCATAACAAGTGCTTGGTTGATTCTGAATCAACTGGGTTTGATGTAGAAAGCTAATAGGGTTTAGAGATTTCTCTTTCGGACATACTGCTTCGGTGTCATGCGCGCAATCTGCTTACACTCTCTAGTCATGTGTGATTGATCGGAAAAACCTTGCTCCAGCGCCAACTCCGATAAAGTAAGATCGGGTTGCGCTCGGAGTTGCTCTAAAGTGTGCTTCACTCATTTAATGCGTTGGTAATGTTTAGGAGTAATCCCCAACCATTTCTGAAAATTGCGCTCTCTCTGGCGCTGACTGAGCGTCCCTGTAGGCTGGTCAATGATGTGGCGGACGTACTGTGGTTCATATTCCTCAATCAGTGCTTGAACCCAGCGATACAAAGTAGAAATCCTTGCAGACGGCGAACGCGCTGTTTTCAGAGACTCAAATGTTGCTAGCGCAGAAGAAGCCAAAGGGTGGTCGTCTTGAATCCGCAATAGCTGATCTAGGCGTTTACCAAATAGTTGATAACCAACTGCAGGATGAAAGCGTACGCCAGTCATCACCGCGCCTGGCGGTAGGAAGACCTGATGTGCAAGAATGCTCACAGGTAGTAGGACAACCCCCGGCGCCTGCCGTTCACCATCCATTTGTACTTCATTTTGTAAAATGAATACCACACCTGTACCAGCATCACTGAGTAATTGTTTACATACGGTTTGCGTCGTATCAGGTTTGACGGATGCTGACCAAATGGCTTGAACATAGCCAGCTAAAGCCCTTTGAGGTTTTAAAATATCAAATTCTAGGTTCAAATGAATCATCCTATTTAACCTCAACTTAAATGAGAAAGTGATATACATGTACTTTTCATCATATTAAGCTGAGGAATAAGCAGCGACTTATATGTAAAAACTGTCAGATAGAATTATCTAGGTTTATAGACTCCAGCCTTTGGCTTAAATGCCTTAACTATTCGGTTCCAACTGTTGATCGCGTTGATCGCAATTGTTAGGCTGACCATAGCTTCTTCTCCGAAGGTATTCAAGGTCAGCTGATAGGTATCATCATCTACTGGTCGGCCAGCAGTTAGTAATTCAGCCCAGCCTAGTGCAACGTGTTCTGCATCGCTGTAGAATGGCATATCTTTCCATGCACTAAGCCCCCATATGCGTTCCGGCTTTTCACCTAACTTAAGCGCATCTTTACTATGCATGTCGATACAAAATGCACATTGATTGATTTGCGATATGCGTAACTTAACCAGTTCCCATATGATCATGTTCATGGTTTCTGATTGGCTAAATTGTTCATGGAAGTAAGCTTCCTGAGCGTATAGGATTTCTATTGCCTTTGGCGCTACTTCAATATAGTTGAGTCGTTTTTTCATGGTCATTCTCCTCTGTTTTTCACATAATAAAAAACGCTCTTAGCAAAAGATTGAAGATTTTCGACATGCACTCAATAAAGTTAGATAAAGGAGTGAACGAAGAAAGCGAAAAAGGATGTCTATTTGATGCTATGCGTAAACATTCGTATTGTGTGCCTTACACTTTTGCAAGGCGTTACGTGCTTTCTAGAAAAGTCTCAAAATAGCGTACAATTAGCGTTTTGACACAGCGGAAATCATCATGGCCAAAACTGTTCAGCAGCAAATCGGAAACATTGCTCTAGTCGTTGAAAATTACGACGATGCTATCGAATTTTATACTCAAAAACTTCAATTCACCCTGGTTGAAGATACCAGCCTAGGTGGTGGTAAACGCTGGGTTCAAGTTTCTCCTCCAAACTCCAATGGTACAAACCTTCTTTTGGCTCAAGCGAGTACACCGGAGCAAACGCACGCAGTAGGAAATCAAACAGGTGGTCGTGTTTTCTTGTTCCTGCAAACTAATGATTTCTGGCGTGACTATGAGTTGATGAAGAAAAATGGTGTTGTATTTAATGAAGAGCCTCGTGTGGAAGAATACGGGACAGTGGTGGTGTTCCAAGATCTCTATGGTAATAAATGGGACTTACTGCAACTGAACTGAGAAACTACACATTACCTGCATAACATAGTGTTCATGAGGAGTTTCCAACAAGCTTTTAAGGTTCTGAGATATTAGTGCTAATTCAAAGGTTCTCAGAAGTCACAATATTTCTAAATCACTTTTGTGCAAACAATAACTAGCCATCATTCCTTCTTGATGTATCAACAAATGTTAGGGCGGCACACCAAAAACAAAAAGGCGAACCAAACGGTTCGCCTTTGTCTATTTAGATGCTGCCAAAAATTAATCTTCGTAGTTATCGATGCTTGGGCACGAGCAGATTAGGTTACGGTCGCCGTATACGTTATCTACGCGGTTTACTGTTGGCCAGTACTTCCAAGATTTGGTCGCTTTAGAAGGGAAGCAGCCAAGCTCGCGAGAGTAAGGACGGTCCCACTCTTCAGCAGAAAGGTCAACTTGCGTGTGTGGCGCATTAACGAGAGGGTTGTTCTCTAGTGGCCATTCACCGTTTTTCACTTTTTCCATTTCTTCGCGGATAGCGATCATCGCATCACAGAAGCGGTCCAGCTCTTCTAGATCTTCCGATTCCGTTGGCTCAACCATTAGCGTGCCCGCTACAGGGAACGACATAGTTGGTGCGTGGAAACCGTAGTCCATTAGACGCTTCGCAATGTCTTCTTCGCTGATGCCTGTTTCTTCTTTCAGTGGACGAATGTCGATAATACATTCGTGCGCTACACGACCATTTTTGCCACGGTAAAGAACAGGGTAGTGTTGGCGAAGTGTTTCCATCACGTAGTTTGCGTTCAGAATTGCTACTTTTGTTGCATCTGTTAGGCCTGCTTCGCCCATCATTGCGATGTAAGCCCAAGAGATAGGTAGGATAGAAGCGCTACCCATATCTGCTGCTGATACTGCAAAATCTTCGCCTTCTACGCCGTCTTCAATATGGCCTGGTAGGAAAGGCGCTAGGTGAGATTTCACACCGATAGGACCCATACCCGGACCGCCACCACCATGTGGGATACAGAAGGTTTTGTGTAGGTTTAGGTGAGAAACGTCTGAACCGATGAAGCCTGGTGATGTTAGACCAACCTGTGCGTTCATATTAGCGCCGTCTAGGTAAACCTGACCGCCAGCGGCATGAACCATTTCACACACTTCTTTCACTTTCTCTTCGTAAACGCCGTGCGTAGAAGGGTAAGTGATCATAATGCTTGATAGGTTGTCTTTGTGCTTCTCGATTTTCGCTGCTAGGTCGTCGATGTCGATGTTGCCTTCTTCATCACACTTAACCACGACAACTTTCATTGACACCATAGATGCTGTCGCAGGGTTAGTACCGTGCGCAGAGCTTGGGATCAAACATACGTTGCGGTGACCTTCGCCACGGCTTTCGTGGTAGCGTTGAATCGCGATAAGACCTGCATACTCACCAGATGCACCAGAGTTTGGCTGAAGTGAGAATGCGTCGTAGCCTGTGATCTCACAAAGCTTCTCTTTTAGATCTTTCGCTAGTGCTGCATAGCCCGCCGCTTGTTCTGCTGGCGCGAATGGGTGGATAGAACCAAACTCAGGCCAAGTGATTGGAATCATCTCTGCCGCGGCATTCAGCTTCATCGTACAGCTGCCTAGTGGAATCATGCCGTGCGTTAGCGAGAAGTCTTTGTTCTCTAGCTGTTTCAGGTAACGCATCATTTGCGTTTCGCTATGGTGCGTATTGAATACAGGGTGAGTCAGGTATTCTGTTGTTCGGCGTAGCGCTTCTGGAATTGCCGCAAACTCGTTGCCTGCGATTTCCGTCGATAGTGCTGCTACGTCTTCTTTTACACCAAAGACTGCAAATAGTGCTTCTACATCAGCGACCGTGGTTGTTTCGTCACAGCTAATACCTAGCTTGCCTGGTAGTAGACGTAGGTTGATGTCTGCTGAAAGTGCTTTTGCGTAAAGCTCTTCTGTTTTTGAACCTGTGTTGATGGTGATGGTATCGAAGAAGCTGTTATGAGCAAGTTCAAAGCCGCCTTTGGTTAGGCCAGCGGCGATAATCGCAGTCATATGGTGTGTACGGCGAGCAATAGTGCGTAGACCTTCTGCGCCGTGGTAAACCGCGTAAAAAGACGCCATGTTCGCTAGCAATGCTTGAGCGGTACAGATGTTCGATGTCGCTTTTTCGCGGCGGATATGCTGCTCACGAGTTTGCATTGCCATGCGCAGTGCTTGGTTACCGTTGGTATCGATAGAAACACCGATAACACGACCTGGCATGGTACGCTTGTGTTTGTCACGCGTTGCCATGAATGCCGCGTGTGGACCGCCGTAACCCATAGGAACGCCAAAACGTTGTGCAGAACCGATTGCTACGTCTGCGCCCATTTCACCAGCAGGCTTCAATAGGGTAGAAGCAAGCAGGTCAGTCGCAACAGTGACAAGCGTTTTGTTTGCTTGCGCTTTTGCGATGATGTCCGTTAGGTCACGAACTTCACCTGTTGTGCTTGGGTATTGAACTAATGCGCCGAACACGTCTTGCTCTGGTAGGGATTCTAGCGAACCAACCAGAACTTCAAAGCCGATGAATTTTGCACGAGTTTTTACTACTTCTAGCGTTTGTGGGTGAACATCGTCAGCCACAAAGAATACGTTGCTCTTGCTCTTACCTGCGCGCTTACACAGAGTCATTGCTTCTGCTGCCGCTGTTGCTTCGTCTAGCAATGAGGCGTTCGCGATTTCCATACCAGTTAGGTCGATGATCATTTGTTGGAAGTTTAAAAGGGCTTCCAAGCGACCTTGAGAAATTTCAGGTTGGTAAGGTGTGTAAGCGGTATACCAGCCAGGGTTTTCTAGCACGTTACGTAGAATGACGTTTGGAGTAAACGTGTTGTAGTAGCCCTGGCCAATGAATGTACGTTTAATTTGGTTTTGTTTAGCAAACTGCTTCATCGTCACTAGCATGTCTGCTTCGCTTTTCGCTTCTGCCAACGTCATTGGTTGTTCTAGGCGAATTTGTGCAGGCACGGTTTCTTCGATGAGGGCGTCAAGGCTTACCGCGTTGATGGCATCCAACATTTTTTGTTGGTCTGATTTGCTTGGTCCGTTGTGGCGTCCAACGAACTCATTTTGTGTGCTGAGGCTTTGAAGTAATTCAGTCATTGTCCTTTACCTACTCCTTGGCTCGGGTAACGGAAATGGTCGTTAGTGACACATTTAATTATACGTCCGAACCTAGAAAAAAAGCTGCTCTCTAAACAGGCTAGGGAACAGCTTTCGTCACATCCTAATTACTCTTCTTCGATAGAGTTTAGGTATTCTTCCGCGTCTTTTAAGTCATCCAACTCAGATGGGTTTGAAAGCTTCACTTTCACAATCCAACCACCTTCGTACGGTTCTTCGTTGATTAGCTCTGGGCTGTCTTCTAGTTCTTCGTTGATTTCTACGATTTCACCGGTAACAGGAGAGTAGATATCTGACGCTGCTTTTACAGACTCAACCAAAGAGAAGCTTTCACCTGCTTCTACTTCGTCTTCTACGTCTGGTAGGTCAACGAATACTACGTCACCCAACATTTCTTGCGCATGCTCAGAAATACCAAGTGTTACTGTGCCGTCACCGTTGTCACGTACCCACTCGTGGCTATCTGTAAACTTCAGTGTTTTGTCCATTGCTTAATCTCCAAATAACTTGTCAGGAATTATTGTGATTTTTAAAAAATCGTTTATTGGTAAAGAGGGAAGCGACTGCAAAGTTCTTTTACTTCTTTGCGAACGCGTTTTTCAACGTCTGCGTCACCTTCTGGGTTGTTCACCAAACCATCCAGCACGTCACCTATCCAATTACCGATGAGTTTGAATTCTTCAGCGCCAAAGCCGCGGCTTGTACCCGCAGGCGTTCCTAAACGGATGCCCGATGTAATCATAGGCTTCTCTGTATCGAATGGGATGCCATTTTTGTTACATGTGATCCCAGCACGTTCTAGAGCTTCTTCTGCTTTGTTGCCTTTCAAGCCTTTAGGGCGAAGGTCAACCAGCATTAGGTGCGTGTCTGTGCCACCAGTTACGATGTCGCAACCGCGAGTTTGCAATACTTCCGCTAGGACTTTTGCGTTATTGATCACCGAATCAATATAAGTTTTAAATTCAGGGCCAAGCGCTTCTCCAAATGCAACCGCTTTTGCTGCGATAACGTGCATCAGTGGGCCGCCTTGTAGGCCAGGGAATACGGCGGAGTTGATTTTCTTAATGATGTCTTCGTGGTTAGTAAGAATCATACCGCCGCGAGGGCCACGCAATGTTTTGTGTGTTGTGGTTGTCACAACATGCGCATGTGGCAATGGGCTAGGGTGTGCACCTGTTGCGATAAGGCCAGCAATGTGCGCCATATCGACCATAAGAATTGCGCCAACTTCGTCAGCGATTTCACGGAACTTAGCAAAATCGATAACGCGTGGAATAGCACTGCCACCCGCGATGATCATCTTTGGTTTGTGCTCTACTGCAAGTGCACGAACGTCGTCGTAGTTGATTTCTAGTGTTTCGCGATCAACGCCGTATTGAACTGCGTTAAACCATTTACCAGAAAGTGCTGGGCGTGCACCGTGTGTTAGGTGGCCACCAGCGTCCAAAGACATGCCAAGAATGGTGTCACCTGGTTGAAGAAGAGCCAGTTTCACCGCACCATTTGCTTGAGCGCCTGAGTGAGGTTGAACGTTTGCGTATTCGCAATTAAAAAGTTTTTTCGCGCGTTCGATAGCAATGGCTTCCACTGTATCTACGTGCTCACAACCACCGTAGTAACGACGACCTGGATAACCTTCAGCGTATTTGTTTGTTAGGCATGTGCCTTGAGCTTGCATTACCGCTTTAGAAACAATGTTCTCAGAAGCGATAAGTTCGATTTGTTCATTTTGGCGAGCGGATTCCGCCTGAATTCCAGCAAAGACAGCATCATCTGTCGCAGAGAGGTTGGTAGAGAAAAAGTTTTCCAAGCTGTGGTTAGGGTAACTCTTATTCATGGTAGTTGACCTTCCAAATCTTAAAATGAACCCGCAATAGATGAATTATGATTTGCGGTTGTGGTTCATTTGTCCTCAAAACAGCTGAACTGCATAGCAGAACAGAGTGAACATCCGGCCCTAAATGTGGGCAAAAACTCCGTCGGATTGCGTGTTTCCTTTACCAATCTCTTACGGAAATATGCATCTCTACATCTAACAAGTTGGTAACATAGCGCCTGCGGCGGGAACAATCAACCAAAAATTTCCTATAGGAAACAAGATTTCAAAAATTGTTAACAAGAGCACGGTTTAATTCACTTGGTGGACTTTTCTCCACTATGTGCTTCATGCACAATGCGAGTAGGACAAAAATAAGGATATCTATAGAGGGATTTATGGCAGAAAGTATTTACGATGAATACCCATCGATGACGTTAGCGAAAGAGCAAAATGATCAAAATATCGAGCCGTTAAAGCTGGGTCAGCGTATCAAGGATATCCGCTCAAAACTTGGTATTACACTAGAAGAAGCCAGTCAGCGAACAGGGCTTGCTCGTTCTACACTAAGTAAAATAGAAAATGAGCAGATCTCTCCGACATTTCAAGCAATGCAAAAATTGGCGCTTGGCTTACAAATTGATATGCCGCAACTCTTTGAACCGCCTAGAAAAAAAGTTGCAACAGGGCGTAGAGATGTTACCAAGAAGAATGAAGGTAAACCACACCCAACGCAAACTTATGAACATGAGCTGCTCGCTACTCAACTTTCCAATAAGAAAATGATGCCGTTTAAGAGCCAAATTCGTGCTCGCAGTTTTGATGAATATAAAGACTGGGTTCGTCATGATGGTGAAGAATTTCTGCTTATCTTATCTGGTGAGGTCATGTTCTATTCTGAGTTCTACGAACCTGTCGTTCTAAGCGAGGGCGACAGCGTCTATTACGATGCGAACATGGGACATATGTTGACCAGTGTTAGCGAGGAAGATGCGCACATTTTGTGGGTGACAGCCAAATAGTGATAAATAGTTGTAAATTTCCTATAGTGAAAGCAAACGATTGCTGTTGGTGGTCGTTATGATGAAAAGGCGCTTTTTTGATGAGAATACACTCATTAAAGCGCTTTTTTTGTACGATTTGTTGTGATTAAAATGTTAAGAGTCACACTTTTGCAAGTCGATCTACGTCTTGTTCGTGCAAAATAGAACGAGCCATGTTTATTATTGGAAACACATCGAATGCCGATAGCATTCTCGGGTCTATCTAAATGGAGACGAAAATGACTCAAGAACTACTGAAAACACCACTACACGCACTTCACGTTGAAGTTGGTGCCAAAATGGTCCCGTTCGCGGGTTACGATATGCCTGTTCAGTATCCTCTAGGCGTAAAAAAGGAACACTTACACACTCGTGATGCGGCAGGTCTGTTTGATGTTTCTCATATGGGACAACTTCGCCTACTCGGTGACGGTGCAGCTGCGTTCCTAGAAACATTAGTGCCAGTGGATATTGTGGATCTTGAGTCTGGTAAACAGCGTTATGCGTTCTTCACTAATGAAGAGGGCGGCATCATGGACGACTTGATGGTAGCTAATCTAGGCGATCATCTTTTTGTGGTTGTGAACGCGGCATGCAAAGAACAAGACATTGCACACCTACAATCGCATTTGCCATCTGGTGTTGAGTTAGAAATTATCGAAGACCGTGCTCTGCTTGCGATCCAAGGTCCTAAAGCGGCAGCTGTATTGGCGCGTTTTGCCTCAGAAGTTTCTGACATGCTGTTCATGGATATTCGTAAAGTCGATATTTTAGGCGCCGAATGCATTGTTTCTCGTAGTGGCTACACTGGCGAAGATGGTTACGAGATCTCGGTTCCTGCTGACAAGGCAGAAGAACTCGCACGTAAACTGACCGCGGAAGAGGAAGTTGAATGGATTGGCCTTGGTGCTCGTGATTCACTTCGTCTTGAGTGTGGTCTTTGCCTATACGGTCACGACCTAGACACAACAACTACGCCTGTAGAAGCAAGCTTGTTATGGGGCATCCAAAAGGTTCGTCGTATCGGCGGTGAACGTGAAGGTGGTTTCCCAGGTGCGGATATTATTCTTAAGCAGATCGAGACCAAAGATGTGGCGCGCAAGCGTGTCGGTTTAGTTGGCCAAACTAAAGCACCAGTACGTGAAGGCGCGGAATTGTTTGATGCTGATGGCGTTAAAATTGGCGTTGTCACCAGCGGCACTGCGGGTCCAAATGCAGGTAAGCCTGTCTCAATGGGTTATGTGCGTGCTGATCTTGCTGCGATTGGTACCGAATTGTTCGCTGAAGTACGCGGAAAAATGCTATCAATGACGGTTGAGAAAATGCCGTTTGTACCGCAACGTTACTACCGCGGTTAGGTTACTCTTTATTGTCATTCTTCGCGTATTCGCGAAGCAAGAAACAAGCAAAAATGCCGAGCTTTCTAGCTCGGCATTTTTATGTATATCGGTTTTATATACGCTTGGAAGTTATCGTAGTTTCTGCAGCCTTATCCGACCGCTTTGTCGATTGTACAACACATGTCGATAACGATATCTTCAAGTTTTTCCGGATGAATCATGTCTTCTTTTGCAATCCCAAACTGAGACGCCATGATCGTATTGAACAGCTCCCAATGTTTGATCAGCATTTTTTCGCGATTATCAGCGATGTCAGGCCATGTCTCTTGCATCATCGGAGTAAGACTGATTGCACCATGTGCAAAAATCAACATCTGCCACTTTGATTCCCACTGATCAAATTGGGCGTTAGGGTTTTCACTGTTGTACTGCTCAAAAATTCCGGTAAATATCGCAGCAAACTCATCTTTTGACTTTAAGAAATACTGCAGCAGGGCACCATCATCGCCTTGGCGAATAGCATCAGCGATCATCTGTACTGGGTGAGGATTAACGAGCGCAAATGCCAGCATGCGAACCATGAACAGATAAATTTTTCTATTCGAAGGTGTGTTCTCTGGCATCTCATTGATTAATTCAGCCATATAGCACTGCATGAATTCATCCATCGCGTCGCTAACCGCTTGCCAAATCTTCTCTTTGCTGCCGAAGTGGTGACGGATCAAACTATGTGAAACACCAGCCTTTTCACTGATATTGCGCAGTGAGACACGCTCGTAACCAAGTTCACAAAACATATCTGCTGCCACCTTAAGGATCAGACACTTAGTTTGTTCTGCGGCTTCAGCACTTCTACGCCCCTGCTTTCTTTCATTCATAGTTCGAATTTTCCCGAATATTGATCAACGCGCTTACTTTTACCAGAAACCGGACGCTTTGACTAATTAATTTGCTTTCCACCTGGAAAATATGTTGATCAATTTCAAATTCTGCATATACTGCACGACTGTGTAATATATAAAACCTACGGAGAAAGCGGGTGCGAAAACAATATTTAAAGCGCACTTTAGTTGGTGCTGTGGTGACATTAAGTCTCTCTGGCATGCTAACTGGGTGTAACAAAGCCATTTCCGAGCCGTCTGAACCTTTAATCAAACCTGTAAAATTACTGGCGGTGAAAGATCTAGAAGTTGAAGACTCGCATGCCTTTTTAGCGCGTATTGATGCGACACATCGCGCACAGCTTTCTTTTCAGGTGGGTGGTGAGGTCGATGAATTACTTGTTCGCATGGGCCAAGAGGTAAAAAAAGGTGAAGTGCTTGCAACGTTAGACCCTAAAGATCTTCAGCTTGCGTTAGACGCCTCTCAAGCACAATTCGCGTTAGCAAAAACGCAATGGGAGCGCGCGAAAAACCTTTATGGAAAAAAGCTGATTAGTACAGATGAGTACGACCAGAAAGAAACTCAATATAAAGCGGCATTGGCAAACTACGAACAAGCCAAAACAGATTTGAGTTATACCAAGATTCAAGCACCTTTTGATGGCATCGTGTCATACACCTACGTTAACCCGTTTCAAGTGGTCGCAGAGAAGCAAGAGATCCTGAATCTTATCGATAACACGACCTTAGATGTGTCGTTCACACTGCCAGTCAGTTATGCGGAATCCGTATCACTTGAGTCACTGCAAAACTCCGATATGTGGGTGACGATGGATAGCGAGCCAGGAAAACGTATCCCTGGAAAATTTAAAGAAATTTCGACTCAGCCAAATATCGATACCAACAGTTATGAGGCGATCGTAACCATCACTCGACCAGAAGATCGCAATTTGCTAACAGGTATGACAGGGCAGGTGCACGTAGCTAAACAACATCTATCGGACGCGATGACGTTGCCTCAATCTGCTTGGGTAAACAAAAAAGAGACGCAAGGCGAAGTGTGGGTAATGGACAGAAACACACAGCAAGTTAATAAAGTCACTGTGTCTCTTGATGCCTCTGGAGGTGTGAAAGCAGGGCTTGATAACAATGATTACGTTGTTGTTGCTGGCGTTGAACGACTGGTCGAAGGACAAGTCGTGAAAGCTTGGGTTCGTGAGGGAGGCATTTAATGAAACGATCTCTACTTACGATCTCTGCAATTGCGCTTGCAGTTTTAACGGGTTGCAAAAATGAAAACCAAGCTGTCGTCGAGCAGCCGCTTTTTGTGTCGACTATCTCTGTGGATGCGCCGGTACAAAGCCAATATCGAGCTTTTAAAGGAATAGTTGTACCAGCAGAGCAAACGCCTATGGCATTCCGCCGCGCGGGAGAAATTCAACACGTGTTGGTGAAAGCAGGCGACGTTGTTAAGCAAGGCCAAATGATCGCAAAGCTGGATGACAGTAAAGAAAAGCAAGCCGTAAATGACGCAGAAGCGCAATATACACTGGCGATTCGTCAGCTCAAACGCGGCGAAGACCTACACGCACGTCAGATGATCTCAAAGGCCGAGCTTGATGAGCTAACGGCTAATAAAGAGTTGGCAGAGGCTAATTTCTATAACGCCACCAATCAATTGAACTACACCCGTTTATTCGCCCCGTTTGCCGGTAAAGTGTCTGACGTTTTCAAAGAGCGTTTTGAACGTGTGGCAGTTGGGGAGCCGGTTTTGAACCTATACCAAAACGATTTGGTGTACGTGCGTATTGAGCTTTCCGACAATGTTCTCGCTATGGTGGACCCAAATTCAGACAACATGAGTTACAAGCCCAGAGCAACCTTCTCCGGCATTAATGACACATTTGCTTTGGACTATTTAGAGCACACAAGTGAGCCTAACTCCGAAACTCAAACTTACGAAATGTATTTGACGATGCCGCAGCCAAAACCAGAGATATTGCCGGGAACCAGTGTCAGTGTTCTGGTTGATATGGTGAAAGCGGGGATTACCTCCATCGATGGTTACAGTATTCCAGTGACGGCGCTTCAAGCGGGCAGCGAAGAGAATGAGTTCTTTGTATGGAAAAAAGAGGGTGACGTTGTCACCCGGGTGCCTGTGATGATTTCCCAAGTGAATGGCAACGGAGCCATTGTGTCGTCAGGAGTTAAGCAAGGCGACGTTCTGATTAATTCAAACCTACGTAAATTACGTGAAGGTAAACATGTGGATGTTGTGGAGAATAAACAATAATGAACATTGCTGAGTACTCAATAAAAAATAAAGTCATCAGCTGGTTGTTTATTATTATCCTTGCTGTTGGTGGTCTAACGTCGTTTTTGGAGCTTGGGCGACTAGAAGACCCGGCATTTACGATTAAAGATGCCATGATCATTTCAACATACCCTGGCGCGACGTCGAAAGAGGTTGAAGAAGAGCTGACGTATCCTTTAGAAAAAGAGATTCGAAAGCTTCCTTATATAGACAAAATTACCTCTACGTCTTCTGATGGTATGTCTCAAATCACGGTCAGTATGGAAATGGACTATGGTCCTGATGAACTGCCGCAAATTTGGGATGAAATGCGCCGTAAAATTAATGACTTGCGACCAACTTTGCCTCAGGGCGTACAATCTTTGCAGATCATTGATGATTTCGGTGACGTTTATGGCGTGATGCTGATGCTCACTGGTGACGATTACGATTATGTCGAGCTAAAACGCTATGCTGATTACCTGACTCGTGAAATCGAGCTGGTTGATGGCGTAGGAAAGGTGGATATCACGGGCGATCAGCAAGAAATGCTATTCGTTGAGATCTCACTTGATCGCCTTGCGGCATTGAACTTAGACATGAACGTGGTTGCGAGCTTGTTGAACCAACAAAATAATGTGGTTTCAGCAGGGGAAGTGATGGTCAATGGCGAAAGCCTTGTCATTCGTCCAAGTGGTACCTTAAACACCGTAGAAGCGCTAGAAAACTTGATCATTCATGGTCGTGACACTGGGAACCTAATTCGTCTAAAAGATGTAGCAACGATTTCTCGTGGTATCCAAGAGAAGCCAAGCAACGTCGTACTCTTTAACGGTCAAAAAGCAATTAATATCGGTATCTCGTTTGCGTCAGGTGTGAACGTGGTTGAGGTTGGCGAACGTTTGGATGCGGAGCTTGCGAGCCTTGAGTCTATCAAGCCTGCTGGCATCGATATGAACTACTTTTACAACCAAGCCAATGAAGTGGATGAGTCCGTTAAAGCGTTTGTGATTAGCCTAGCAGAGGCTGTGGCGATCGTTATCATCGTTCTGCTGTTTACGATGGGATTACGCAGTGGTGTCATCATTGGCGTCGTGCTGTTATTGACGGTGTTCGGTACCTTCATCTTGATGAACTACAACAATATCGAGCTGCACCGTATTTCTCTTGGCGCGTTAATTATTGCTCTGGGTATGCTGGTTGATAACGCGATTGTGGTCGTGGAAGGCATCTTGGTTGGCCTAAAAAAAGGGCGCACTAAAGTTCAAGCGGCCGTCGATATTGTAAAGCAAACACAGTGGCCTTTGCTTGGCGCAACCATCATTGCGATTACGGCTTTTGCACCTATCGGTTTGTCGCAAGATGCAACGGGTGAGTTCATGGGCTCTCTATTCTGGGTGCTGTGTTTCTCACTATTTTTGAGCTGGATTACCGCTATTACGCTGACGCCATTCCTCGCAGATCTATTGTTGAAAGAAGAGGACAAGGGCCAAGATACCAACGAAGAAGATCCCTATAAAGGTTGGCTGTTTGTTGTATTTGGCGCATCGCTGAAATTCGCACTGCGATTCCGTTGGCTCACGGTTGCTGGCATGGTCGCGCTATTAGTGGGTGCTGTCGTGGCATTTGGTAATGTAAAACAGCAGTTCTTCCCACCATCGAACACGCCGATGTTTTACGTTGATATGTGGATGCCAGAAGGTACGGACATCCGCGAAACGATCAAAAAAGCTGAAGAGGTAGAAAGCTACATTCGTCAGCAAGATGATATTGACTTTGTTTCTGCTTCAATTGGGCAGGGTTTGCAGCGTTTCGCTCTGACTTACCAGCCAGAGAAAAGCTACGAAGCGTACGCCCAGTTCCAAGTTCGCGCCACTGATCGTGAGAGCATGTTCGGTTTGTTGCACAAGTTAGACGCTAACCTTGCGAAGACGTTTGATGCACCGACATTTCAATTTAAATTGATGGAATTTGGCCCTTCACCAGCGTCTAAGATCGAAGCACGTATTACTGGTCCCGATCCGCAAGTTTTACGTGATTTAGCGGTGCAAGTTGAAGACATCCTTCATACCGACCCTGGTGCCCGAAACATTCGTCACGATTGGCGAGAGCGTACTAAGGAGCTGGTGCCTGTTTTCAATGAGTCTAAAGCTCGCCGCTTAGGCATTTCGAAAGAAGATCTTTCAAGCACACTACAAATGGCGTTTGGTGGTAGCACGTTGGGTTACTTACGCGATGGTACACACACTTTGCCAATTATGACGCGCCTTCCTGAAGAAGAACGCGTGGACTTTGAATCACTACAAAACGTGACCATTTGGAGCCCATCACTGCAAACGTATATTCCGGTCGACCAAGTGATTGATGGCGTTAAATTGGATTGGAGCGAGCCGCTAATTCAGCGTCGTGACCGCAAGCGCACGTTAACTGTGCTCGCTGACCACGATGTGTTGAGCGACGACACGGCGGCAAGCTTGTTTGCACGTGTGCAGCCTAAAGTGATGGCACTGCATATTCCAGAAGGTTACGAAATCACATGGGGTGGTGAGTATGAATCATCGAAAGATGCGCAAGAAGGTCTGTTTGGTTCGTTGCCGATGGGTTACTTGTTGATGTTCATCATTACTATTTTGCTGTTTAACTCAATTAAAAAGCCGTTGGTCATTTGGTTCACCGTGCCGTTGGCGATCATTGGTGTTGCCTTTGGTTTACTTACCACTAATATGCCGTTCAGCTTTACAGCATTCCTTGGTTTGCTGAGCCTAAGTGGCATGATTTTGAAAAACGGTATTGTGTTGCTTGATCAAATTAACCTTGAGTTGGAATCAGGGAAAGAGCCTTACCTCGCGATTGTCGATAGTGCGATCAGTCGTGTTCGTCCGGTAAGTATGGCTGCTCTGACGACCATCTTGGGGATGATTCCACTCGTCTTCGATGCCTTCTTTGGATCGATGGCAATAACGATTATGGCAGGTCTTGGTTTTGCTACAGTACTGACACTGATTGTAGTGCCAGTAATGTTTGCGATTCTGTTTAGGGTAAAACCGACCACTGCATAGGGACTCCTGGCTATTTGCCAGCTTCCTGCCTAGCCCTGAAGGTCTTCTTCAGGGCTTTTTTGATCTTACCAATGTACACCAATCCATTCATTTACTTGATTCTAATGATTTTCTTACGAATGCAATGCAAATCATGCGTATACTGATGGAACGATACATCAAAGAGCGAGATAACATGAACAAGCGCGTATTACACGGACTCTTCTTCGTCGGTTCTTTCACCTTGGTCGGCTGTACTACGACAGACAGTATGACTACAGAAGAGGCTAAGCAAGCCGTTCCTAAAATCAACAGCGTTAGCACTGAAGTCATCTCCAACTGGATTGATAGCAAGGTTTTAGCGCCTGAAGGGCTTTCACTCGAACAAGACAATCTACGTTATATATCGGGTAGCGCCGACTTAAACAGCGATGGCAATGCAGAACACATTGTATTGCTACAGGACCGTTATTTCTGTGGCAGCGGTGGTTGTGCAGCTTATATGTTTGATAATGAGGGGAACGTTATCAATCGAATGTCTGTCACTCGCACGCCTATTGTACTTGCAGATAGTTACAGCAATGGCTGGCAAGATTTCATCGTTTGGAGTAATGGCTCATATCGACTCATGAGTTACAACGGTGAATCTTACCCGAGTAACCCTTCTTTGGAGCCAAAGGTGGATCGTGACTCAAACCAGCAGGCGGCAATTGCGAATGTAATGGCGACAGAGCTTTATCAGCAAGATGGCTATGACATTATGCCCGCTGATTCGAAAACTTTGTGGACGCCAGCCAATGTATACCACTTCACCTTTAAACATTACGGTGATCCGCATAGTACTTATAAAGCGACGGTGGATATGAATAGTGGGGAAGTAGACATTGTTGCCGTTCCGGCTGCGGAATAAAAAACACCTCCCTTAACCGGAATTAAAGGGAGGTGCTGAATGCCAAATTCGAGGGTGGCATTGTTAAGCGGAGTAATTCTGTTTATGCCGCGACTTCTTGTTTGGCTTCTGCTTTGCTTTTTAAGAAAGCGTAAGTAAAGCCAGTTACTGCTGTACCAGCTGCGATAGCCACTAAGTACATTAACACTGGTGAAATGGCGTTAGGGATTAACAGTACGAACAGACCGCCGTGTGGTGCCATTAATTTTGCACCGAACAGCATGGATAGGGCACCAGTAAGCGCGCCACCTGCCATACAAGATGGAATCACACGCATTGGATCTTTGGCGGCAAATGGAATTGCGCCTTCAGAGATGAAACACAGGCCCAATACAAATGATGCTTTACCAGCCTCACGTTCATTTTGTTCAAATTTGTTCTTCGCAATGAAGGTCGCTAAACCCATACCTAGCGCAGGAACCATACCTGCTGCCATGATTGCTGCCATTGGCGCGTAAGTTTGCGAAGCCAATAGACCGACGCCAAATGCGTAAGCGGCTTTGTTTACTGGGCCACCTAGGTCGAAACACATCATCGCACCAAGGATAATACCTAGCAGAACTGCACTGTCAGATCCCATGTTGTTTAGGAAGTCAGTCAGGCCGTTCATGATGCCTGAAACTGGGCCACCTACGATGTAGATCATCACAAGGCCGGTGAACAGTGTTGCCACAAATGGAATGATCAGAATTGGTTTAAGCGCTTCCATCGATTGTGGGAGTTTTACTTTGTCCGCAAGGAGCTTCGCTGCATAACCGGCAATGAAGCCCGCTGCGATACCTCCTAGGAAACCAGCACCCGTTGAACTTGCTAGCATACCGCCAACAAGACCAGGAGCCAGGCCCGGACGGTCAGCAATTGAGAACGCGATGTAACCCGCAAGAACAGGAATCATCAATGCGAATGCAGAGCCACCACCAATGTTCATCAATGCTGCAGCTAGCGTGCCTTCTTCTTTAAATGCTTCAATGCCAAACACGAACGATAGGGCGATGATCAAACCACCAGCGACAACCACAGGCAGCATGTGCGATACCCCTGTCATCAAGTGTTTGTAAGCGCCTTTCTTCTCGTCTGCTGCCGAAGCAGAATTTGCAGAACCTGAATGTTGGTAAATCGTGGCTTGCTCGAATGCTTTGTCCATCTCTTCGGCTGTTTTCTTCAGAGCTGGGCCTGTTTTCGTGCGGTACATCTTTTTGCCGTTGAAGCGATCAAGTGGCACTTCGATATCTGCAGCAATGATCACTAGATCAGCGTCTGCGATGTCTTGATCTGTCAGTTGGTTTTTCGCACCAACTGAACCACGAGTTTCCACCTTGATTTGATGGCCACGGCGTTTGCCTTCTTCTTCTAGCGCTTCTGCTGCCATAAAGGTATGCGCAACGCCAGTAGGACAAGCGGTGATTGCGACAATTTTCTTCGCTGCTGATGTTGCTTCAGGAGTGATAGGGGCTGCAAGTGTGGTTGCTTTTTCAAGTAAAGTGGCGTTTTCAACCGCTTGCTGGAGAAACGCAGTTGCGTCTTTTGCTACTTCGCGGATTTCCGCTTGGTAAACCTTTTTCCCTACGAAACGAGAAGTATCCACGCAAGTATTTGCCGCAATGATAATGACTTCTGCTTGCTCAACGTCAGCTTCCGTCAGCAATGTAGGTTCAACCACACTTGATTGACATTCGATTTTTGCATTCCAGGTTAATTTTGCGGCTGCTTGTTCTAGTAACCCTGCCGCAAGGATGCTATTTGCAACACCGCTCGGACAGGCAGTAATAATGGCAATATTCATACGATAACCTTCTGTTCCTTAGTTTTGTTCTAAGTTTGTAATAGGGTAAAGCTCGCTAACTTCAGTTTGCTGCTTGATGTTCTCCAGTTCTTCCTGACTGGTTAGCCCTACGCCGACTTGACTAACTGCCAAGGCAGAAAGTGCTGTAGCGAAGCGCAATAAATCGTTTTTCGGCATCAGTTGCATGTGACCCCAACACAAGCCAGCAACTAGCGTATCGCCAGCGCCAACGGTGCTTACCACATTCATTCGAGGGGGTTGTGCACGAAGCCATTCGCCTTGGTTTAGCCACATCACACCGTCAGCGCCCATGGAAACCACGATGTTCTCGATGCCTTTGTCACTGAGTGTTTGCGCGGCGGCTTGGCATTGTTCTGGTGTTTCTAGGTGTTCGCCGACAAAATCACCAAGTTCTTCATCGTTAGGCTTAATCAACCATGGGTGAGCCTCAATACCTGATTTCAATGCGGCTTTACTGCTGTCGAACAACACCTTTTTGCCTTGTTGATGCAGTGCTTTTATCCACGCAGCACATTGTTCGGCGGTTACGCCACCAGGTAAGCTACCCGCAAGCACAAAGTAATCGTGAGTCTCTGCGAGACGGAATAGCGTCTCCTCAAAGCGAGCAATTTCGTCAGCCGTTACTTGAACACCAGGGAAGTTAATGTCACTAACGTTGCCACTAGCCTCCACGAGCTTGACGTTGATACGAGTGGCACCTTGTACTTCTATAAACTCATTCTTAACGCCGATGTCATTGAAAAGCTGATGGAATAGCTCAGGGTTATCTTTACCAAGAAAGCCGGTAACCGTGACATCTGCGCCTAAATCGCTCAACACTTTTGCTACGTTGACACCTTTACCTGCAGCATGGAGATTGCTTTGCTGCACTAGGCTCACGGAACCAACGTTTAGCTCATTTACTGAACCTGTTAAATCCAATGCCGGGTTGAGCGTAATAGTGACAACTTTACTTGTTTTGTTCGTCATATCGGCTCCTTAACCTTCACCAAGGCCAGAAGCGATAGCATTCCCGATAGACTCCAAGGCTTTTGGTGCATCAGGGCCTTCCGCAGTGAATTGAAGTTGATGGCCGTGCTTAACCCCAAGCGCAATGACTTTCATTAGGCTCTTCGCGTTTACTGTTTTGCCATCACCGTCTAGGTTGGCAACGCGAATGGTGGATTCAAATTTTTTCGCTTCCGCCACTAACATTGCACCCGGACGAGCATGTAAACCATGAGAGTTTTTGATTTTAAATACAGCGGTATTGCCTTCTTCTGAAGATGCGGCTGTGGCTTCTTCACTTTTAAACAAAGCAAGAATCTGTTCTACTGATGCATCTAAAAGCTTGCCGTGCTCATTGTTAAACACAATATTAGAAAGCGTTTTTAGGATAGGCTGGTGAGCATTGTTACATGCCGCAAACGCGACAAGTGCACGCACTTTTTGACCTTCATATTCGCAGTCGTTTGCCGTCGAGACAAATGACACGCCTGTGCGAGTTACATGTTTGTCACTGCCAATTAACCAAAGGCCATTACCTAAGTGAGTTGGTGTTTTGGTAACGAGATCTGCGACGAACTCGTTATCAGCACAGCCCGTGTTTTTCAAAAGACCACCAGCAACAGCACTCATTTGTAGCATATCGCTCGCAGGGAACATAAGTTGAATTAAAGAAGCGTCAAAGTCTGCTTCAAGCTGAACATCACCGTGGAGCAGGGCAATAATCTCGTCTTCATTTTTTGCATTACGTAGGCGTTCTTCTACGCCGTCAGCGCCTAGCACTTTCGTTAGCTGTTTAAGAATGCCAAGGTGCTCATCAGATTTAGCTGCAATGCCGATAGCGACGAATACCGTGTTACCATCGCCCCAGTCGACACCTTGTGGAAAGTGGTGCACAGCAACACCCGTTGTTTTCACCATTGAGCGAGTGTCAGTCGTGCCGTGCGGGATGGCAATACCGTTCCCCAAAAACGTTGAGTTTTGGTTTTCACGGTTTAGCATGCCTTCCACATAACCTTGTTCAACAAGGCCTTTATCAGTCAGGCTATGAGCAATACTCTTTATTGCTTCAAACTTATCTGTCGCTGATTGCGAGAGGGTAATGTCGTTCTTATTTAGCTTAAGCATGGTGCTTCTCCAGCCTTAAGGTATCAATTTAAAAATGTATTCTGTGTGAGAAGTTGAACGCTGCTTCTGCTGAGCGCTTATCACTCCTCAAACCATTCTATCTTTCAAGCTAAATCGATTCAGCTTATTGGTAAATTTTTTAAAAGACTCAGAAAAACTATTTTAAAAACTGACGTTAACAAATGAGTCTTTGGCGCTGTCCTATAGCCTAGCCTACAAATTGGTTTGTTGTGTATTCAGGTGATTTACGTCAATTTTTAAGTTTTGCTGAATCCTTTCAGCTTTTATACTGAATCGGTTCAGCTTATAATTCAACTTATCGAAAGATCGCTGATGTATTAATATGATCGCGCGCACAGAATAAGGTTTAGAATATGACACTGGATGAAATAGCCAAATTAGCAGGCGTTTCTAAGACAACTGCAAGCTATGTGATTAACGGAAAAGCGCAGAAATACCGCATCAGCGAGAAGACTCAGAAGAAAGTGATGGCCGTTGTAGAAGAATACAATTATAAGCCAGATCATGCGGCGTCTTCTTTGCGAGCAGGTAATTCACGCTCATTTGGGCTTATCATCCCAGACTTAGAAAACACCAGTTATGCGCGTCTTGCAAAACTGATTGAGCAAAACTCGCGTAAAGCAGGGTACCAAATTTTAATTGGCTGCTCTGATGATGATCCTGATACAGAGCAAAAGGTGGCGGAAGCGTTAGTCAGTCGTCGCATTGATGCGTTGTTTGTGGCAAGTGGTATGCCCACTGCAAACGAGTATTATCTTAAGTTGCAAAATTCTGGTACGCCAGTTATCGCGCTAGACCGCCCAATGGATGATGAGCACTTTTGTTGTGTCATCAGCGAAGATTTTGACGCCGCACTTGAACTCACTCAGTCAGTACTGTCCGAGGATATAAAGTCCATTGGCTTAATCGGCGCATTGCAAGATCTTCAAGTTTCAAAAGAGCGTGAGCTCGGTTTTCGATCCGCTTCTCAACAAGGTGGCAAAACGGCAACAGTGGGTTATGGACAACACTTCTCCCGAGAAGAAGGTAAGAAAGTCTTAGAGAGATGGCTAGCAGAGAACGAGCAGCCAGATGCCATTGTCACAACGTCATACACACTGTTAGAAGGTGTGTTGGATGTGATGCTCGAAAAGCCAGAACTCATGAGCAAAGTTCGCCTAGCGACGTTTGGTGATAATCGACTGCTGGACTTCTTGCCAGTGAAAATCAACTCTTTACCTCAACAATTTGAGTTGATCGCGGACAGTGCAATGGAGTTAGCGCTCAACGCTTCCGCCAAACGTTATAAACCGGGTGTTGAGTTGATTCCACGTAAAATTGTTAAACGTCACTAAACAGGTTACTCAAAGCTTTACTTCAGCCGTCAGCGCCACAAATGCGTGGTCGCTGGCGTTTTTATCTCTGTCATAAATCGGGTTGATCAGATGTTGGTTAGACACCTGATAATCAACAACCTCGGCAACCGATATATCTGATAAGGTGTCAAACTCTTGAGAGAGCAAGATATAGTCGAGCACATTCCCAGTGGAAAAATGATAATGCGTAGCGGGGCGTTCATCCTTCAGAGCGTCACTTTGTAATGACCATCCATCTTTGAGTTGCAACTCAGTGACGCTGTCACCAGTATTGGCTACCAATGCGCTATTAACACTGGTTGGAGTGATAGGTTGATTCATATCGCCCATTAACACCGTTGGCATTGGCTCCTTTCTATACCTTTTTTGCATCGCGTCTCTTAACATCGCAGCTTCCCAACCTCTTTGCTGGGTGGATAACCAGCGCCCCATAATCGTGCTAGACGTTTCTGGTTGTTCTGAGTCGGCTGGGCGTTGAGATTTTAGGTGCGTCACGTAAACGGCGATATGACCGAGTACAGGATGTATGACTTGGGCATAGATAGGTTTGCGACTGAACTCTGGAGCAACACTTACTCCAAAAGGCTCAAGCGTTGCTAAGTCAAACTCTACCGCTTGTACTTTTACTATTGGAAACCGAGATGCGATTGCCACAACAGGGCTTGAGTAAATGTACTCATCCTCAACATGTGGGGTGTCAACGGTCGCAAAGTAGGGGTAGCCGATGGTTGAAAAGAATGCCTGGGTCTTCTCGATACAGAATACTTCTTGTAAGCCAATCACGTCGCCTTCCAGTTTTTCAACTTGACGTTGCGTCCAAGCAAGTTTGTCTTGCCATTGCTCTAACGAGTAGATGTTTTCGAAATCATAGTAGGCATCAGGAGGTGCGACAAAATTAAACAAGTTAGCCGTGACAAAGGTAATTCTGCTTGGTTGAGACAAAGTATTCGCTCTTTTCAACAATAACTTGAAGAGTATATACCTTCAGACTGCGTAATTGCAGCTTCGTTTGAACCAAGCCTCGACATACAAGCTAACGAGCAGCAAGTTAAATGGGTTAAGAGGTACTCAAATGCCAAGGCTAATCGGTGATTGAGCATCGGCAGAGGTTTCTATTTTTAAGCATTGCGTTTAAACTTCAGGGCATCAAATAGTAAGAGTAAGTAACATGACCCAAGATTACGACCACGAAGAGTATTTAGAAGGCGAAGAGATTGAGATCGAAGCGATTGGCATCGACGTTGATGCGCATCCGATCGAACTGTACAAGCTTTTTAAAATCGCGAACTTGGTCAGCGGTGGCGGCGAAGCAAAGCATATCATCGAAGAAGGTTACGTCGCGGTGAATGGTGAGCTAGAAACACGTAAGCGCCGCAAGATGTATGATGGTGACTTTTTTGAGTTTAACCAGGAATATTATGTTGTGGTTTGCGATGCGCCGGTAACTGAACCTGAAACGGCAGAGCAAAAAGCGGAAAAGAAAGCGAAGAAAGAAGCGCAATCCGCACGTAAAGAGAAATCTCGCCAAAGCAAGCCTGCTAAAGGCTCTGGACCTAAGTCAACAGGCCGAAAAGCAGCGCATAAAGAGCGTAAAGCACAACAAAACGCGCTGTCGCAATCGGCGAAGAAAGGTAAGAAAGCTGAAAAGCCGCAAGCGACTCGTGATCCGAAGAGCGGACGTAACTCTATTGACTTTTTCTAAGCAAATTAATACCTAACTAAGCAGGTCATCGCCAAGCAAAACCCAAAAAGCGCCGAGTATATATCGGCGCTTTTTGGGTTTTACTGTATTGTAAGGGGGCAGTGTCAATGCACTGTCGTCTCAATGTTTAGGCTATCGGTCCAGTGATGAATGGCGCAAGGCTTACCTAAGTAAAAGCCTTGGTAATAATCCAAATCAAGTTGATACATCGCTTGCAGCTGCACGTCTTCTTCTACCCCTTCTATGATCACTTTTGCTCCCATATGAGCCGCGAGCTCAACGGCGCTATGTATGGAAAAGGTTTCTCCGGCGCAGTAATCAAGTAGATAGGAGCGATCGATTTTTATGATGTCAGGGCAGAGCTGCTGAACACGTGCGATATCAGAATGTTGAGCGCCAAAATCATCGATAGCAAAGATAAAGCCATTCGCTCTCATTAACTGCACGGCTTTGATCAGTAAATCAGTATCACCGCATGACTCTTCGACTACTTCAAACACCACGTCTGATGGGCTCATACCAAGTTCGGAAAGGCGCTTGTAAAGCAGGCCGTTGTCTTTAAAGCCCATGTCTTTGGTTAGGGTGAGTAGGGTTTGAGGCATGACATTGAGAAACAGTTTGATAGGCGTTCCTGCGAAACAGCGTGCAAAATTTCGAATGTGCATTGCTCTGGATAAAAACTCAACACACAATCGAAAGTAGGGATCGAGGCCATTGTTGGCCAGAAATACATCAGGACGAATTAACGAACCATCAATGCCACGAATTCGCAGTAGAGCTTCCATTCCAATAATACGCTGGTGCTTATCAAAAATCGGCTGATAAACACTGTGAAAAGTGAATTGATTGAGAACTACGTAATATTCACCAAGATTATCTTGCTTAATGTATCGCTCGTAGTCCGATTGATTCTTTAACTCCATGAAAAACGCCGAAAATTTAGCATCTTTTCAATGTAACAGGATGCAATTCTGATTTGAAGATTCAAATGTGTCTAATTACATATACGGTTGAGTTAATTTGAAATGGATTCCGATTTTGCTTCAATGTAGCGAAAAGTAAGTGACAACCCGAAACAAATCAAAAAGTAAGCAAGGCCGACAATCAGCCAAATTTCAAAGATATATCCTGATGAGTTTGCCATCTCTGTCCCAACGAAAGTCATTTCTTGTATAGAAATTAGCGAAACGATGGAGGTGTCTTTCACTAGAGAGATGGTTTGACCTGCAAGTGCTGGGGTGATGACTTTGAGCACTTGCGGCGCGATAACGAATCGGTATTTCACCCACCGAGACAAGCCCAATGAATCTGCCGCTTCCCACTGTCCTTGGTCGATACTTTGTAAACCTGCACGCACCACTTCTGCAACGTAGGCAGAAGATAGTAGGCCGACGCATAACACGCCAGAGGCAAGATTTTCCCAAAGGTTATAAGGCCCAAAAAGAAAGCTCTGTAGCGCATTTGGTTCGCTGTTATAGTTTCGTAGAATATCTTCCAAACCGAGTAACGGGATCAACTGGTTAGAAATGAAAAAGTAGAAAATAAAAACAAAAACCAACGGTGGGATGTTTCTTACCAACTGGATAAATGTGTTTGCAGGTGTGCGCAACCAAACGGAGCGAGAGAAGCGCGCTAAGCCTAGCAACGTGCCAAGTACTAACGCGAAGCTGATGCTCCAAATACTGAGCCTTAACGTCGAAATCAAACCTTGGAAGAAGTAGGGCAAACCACCATCGCCTCTGGGCGTAAAAAGTAGTTCAAACGCCTCTTTCCACTGCCACAAATAATGCACACCAACAGTGGAGCGATGGTACAGCCAAACGCCACCAATACCACAGATAATAAGCAGTACCCAATCTAGCGTGTTTAACCGCGATAGAAAGGAACCTGTGTTGGAATTAGTGGGTACTGTGCGAGTGGTGGTTTGTTCGCCCAAAAATTTGACTCCGATAGATGATGAAAAAGTAAAATGGATGATTGGAAAGTATAGGCTCGCGAAGACCACGAGCCATTTAGATTACTGGCCTCGCGCGACTTGATCTTGCCAATCTAATGTCGAGAACCAGTATTCATAACGCTGTTTTAACCATCCATCTTGGGTTCTTTCTTCAATCCATTTATTGAAAAAGGCTTTTTTATCTTCTTCTCCTAGGCGAACCGCAAAGGCTTCGTTACCTTTTGAGAGTCGCTCGGAGAATGGAAGGAATAGTTTGTCGCTGTGTTTCACTGTCTCATGCTCTGGTTTTGGGCTAGAAGCGATGACCGCATGGGCGTTACCATTCAGCACCTCTTGGAACGCTTGAGCGTCATCATCAAATTGCAGAATCTTCGCTTTCGGGAAGGTTTCTCTGGCTACTTGAACGGTGAACGCACCGCGACGAGCCGCTATTTTTACGCGTCGTGAGTCAAAATCGGAGAATTCGCTAAAACCTGAAGCCAGCTCTTTGTTCGCTGCCACTTGAACTCCAGAGTGCGAGTAGGGCTCAGTAAACAACACGCTTTTGGAACGCTCGGGCGTGACCGACATGCCACCGATGATCACGTCGAACTTTTTCGCCAGTAGTGCGGGAATAATGCCATCCCACGCGGTCGGTACAAATTCCACTTTCAAACCTGAATCTTCTGCTAAGCGTTTGGCAACATCGATTTCAAAACCGATTAACTCACCTTGCTTGTTGCGCATTGCCCAAGGGACAAATGTTGACATACCAACGCGCAAAGTGCCTCGTTCTTTGATTTGATCTACATTGGGTGTGGCAACATCTTCTTTCGCGATTGTAGGCATAGCGATGGCTAGCCCTAATAATGCAGTAATGGTCGCTTTGAATAACTTCATGTTATCTCCTTATAATTTGCGCCAACTGGCTCCGAGTTTGTGTTCTAGCCATGCAGACAAGCCAGAAAGTGATAGAGTGAGAGCAAGATAAATTGCTGCCACGGTAAACCAAATTTCAAACGGCATCGCCGTCTCAGAGACGATGTTGCGTGCCTGTGTTGTTAAATCAAAAATCGCCATCACGCTTACAATGGAAGAGTTTTTGATCAAAGAAACCACTTCATTGGTCAGTGGCGGTAATGTGCGCTGTAAAACCTGGGGCAAAATTACGTCTTTGTAAGTGTAAGACGGTGATAACCCGAGTGTTTGTGCTGCTTCGAATTGCCCTTTAGGAATACTCTTTAAACCTGCGCGGAATATTTCTGCAGTGTAAGCTCCTTGGAAAAGGGACAAAGCCAAAACGGCGGTGCTGAATCGGTCCAAACCAATCACGGGGCCAAACACGAAGTAAAGCAAATAGATTTGCACCAACAACGGCGTGTTACGTATTACCTCGACATAAGTGGTGCCAATAACATTGCCGACTTTCGAATCACTAAGTCTTAGTAACGCGATGACCAACCCCAACACTAAGGTGAAGAATAGACTAATGGCCGAGATGTTAAGCGTGACCAACAGCCCATCGATAAGTTCTGCCGGCCACCATTCGCCATCTTCATAAAAAGCGATGTAATCAGGTACGCGCTCCCATTGCCATTGATACCCCATAGCGTCGGCACCAGAGTCTAACACCCACACAATCGCGATGAAGAGGAGCGTCATTTGTAGTAAAGCTTGAAGGACAGGTTTGATTACGCGAACTATCATCAGTAACTTAAAATTTGGTTCAAAAATGCTTGGGTTCGTGGATGCTGTGGTGTCTCAAATAAGGCGATCGGTGAGTTCATTTCCACGATTTGGCCTTCATCCATAAATACCACGCGGTTCGCTACTTTTTTGGCAAATCCCATTTCGTGCGTGACGCAAATCATCGTCATTCCGCTTTGTGCCAGCTCAACCATGACATCCAACACTTCATTGATCATTTCCGGATCAAGTGCTGAAGTTGGTTCGTCAAAGAGGAGTAAGTCCGGTTCCATACATAAGGAGCGGGCAATCGCGACGCGTTGCTGCTGACCGCCAGAAAGCTGGATAGGATACTTACTCGCTTGCTCTTCAATATTGACTCGCTTGAGGTAATGTCGTGCGCGTTTTTCAGCTTCTTGTTTTGACAATTTGAGTGTGCGAATCGGCGCTAAGGTGAGGTTTTCCAGTACAGTCAAATGAGGAAAAAGGTGGAAGTGCTGGAACACCATGCCGATTTTACCGGGCTTGAGAGATTTTGCGTGAGAAGGCTGGTCAAACACATGAAGTTGGCCTTCTTGAATCGATTCAAGATGGTTGATGCAACGAATGAGCGTTGATTTTCCTGAACCAGAAGGGCCACACACCACGACGATCTCGCCAGAATGCACGGAGAAGTTGATATCTTTTAGAGCGTGGTAATCGCCATACCACTTGTTTACGTTGCTAAATTCAACGACGGGAGTGTTCTCTTTCAAAGGGGCACGCTATAAAGGAAAAATATCCTTCTACAATAGCAAGTTGTGCGCATTATTTCATTAAGAACAAGCTTATATTCAGGTTCTAAGATTAAGAACCTGCTCACTTTAGTGTTTGATAAAGTAATGTTTTAAGAATTAGGCACAAAAGCTATTACTAATAATGCAGTTCAACTGAGATACGGATAACGAACAACGATGGCAACAACAGACATCACCATCAATGTTTGTGCGGAATAGTAGGTCACCATGACGACTTGTCGCGAAAATACGGATCGTCCCCCGAAGCGTTCAAAAGCTAAGACGGTACCAGAAACGATGAAGATAAAGCTTCCGAGCACTGCAAATGAGGACGATTGTGTTTTTCCACTCAAATAATACTCGATAGCAGCCCAACACATGGTCATCAATACCAATATGTAGCTGGCAACCGGGAGCTTTTCTTGACCAAGGTCCGGTCGAAACAACCAATAGAAACACACACCGAGTCCAAATAAAGCAATAGGGAGCCAAGGCGTAAAATGCCAAGCGGACATGATGGTAAAACCGTAGCTATAGGAAAGATGGGCAGAGCAGAAGAGCACTAATCCGGTAATAAACTTATCTCTAGGGAGCATTAATAGTAGATCACCAAGCAACGAGAGCGATAAGCCAACCAAAATCCAATGCGTGTATGGCATATGATAGGCAGGAGACTGGATTAAAATCCCTAACATACAGAGCACTGGTAATGGTTTGGATACGTAGAAGACCCACTTAGGACCTTTACGGATACTGATGATATGTATGAATGCTAATACTACAACAACTAGCCACATAAAATGGATTCTCGAACAGACAAGCTAATGTAGTGGATAACTACAACAAATAAAAGGTCCATTAAATGAGTAAGTTAGACCTTTGAATTCAATTTTATTTTTTGTTTGTGTAAAGCTGGACAGTTGTCTCTTTACTGACCTACACGATCAATGAGTTTGTAGGGATTAATCGTTATTTTGAGGAGTTCCCGAATTTGAACGTGATGAAGCTTACAAAATAGCATAAAAAAACGGTATTGTGACCGTTAAGTCACAATACCGTTAAACCCTAGAAAGGGCAGTGAACTATTTTTGCTGTTAGGCAACAGCGAGTTCTAAAATTTCACGACTACGTTCAAGAGTAATCGCTTGGTTTTCACCGAGAACGGTCATTCCGTGTTTATTGAGTTGTTCGATGATGGCATCGATCGCTTGTTCACGACTTTCACCATAGTTTTCTAGCTTAGTTGCGACATCAAGTTGATGATAAAACGCTTCGATCGCTTCGATGGTACGTTCAGCAAGATCGTCTCCAGCTTCAAGTCCAAATACGTTGCGACCCATTTGCTCTAGCTTAGGACGTTTAAATTGCATTTGGTTGCGAAGTAGCGATGGTTGGACGATTGCAAGAGAACGTGCATGATCGACGCCCCATAGAGCCGTTAATTCATGGCCGATCATATGTGTCGCCCAGTCTTGTGGAACGCCACTACCAATTAACCCGTTCAATGCTTGGTTAGCAGACCACATTAAGTTTGCGCGCCACATATCGTCGTCTCGCTCGGCAAACTGTTCTCCGAGTGTTTTTAAGGTTTTCAGCAGTGTTTCTGCATAGCCATCTTGAACCATTGCGCCAGTAGGAAGCGTCAAGTATTGCTCACATACGTGCACCCATGCGTCAACAATGCCGTTGATCAACTGGCGTTCTGGCAATGTTTTCATTACATCCGGGTCTAACACCGCAAATTTAGGCTGTACTGCTGGAGACATGAACGGAAGTTTGTCTTGAGTTTCTTTTTTAGTGATAACTGCGCCCATGTTTGACTCTGAGCCTGTTGCTGGCAGTGTCAAAATTGCAGCTAGAGGCGTCGCTTCAGTGACTTGGTGTTTACCAATCATGATATCCCAGCCATCACCATCATACTTAGATGCTGCTGCTACGTATTTAGAGCCATCAATGACTGAACCACCACCTACAGCAAGAATAAAGTCAACACCATGTTCTTTTACCATTGCAACCGCTTTATCGAGCGTTTCTTTGGTTGGGTTTGGTTCAACACCAGAAAACTCTAGCCATTCATGTCCCTCTAGTGCTTCTGAGACTTGGTCGTACACGCCATTTTTTTTAATTGAGCCACCGCCGTATACCACTAAAACTTTTTGGTCGGATGGGATAGCTTCTTTGATTGCAGCGATTTGTTTTTGACCAAAGAAAATCTTGGTTGGGTTTACATAAGAAAAGTTCATTATTAGCCCTCTTGCTTCCAGTAAAGGAGATTGAATACGTGCATATTAGTCCTGATTAACGTTCGTTAATAGGTCGATTTCTGCAAATAATCTGCCTATTTCTACAAAATTGATGCTCTTGAGCTAGAAAGTTAAAGTCGAGAGGAAGTATAGTGCACGAAATGATAATAGAGACCAAACTCGTTGGTCATTGATGGAGCGCTCGAATGCACACTCTCGCAGATATCATGCAGCAATATGTTGAAAAGCAGGGACTGCATGACTTAGAAGGTATGAAGAAAACCGCAATAGATGGCGTATGGTTTTATCGCAGTAGCAAAGGAAATCATCGCCAGCCGTTTGTCTATCAGTCTGGAGTTATTGTTTTAGGGCAAGGACATAAGAACATTCATATCGGTGATACACCTGTCCAATATGGGCCCGATGATTACCTTGTCGTAGGAGTTCCCATGCCCCTGGAGTGCGAAGCGTTTGCGACAAACAATGAGCCTTTACTTGGCATCTCGATAGATATTTCGCCAACGCTTCTTCATAAGCTCGTTAAAAAACTTGAGGCTGAGAAATTCAGTAATAAGTGTCTGGACGCTACCCGTTGCGGCCTTAAATCGGTACGCATGAGCGAAGGTATGCTGGATGCATGCAAGCGACTAATGAGCGCGTTGTGTAATGAGCTAGATGTTGTCATGCTCGGTGATCTACTTCTTGAGGAAATTGTTTATCGCACTTTGGTAAGCAAAGAAGGGTATGTTTTATTTGACTTAGCACACCAAGAAGGCTCTTACGCTAGAGTGGCCAAAGCATTGAATCGTGTTCATCAAGCGTATCATGAACAGTTGAGCGTACAAACATTGGCTGAAGAAGCCAACATGAGTGTGTCTGCTTTCCATCAAGCATTTCGCAATGTCACGCTTGAATCTCCGTTGCAATACATTAAGAAAGTTCGACTTAATAAAGCGCGCGAGTTGATCCAGTTGGAGGGGCGACGTGTCAACGATGCCGCGAGACTGGTCGGGTACACGAGCCCATCACAGTTTAGTCGTGAGTACAAGCGACATTTTAATGAAACGCCAAGGTCAACAAAGGCTTAGTGATCTTTATTTCAAAATAACGACTTCTTTTGCCTTTTTTATTAATTTGCGAGTGACATATTTATTTGATTTATAAAATTAGTTACTGGTGCCAAATAATAGGTACGTTGTTGCAAGCATTTAGTGGATTGTTGCGAGGCGGTGTGGAAAACTCGTAAATAGATAGTGTGAAATCACCAACTTGTACTTAAGTTATTTTACGTCGAAATAAAAGTATAAGTGCGCTTTGTTTAGCGCATTTAGTATTGTTTTAACAATAACTTAAGGAAGAGCGATTATGCACCTTAAAAATGGCAACGCAGTGAAAAGCGTGTTCACACTAAGCACTCTCACCGCTTCTTGTCTTATGGCCTTCAATAGCTACGCAGCGGTTGACTGTGCCCCTCTAGAAACTTGGCAATCATCAAAAGTTTATAACGGTGGTGACCAAGTTCAACATGAAGGTAATGCTTACAAAGCACGTTACTGGACGCAAAACAGTAACCCAGCGCAATCTGGTGAGTGGGGCGAGTGGGAAACACTTGGCGCATGTGATGGCACCGGACCGGTTGATCCACCTCAGAATGAAGTCCCGACTGTTACTCTAACATCGCCTTCTGCGTCGGCTTCTGTGACTGCGGGGGATGTTGTTAACCTAGCTGCAGATGCAGCAGATACCGATGGTACTGTTAGCAAAGTAGAATTCTTTGTTGATGGCGTATTAGTTGGTCAGGCAACGTCTGCGCCTTATGCTGCGTCATGGACAGCGACTGAAGGCCAGCACGAATTCTCTACTAAGGCGTATGATGATGCAGGTGCAGTGAGCACAGCAAGCGCTGTGACGTTAACTGTGGCACCAGCACAACCTGGTAACGAAGCGCCGACAGTGGATGTTGCGCTTTCTGCTACTTCTATTGACTTAGGTGGCTCCGTCACACTGACTGCGAATGCCGCAGATGCGGATGGCACCGTTGCTAAAGTTGATTTCTATGTGGCGGGCGTCCTTGCTGGCACCGCAACAACTGCGCCATACACGCTTGATGTAACGCCTTCACAAGCTGGTTCGCTAAGTGTTTATGCGAGAGCAACCGATGATGCCGGAGCAACAGCAGATTCTGCACTTGCGACGTTAACGGTAAACGGTGGCGCGGTGACATCTAACTGTCGCCCTGATGGCTTGTATCAAACAACGGGTGTAGACGTTCCTTACTGTTCTATTTATGACGAAGAAGGTCGCGAGAAAATGGGCGCCGATCACCCACGTCGTGTGATTGGTTACTTTACTAGTTGGCGCGCAGGTGAGGACCCTCAATCGACTTACCTTGTTAAAGATATTCCTTGGGAGCAACTTACTCACATTAACTACGCGTTTGTGAGCATTGGTTCTGATGGTAAAGTAAACGTTGGTGACGTTAATGACCCTAACAACCCTGCTACGGGTAAAACTTGGCCTGGCGTTGAGGTAGATCCTGCTCTTGGCTTTAAAGGTCACTTTGGTGCGCTCGCGACTTACAAGCAAAAACATGATGTTAAAACGCTAATCTCTATCGGTGGTTGGGCTGAAACGGGCGGTCACTTCGATACGAACGGCAATCGTGTAGCTGATGGTGGCTTCTACACCATGACGACGAATGCGGATGGTTCTATTAACCATGCAGGCATCGAGAAGTTCGCAACTTCAGCCGTTGAAATGATGCGTCAGTACAAGTTCGATGGCCTGGATATCGACTATGAATACCCGACATCAATGGCTGGTGCTGGTAACCCTTACGACAAAGACTTCATGGAACCACGTCGTCAGTATCTATGGGCGTCTTACCAAGAGCTTATGAAAGTATTGCGTGAGAAACTTGACGCGGCATCCGCGCAAGATGGCATTCATTATATGCTGACTATCGCAGCCCCATCTTCAGGTTACTTGCTACGTGGGATGGAAACCTTCGATGTAACTAAGTACCTAGACTACGTAAACATCATGTCTTACGACTTGCATGGGGCTTGGAATGATCACGTTGGTCACAACGCGGCATTATTCGATACAGGTAAAGACTCGGAGCTAGCGCAGTGGAACGTATACGGCACTGCTGCATACGGTGGTATCGGTTACTTGAACACAGACTGGGCTTACCATTACTTCCGTGGTTCTATGCCTGCAGGTCGTATCAACATTGGTGTTCCTTACTACACCCGTGGTTGGCAAGGTGTTACTGGTGGTGAAAATGGTCTGTGGGGCCGAGCAGCACTGCCAAACCAAGCTGAGTGTCAACCAGGTACCGGTGAAGGTGAGAAGAACAACTGTGGTCACGGTGCTATTGGTATCGACAACATGTGGCACGATACCGACCCTAAAGGCAACGAAATGGGCGCTGGCTCTAACCCAATGTGGCATGCGAAGAACCTAGAAAATGGTATCTGGGGCTCATACGCAGCCGCTTACGGTCTTGATCCAGTTAACGATCCTTCGGATAAGTTTGTTGGTACATATACACGTCATTACGATAGCGTTGCTGTAGCGCCTTGGTTGTGGAACGCAGAGAAGAGCGTGTTCCTATCTACGGAAGATAAAGCTTCTATCGAAGTGAAAGCTGATTACGTTATCGATAAAGAAATCGGCGGTATTATGTTCTGGGAACTGGCAGGCGACTACAACTGTTACGTACTGGATACAAATGGTAATCGTACGGCAGTAGATGCAACTGAACAAGCTTGTGCAGCTGGTAATGGTGAGTACCACATGGGTAACACTATGACCAAAGCTATCTACGACAAGTTTAAGTCTGCAACACCTTACGGTAATAAAGTTGCGACGGGTCCAACACCAACAGAAGCGGTAGACATTACAGTCAGCGTTGGCGGCTTTAAGGTTGGCGACCAAAACTACCCAATTAATCCGAAGATCACGTTTACGAACAACACTGGTCAAGCGATCCCTGGTGGTACTGAATTCCAGTTTGATATCCCAGTATCAGCTCCTGATAATGCGAAAGATCAATCTGGTGGCGGTTTGAAAGTCATTGCTTCTGGACATACTCGTGCAAACAACATCGGTGGCTTAGATGGCGTAATGCACCGCGTATCGTTCTCTCTACCTGCTTGGAAAGATTTACCAGCGGGCGGTACTTACGAGCTTGATATGGTTTACTACCTACCAATCTCTGGTCCGGCTAACTACTCAGTGATTTCTGGTGGTAAAGAGTTTGCGTTCAAGTTTGAACAGCCAGAACTGCCAATTGGCGACCTAAATGCAGGCTCGGGTGATGGTGGTACTACTGAACCAGGTACGTGTGATACGACAGGTTTAGTGACATACCCAGCTCTACCACAAACGGATTGGGCTGGTAACCCAAGCCATGCTAACCAAGGTGATAAGATCATCCACAACGGTGTGGTTTACCAAGCGAACTGGTGGACAGCGGCTGAGCCGGGCACTGATGGTAGCTGGTCAACGGTATGTAACATCTAATCGTTTTTGATTAACTGTTATAGCCTAACGTTAATAGGCATTTAAACAAAAGCGCACGATAATGATCGTGCGCTTTTTTGTTGCGATGGTTTGTCGTTTAATCGAATTGATAACTTTCGGGTATGACGACAATACCTTTGTCTGAGATTTTAAATCGCTTCGCATCTTCTAGTTTGTTGATGCCAATTTGAGTATGTGGCGGAATACGAACATGTTTATCCACAATACAGTTGACCAACTGACTTCCTTCACCGACCTCTACGTCATCAAAAATGATGGAATCGACAACCGTTGCACTGTCTTGAATACGTACGTTAGAGGAAATGATGGAATGCTGTACTGAGCCTCCAGAATTGATGACACCGGTAGCAATGATGGAGTTAATAAAAATACCTTCATTGCCCGTAGCAGAAGAAACGGTACGAGCTGGTGGAAACTGCGGCTCGTAAGTACGAATCGCCCAATTGGATTGATATAGGTTCATTGGTGGTACTGGCTCTAGCAGATCCATATTCGCTTCATAGAAGGAATCAATGGTACCCACGTCGCGCCAGTAGCAATCCTTATCAACTCGACCTTTACTGCCACAAAATTGATAAGCATAAACGGATTCCGTATCAATCAGCTTAGGTATGATGTCTTTTCCGAAGTCATGACTTGATGAATCGAGTTTTGAGTCGTCTTCGAGTGCTTCTTTTAAAACATCCATATCAAAGATATAGATCCCCATGGAAACGAGGCTTCTAGTTTTGCTTCCTGGAAGGGTAGGTGGGAATTCTGGTTTTTCTATAAATGAAGTAACTAGCCCGTTTTCTGCGGTGCCCATTACCCCGAATGCTGAAGCATCCTCTACGGGAACATCCATACAGGCAACGGTGAGCTTAGCACCTTTCTCTTTATGCTCTTCAAGCATTGCGGCGTAGTCCATTCGATAGATATGATCGCCGGATAACACAACCACATACTTCGCGTCATTGCGCGATAGTAACCACATGTTGTGATAAATCGCATCAGCGGTTCCTTCATACCATGCACCACCTTTGCGCATTTGAGGTGGAACCGCAGTAATGTACTCGCCAAGCTCTGGATTGAATATCGACCAACCATCTCGCAAGTGTTTTTGAAGTGAATGAGATTTGTATTGGGTCAAAACAAGGATTTTACGTAAACCCGAGTGTAAACAGTTGGTTAGTGTGAAATCTATAATTCTATACTTTCCGCCAAAAGGTACTGCTGGCTTGGTTCTATCATCGGTGAGTGGGCTGAGTCTAGACCCCATCCCTCCAGCTAAAATTACGGCGAGTGCGTCTTCCATATTATTCCCTTTCCCTTTTTTGCATGCATCAAAACGGTGCTAACCAGGAGGAAGTGGTGTACAGCGCAGAGGTTTTGAAAGTGCATGTGCTGATGTGTTTACTACTGCAAACTTTAGTACAAGATTCGAGCCATAGAATATCTCTTTAAAAATCAAAGGGGTTAAAAATTCATCGCAAGGTAATTGCACCACATTAGTGAAGTGCTAAGTAGGCCGTGCATCAAATTGGCGCAAGATTATAGGGAAGGGGAGAAAATAAGTATGGATTTACAATGTAAAGTGAGGATAAAACAGTAAGATAAAGATAATCAAGCACGCCTCTTCGTCTGTTCAAAGTGAGTGGATATAGAAGTAAACCACTCACTCTTTAAACGTGCTTCCTTTATAGTCAACTATACGTTGACGTTACACTAAGAGAGACCGACGATATTTCCTTCATCATCAAGGTCTAAGTTCATAAACGCAGGCTTATCAGGCAAACCTGGCATCGTCATCACCGTACCGGACAACGCATACACAAACCCAGCGCCAGCACACAGACGTAACTCGCGGATAGGGACGGTAAAACCTGTTGGCGCGCCTTTGACAGCGGAATCTGTTGTTATCGATAATGGGGTTTTCGCTATGCAAACCGCTAAGTTGTTAAAACCTAGATTTTCAAAATGGTTGAGCTGTTCAGTAGCAAGAGAACTCATTTCTATATTGGCGGCACCATAGCCAGCTTCACACACAGCCATAAGTTTTTCCTGTAACGATTGTTCTTTATTGTATAAAGGACGAAACTCTGTAGGCTGGGCACAAGCGTCAATAACATGTTGAGCTAACTGAGTTGTGCCTTGCCCGCCTTGCGCAAAAGCGGTGCTGATAGCGACTTTAACTTCCGGATTAAATTGCTGAACTAGCTCTTTAAGTATTTTAAGCTCTTTCTCACAATCGTGCGGGAACTGGTTAATAGCGACAACAGCTGGAATGCCATATTTATGAACGTTATTAATGTGCCATTTTAAGTTTTCAAATCCCGCTTCCAATGCTGCTTGGTCTGGATTAAAAATGGAATCTGGAATGGCCATACCTGGTCGTAAATCGTAGTGTCCAGAATTTGCTTTGAGGCCGCGTAATGTCGCTACTATCACTACACAATCTAGCGCCTTGCTGGCGGCGGCAGCTTTAATGTTACACGCTTTCTCAAATCCCATGTCTGAGCCAAATCCCGCCTCCGTTACAGTGTAACTTGATAGTTTTAGCGCGATATCGTCGGCAATAATGGATGAATTTCCATGGGCGATGTTTGCAAACGGGCCTGCGTGAATCAACGTAGGAACACCTTCCAGAGTTTGCATCAGTGTCGGTGCTATGGCCTCTTTTAATGTCACTGCCATTGCTCCTGCAACTTGCAGATCCTCAGTGGTTACCGGGTTTCCGTTCAAATCGTACGCTACGACAATTTTCCCAATACGTTGACGTAAATCTTTTAAATCTTTAGCCAGTGCAATGATAGCCATTAACTCAGACGCGGCAGAAATATCAAACCCTTCGTCGCGTTCGTATCCATTGATGACTTTTCCTGGCTCATTTAACCCAATTTTGACTTTACGTAGTGCACGATCATTATGGTCCATTACTCGTTTCCAAGTAATGCTTGCCGTATCGATTTTAAGTGCCTTTAATCCAGTACGTGCTTCAAAGGCATCATAGCCTTCGCGTTGTTCATGATACAAGCGAGCATCAAGCGCGGCTGAAGCTAGATTATGCGCCGCCGTCACCGCATGGATGTCACCAGTAAGGTGCAAGTTCAGTTCTTCCATTGGAGCAACTTGGGAATAACCACCGCCAGCAGCACCGCCTTTAATACCGAATACAGGCCCCATAGAAGGTTGTCTAATACATGCGATAACGGATTGTCTAAGCTTAGCTAAACCTTGCGCCAGTCCGACTGTTGTAACGGTTTTTCCTTCGCCAAGTGGGGTAGGAGTGATCGCAGTAACAAGCACAAGCTTACCGTTATCATTCTCTTTGAGCCGCTCCAAACATTTTGGATGGACTTTGGCTTTGTGCTTCCCGTGAGTGTCATATTCTTCGGGTAGTAACCCTACTTTTTCCGCAATAACATCAATAGAAGAAAGTGGTGTGTTTCGGCAAATTTCAATATCTGACTGCATGGATAATCCCTAAAGTGACTCGCAGGTAGTGTTGAAAAACAATCTGAGTTGGAGCAAGTATTATTGTTGGGCAAACGTTTGCTCGGTGATGGTACGGTTTCGATTCGGTATGTAAAGAGTTTACTGCTCTATACTGTGCTACATACTAACAAAATCTACTATTTACTGCGCCAGATCAAAACAAAAAGGCCACCAAATGGTGACCTTGATGTATTTTTAGCTTTAAAGCTGTGATCTTAACGATCCCAGTAAGTTTCTTCTAAGCTATCTTCTCGTTCAGGAAGTGCTCGCGATAGGCGAGGAGAGTGTTGCGTCAACACTTCATAGCTTACTCGGTTTGCATATTTACAGATCTGAGAAAGTGATGAGTAAGTCAAACAGCGTACTTCGTGCTTTTCTGAGTTAGGCACTTCTTTTTGATGGAAAGAGTTTGCAGCCATATCATGCAGTAAAGCAGAAAGCGCCGCATCACCTGCGCCGTTGGTGTTCTTAATCTCTAGTGGACCACCCAGGTAAGGACCAATGTAAGAGTATACCTTCATTGGCTTCTCACAATCTCCTTTACGCATCGCACGACTGAATTCGTATTGGTTAAAGGCTTCAATTGAACCTTCAAGAATGTCGTGTGTGGTTTCTCGTTTTACTTTTTCGTCGGTGTAACCTGCCATGTATAGGCCATTTGGCCCAGCAGTACATAGAACAAGATCGACCCACTCAAGTGCTTTATCAGCAGCCGCAAGCGGTTCTGTCTCGCCTGTTAATGCGGCGCCTTCTTCTTCATTCATTGCAACAACAGATATGTTCTCGCGAATGTACTCTTGCCACCACTGCGCGTTACCTTCGATAACGTATTTTGTGCCTAAAGTTAGTACTACAGGGACATCGTGCTTCTTGGCAAAGTCGATCGCTTTTTGTACTGCTTTCGGCATTGGATCCTCTTCTTTACCGCGCATGAGGTAAGAAGAAACAACCAGAGCTGATGCTTTCTCAAAGATCTCTTCAGGAATGCTTTCTGGAAGTAGTTGGTTCATGTGACCTTCATTGATAGCAAATGTGCGTTCGCCATCTTGAGAAATCAAGGTATAACAACGACCAATAGGACCATCTACCGTTTGTAGGTGGTTGAGGTTCATGCGTGAAGACGTGCGGCAAAGGTAACGGTAAGCAAAAGAACCAACTTGAATGTTCTTGGACATCACACCGAGCAAAACGGATTTGCTATCCGCCAATACTGAGTAATTGTGGAGCGTGTTGCCAATCGTGTCACCTGGGTATTGGTGTGTGATCAGGCCTTGCTCAACCAGTTCTTCGTAAAGTGCATCTGCTTTGCTTTCTTCAAGAACGAGTGAATGTCCTTTACTTAGGTTGTATTTTTCTAAAAACGCATCATCTACACGCGCTTCGATATCTACGATGGTTTGACCGACACCAACAATAGTTGGGCGATATAGCTTAGGCGCTTGTCGGATTTGGTTTACTAATGGATCTCGAGCGTGAGTTGGGAAGTAGTGTTTAGATTTACGCTGACCAGGAAACTTCATGCTTGTTCTTGAGTGAGAAAAAAAAGAGGCGGGATTGTATCACAAAAAAATGAAAATCGTGGCGTTTTATTACAAAGAAGTTTGCCCGCTGAAAAAACCAGCGAGCTGGAGAAATTGCGACCAAGATAACCTAAATTACTGATGCTTATAGTACTGCAATTGGTCGCTTTTCAGATTGTTGATCGGTTATTCTCTTTAACAACGAGCTTGGAGCTACCCAAAATTAGCTGCGTTACTTTTTAACTTCAGTTGGCTCAACGTAAGCCTTGGTGCCCCAAAGTGGAACCGTCGATAGGCTGTGCTTAAAGCTACCGTCTGTCTCTTTTGTTGTGTAAGACAGGTAGAGTAAGGTTTGGTTGTCTGCATCATAAATTCGGCGAACCTTCATTGTTTTGAAGAAAATACTTTTTGACTTCTTAAATACAATTTCGCCAGACTTACTTTTATCTATTTTTGCAATCATTTCCGGCGTGATTTCGCCAGTCTGACGACATGATATTGAGCTGTCACTTGGATCCGCTAAGCTAAAATCGGCTTCGATAGAAGCTATATGACACGTTACCCCCGTGACTACCTCGTCTTTTAATTCACCTACTTTGATGTCTTTCAAAGTAAACCAACCGAGTCCTACATCAGCAACATCGTTATCTGAACAACCAACCAGCGTAGTAGCAAGCAATGCACTTAACAGCATCTTTTTCATTATTTTTGTCCTTAACTAGGAAAGATATTGATGAAATCTATCAGAGGTTTGCAACTAAAACAAAATTTAGCCAAGGAAAGGTCTACGTACGCTAGGTTTGTTGTGGGCTTCATGCTAATGTACTGCTCTAAACGAAATGATGAGTTAGAGTGACCATACTTTCTCCCAATATGACTTTATATCGCTTGTCGCTCTGTCTAAGCTTCACTCTATGTGAGAATGAAACACTTTGCATATTTCGTTTTGCAACTAAGGTATCAAAATGAATGAACAACAGTTAGCCAGTATCGAGCGTAAAAATGCATGGCTGTATGATCTGGTTGAAGTTGAATTTCCAACACCAGAGAGTCTGAAAGGGCGTGATGTCTATTTCAAAGCACTAGAACAAGCAACCTATCAAGTGGTCGACAAAGACACGCTACTTGAGAGTAATTCTGAATTTAGCTCTGACGATATTTTTCTGGTCGATTTTCACCGACTTACTATCATGTTTTCTGTCCTGCAGTCTCAGCGTTGGGATCAACAGTACGATAAAGATATGATTGTGGAATATCTCACTCAGATAATTCTAACGCCAGATTTTGAATTATATGTTGGTTTTAAATCTGGAGCTCCAATTGGTGCCGCTATTATTAGCCACCTTGAAGGAAACACGCTTATCTCTGATGTCGCGGTTTCTGAATCAAAATACAAGAGTTCGTTTGTGGCGGATCTTGCTAAAAGACTAAGTACCGAACACAAGCTTTTAGATTCGGTGATTATTGAAAGCTAATTTGCGCACTCAAATGCATAAAAAGCAAAGCAAGATGACGATAGGTGATCTTGCTTAGAAAAACTGTAATTGCTCCCCTCTATTTCTATGAAATGCCAAGCTCGTCGTTTCAACAATCCCAAACTTAAATAAGATTAAGCCAACATTTTTAAAATCAGCTAGGGCATTAGCCTTTAAGATGTCTGGAGATGGCTATGGCAATTACCAATATTAAGTGCGTGATATTTGATTGTGATGGTACGTTGGTCGATAGTGAACGATTGTGTTGCCAAGCTCTCGTCAATGTATTTAACCTGCATGGCGCAGAATTAACGATGGAAGAGTGCGTTTCTCATTTTAAAGGAGGAAAGCTCGCTGACATCCTTTTAGATACTAAAGAGCTGAAAGATATCAAAGTCCCTATTGATGTCTTAGAGCCGCAATACCGTGAAGAAGTCCAGTCTCTTTTTGTTCGCCACTTACAGCCGATGGATGGCGCAAAGCGATTAATTCAGTTTTTAGATTCGCATAATATCGAATATTGTGTCGCGTCCAATGGGCCGAAAGATAAAATAGAATACGCATTGGAGTTAACAGGATTGATCGATGCTTTCCAGGGGAAAGTGTTCTCTGCATTCGATGCGAATAGTTGGAAGCCTGAACCTGACTTAATTATGTACAGTGCAATGAGCATGGGCTTTTTACCGAGCGACTGTCTTTATATTGATGACACACCTAAAGGCGTAGAAGCGGGATTAAACGCTGGCATTAAAACCGTACAGCTATTTAATGGTGAGGCAATCAATCGTGTTGATGATGAACGCGTAATTCGCATTCAACATTTAGATGAATTAAAAGAGCAGCTATTTAGCTGCTCTGTTTAATCTCTTAATGGCACACCGTACTTAAGCTATGGATATGTTTAAGTTTGGACTGTAGGTAAGGGGTTTGATGTAGGCATTGGATGGATGAGAAGCTTTTTGTATGAAATCCGCAAGCAGCGCATGTGAATTTCTCTCCATCCGATGAAATGAGATATTCATCCCCCTGGCAGAGAGGGCAACTTAGGTTTTCGATGTCTTTTGTATCTTTGTAATTATTCATATTGTTTTCCAGCAGCAAATTGGAATTGGCAGGATTAAGCATAGCGGAACGCTTTGTTTATGAACATTATTTCATCAGGTACAGCGAGAACTTGAGATTCACTTCAAATATCCACTTGTGTGTAGTAGAAAATATCGACGATAACGGCTGAAAACGGTTTAAAGAAAAGGGCTCCTGAGGAGCCCTTGTTGATCATAAATGCTGCAAAGTTATGCTGTGCGGTAGCGTTGTAATACCTCACCAAGAGACACTGACGCCTGAGTGAGATTAGCTACCCCTACGGTAGATTGCTCTGCAACTTCTCTGATTGTGCTCGACTGGCTGCGAATTTCTGAAAGCTCAGATGCAATATCGTTGGCGACTGCGCTTTGTTCTTCTGCTGAGGTGGAAATTTGGATACTCATGTCCATCAATGAGCGTGCGGATTCAGCAATAGACGTCACATCATGACCAATTTCATCAATAAGCTGGCTACTGGTTTGCGCTTGTTGAACGGTTCGATCAGTGATTGAAGCAATGTTCTGGCTTTCGGCTTGTAGTTTCTCAATCATGGCTTGAATTTCTACTGTTGCCTGTTGAGTTCGGCTTGCCAATGTACGCACTTCATCAGCAACCACAGCAAATCCACGACCTTGCTCCCCGGCGCGTGCCGCTTCAATTGCCGCATTCAGAGCCAATAGGTTGGTTTGTTCTGAAATGGCATTGATCGTTGTGATAACGTCATTAATCTGCGTCGTGTTTTCATTTAAATTGGTTACTGATGTGGAAGCCTGTTCAATATAGCTGGATAACGTCTCAATTTCTCCAATCACATTTTGCACGCGATTTCTGCTTAGCTCGATCTTTTGAGCATCCTGATCGGATTGCATCGTCGCTTGTTGGGAAATGCTGGATACTTCTTTTGCAGAGGCTGTCATTTCTTCCATTGCTGTCGCGACGGAATCGAGTGTTTGATATTGATGAGATATCTGCGTTTCGCTCAACTGCATATCTTTTTCGAATGCAGAAGATGTCTCACTCAATGTAGCCGCATTATTTTTCACACTGTTAACCAGTTCACTTAAGGTGTCCATAGATTTATCTAACGCGCAACCAATGGTGCCAAACTCGTCTCGGCCAGGATGAAAACCAAGGCGAGAGGTTAAATCACCTTCACCAATTTTTTCGGTTGTCGTATATAAAACCCACAGGGCGCCTCCTATAAAGGTCGCAACCCAGTAAGAGAAAAGGGCAAAAGGAACAACCCATAAAAAGCTGAGTAACAGAGAGGTTAAGGCTGACGACTTTGCAGATTCGTATTGCGCGGATACGTTTTTAGTCAACTTAATCACTTCGCCAGAATGCAACTTTGCATAAGCGGTGACAGAGCCATCAACAAAAGAGCTCTCGCTTACGCGACTTGATTTCGATACGCCGTCAATTTGTGGAACATGACCTGGTTGAGCGTCAACAATACCAGAAAGTTTCGCTTCGCTAGCAGAAATCGCTTGTTGTTTAAATTGTTGTATTTCATTGAAGTAGCGGCTTCCAGCCACAGAAGTGAGGGCTACTAAAAACAGCAGGAATATAACCCACATTTTGTCGTTGATAGACATCTTGATAAACAGCCTGTCTATCGTTCTAAACTCAACTTCTCTCATTTAAAGCTCCATTAGAGATAAAAGATATTGACCAAATCTATTGCTATATCGAAACAAAATATGCGAAGTTAATCAGCAAAATATGTAACGAAAACTAAATTTAGTTTAAAAAATGAGATCTAAGGACGCCTATAACGGTATGTTATATCTTTAAATTGACATAAATATTGATAAAAGAGCTATTTCTCTGTAGTGCTAAGTAGATATGAAATCTGGTTGCAAACGTTTACTTTTGATTCTGCTCATAGGTTTTTAAATCTTTACTTCTCGCTGTCATGAATGTGTCATATAAAGACTATAAAAAGGAGTTGTTGACGTGGATATGGCAAGGCCAAGCCGTCAGCAAGTACAAGCAAGAGAGCTTAAAATAAAGGAGGTCACAATGAGCGACCAATACCAAAACGATGAGAGCCTAGAGCTGCTAGATGCGCTTGAAATTGGCATTATCTTGTCGGAATACGTTGGCTCAGACAACGAAGCCGAATAGCGGAACACTCTCATCTCGTCGTAATTGACGTTATACTAGGTTCATGTCACACCAAGCCTTAAAGGCCAAAACTGGCGTCGGATGAACTTTCTAGCCCACCTGCATATCGCAGACCACTGTAACAGCCATTTATTGGGAAACTTGCTTGGAGACTTCGTAAAAGGGGATCCAAGCAAGCTGTATGAACGTGATATCTCGAACGGCATCAAATTACATAGATTTGTTGACCGCATTACCGATCACCATCCTATTGTTAACGAATGCAAACCTCACTTCAAAGGTACTGCGCGGCGCTTTGCCCCTATCGCTCTCGATATGTTCTGGGACCATTGTCTTGCAAAACACTGGGACGACTTTTATGCCGTATCTCTCGAACACTTTGTCGACTCGGCATACGAGCGAGTAAACCGTGACGTTGATGAACATTTGCCGTCGCGTTTTTTGGTGCTCCACAGCCGGATGTGGCACGGTCGATGGCTTCAGTCATACCAAGACCTGGATAATATCGAATTTGCATTACATCGAATGTCGCAAAGAAGCCCGAGAATGGCTGACCTTACTACAACATTTAAAGTGATTGAGAGTGATTACACAGTATTGGAAGAGAAGTTCTCGACACTCTATCGAGACGTTTTACGCCAGTCGTATGATTTTCAGCAACAGCTTATTGATTTAGCCCAATGAGATAGAAAAGTAGTATGGCTATTGGGGCTCTGGTAAACTCTGCGCTCCAAAAATAATGAGGTTACACATGTCTGTTAATTTTGCTGACTTAGGCATTGAACAAAAGCTAATCGAGACGCTAAGCAATCTAAATATTGTGACGCCAACACCAGTGCAAGAAAAGTCTATTCCACATGTCCTTGAAGGAAAGAACTTACTTGCTGCTGCACAAACTGGTACGGGGAAAACGGCTGCGTTTGGTTTACCTATTATACAAACCGTTCAGCAAAAAAAACTCAACGGCACGCCTCAAGCATTGGTTTTGGTTCCAACACGCGAGCTTGCGCAGCAGGTATTTGATAATTTGAATCAGTACGCTGCACAAACCGAACTTCGCATTGTGTGTGTTTATGGTGGTACAAGCATTGGCGTACAAAAGAGGAAGTTAGAAGAGGGCGCTGATATTTTGATTGCAACACCAGGCCGCCTTTTGGATCATCTGTTTAATGGCAACGTAAACATCTCCAAAACCAGTATGCTCGTTCTAGACGAAGCCGACCGTATGTTAGATATGGGATTCTGGCCTGACTTGCAACGCATCTTCCGACGTTTACCCGCCGAAAAACAGATCCTGTTGTTCTCTGCGACATTTGAAAAGCGAATCAAGACTATTGCGTACAAACTCATGGAATCGCCGGTTGAAGTTGAAGTGTCACCAGCAAACACGACGGCTGAAACGGTAAAACAGATGGTTTATCCGGTAGACAAAAAGCGTAAACGTGAATTATTGGCGTACTTGATTGGCTCGCGCAATTGGCAGCAAGTGCTTGTATTTACAAAAACTAAGCAAGGTAGCGATGAGCTAGCAAAAGAGCTTAAGTTAGATGGCATAAAAGCGGTTTCAATTAACGGAGATAAGTCACAGGGTGCGCGTCAAAGAGCGTTGGATGAGTTCAAACAAGGTAAGGTGCGTGCGTTGATTGCAACAGATGTAGCAGCACGAGGGCTGGATATTCAAGAGTTAGAGCAAGTGGTGAACTTTGATATGCCATTTAAAGCCGAAGATTATGTCCACCGTATAGGCCGTACTGGCCGTGCAGGAAAGTCAGGTTTAGCTGTCTCTCTAATGAGTCGAGATGAAGAATATTTATTGCATGCTATCGAGAATTTGCTTGATCAACGCCTACCACAAGAATGGTTGGCAGGCTTCGAGCCAAGCCTTATAGAAGAAGTCGAGCCTGAGAAAAATGGTAGTGGACGCCGTCGAAGCCGTTCATCAGAGAAGCGTAAGCTAAAAGCAAAATTAGCGATTCATAAGAGCCGTGGTAAATCACGTAACTCTCGCTAAACCGCACAAACTTTTGTTGTTACATAGTCAGGCTGTTTTTGCCTCTTCATAAACGTCTAACGTTTGCGGGATAGCGAGTAGGTATCCTTGATACATATCGAAACCGAGTTTTTTCATTAAGTTAAGTTGATGCTCGGTTTCAATTCCTTCGATAACGGTTTTAGAGCGCAACGTTCTTGCTAGTGATAATGCATCGACTAGAGCTTTCCAGTCACCATTTTCGTATCTCAGCATTAACGAGCGATCCATCTTTATTATGTCTGGACGAACGCCTTTCACTCGTTCAATTGTTGAGGCATTGACGCCATAATCGTCGATCGCCAATTTAAACCCGCCTTGGCTTAATTCACGAGCTGCTTGCGACAACGAGGACTCGTCTTCTACGTTCAACTCAAGCAACTCCATGACGATTTGTTCATTTACTAAATGAGATTGATAAATGGTTTGTTTTAGCAGCCTATTGTACGTGATGTCTCTGGCTAGTATTTTTGCTGCTTCTGGTAATACATTAAGAAACAGTTGTTTATTGTGAAAGTGAGATTGGGCAAAGTTTTTGATATGAATTAGGCGACTTAAGCGTTCGACATTGAGTAGGTCTTGAGCGGCAATGGTTTTTGATTGGAAAAACTGATCTGGCCTGATCATGGTGCCATTAGCATTGGTAATTCTTACTAGTGCCTCAAGGCCAACGATAGAAATATCTTTTTTATATATAGGTTGAAAGACACTTCGAAGAGTGAGCTTTGCGTATTTCGCAATATATTGCCCGTCGGCTTGTTTGCGGATGCAACTAAGGAGTTGCGAGGTGCTCATCATTGTTACAACAACCTAAATCAATGCTTCTACATCAGCGCTATCGCGCTAACTTTTTATTTCATTGGCAGTGAATCTAAGTGGGCTCATGAACTCAAGCAAGAATGATGGTAAGAGATGATTAGATTTGTCGAGTGATATCAAACAAATTGATGAAATGACTGACAATCTTCCTATTGCAATTTGATGTTACCATTGTAGTACTGCATACAGTTGTAAGTATTTTCTGACCAACTGTTGTTTGTTCGAGCGACGCAAAGGATGACCAAACTTAATGTAACAAGGGCTAATGCCAAATCGAGTGTCTAACGATTGCGTGAGCTGCGATTCGCTGGTGTACAGCGTGATCCCTTGCTCCGTGTATTCGTTGATCTGGTCGGGCAGTTCTCCCATCCACCAATGAAGCAACTCTCGGCTCGTTTTGCTGCGACTGATCCAATGATCACAAACTAAAAAGAGTAGATCATTCGGTTGCAGCGCATAACCATATTCGCTTTGCCATTCAGTAATTGATGAGAGTAAGTTTTCTCGACAAGATTTTCCCGCACTGACCATATGGTGGCTCAGGACCCAAACCGTGCCTATTTCAGATGAAATACGGTAGTGATGAGGAAGGTCCGGCGTATTTAAAACTTCAATTGGTTTTACCACACTGTTGTATCCGAAGTGACGGAAAGTGTGTTCCATTCGTCTTGAAAACGCGAGACCAAGATGATGCTCACTCATGCCTTGGTTATGTACCGCAGGGTAATGCTTTTCACACAGCTTAAGACAGTCGTCTTGAAAATCATTAACACTTTGAATCACTAGGTCGAGTAGCAAAGAATATCCCTTAATAATTAACAAAACGAACTGCAAAAGGTTAGCATAGTCTTTTGAGAATAGACTAATTTACTTCGGCAACTTCTTGATCTAAACACCAAATTTCTCACAAAGGATCGCGCCTACTCTTTAAGAGAGCAAGACGATAGAAGCACACATAGAACAAAATTCTGAAAAAGGGCAAAGATGATAAAGTTAGAACGTGCACAAAAAGAAACGCTGGCAACCGCCATTCAAGATTATATGCAGGACGAACTAGATGTTGAGATTGGCCAGTTCGATAGTGAATTTCTTATTGATTTCATTACAGAAAAACTAGGGCCAATTTATTACAACAAGGGGGTGGAAGATGCAAAATCACTGGTTGAACGGAGAATGTTAGAAGTGTCCGAAGAGCTGTATGAGATAGAACAAGAAGTTAAGCTGTAAGTTTCAGTTTTATAAACGATTTAAAGTTCCTTCAAAAAATTCGAACAACTTGATAGATACGGTGCCATTGGCTGGATGTAAATGATGGTAAATAATCTGTTTCATATGACGTAAATAGGTTAATGTAGTGTTTCTTGCTCAACATTAACTTAGGAATATATCTAGGAACTTGAGATGGATACACTGGTAAAGAATTACAACCTTACTGCACGCGTGATGCACTGGTTATCTGCGCTGTGCATTATTGGTCTATTTGCAGTGGGTTTGTGGATGGTCGACCTTAGCTATTACAGCGAATGGTATCGAACTGCACCACATTACCATCGCTCTGTCGGTATTTTACTCGCTATTTTAACTTTGGCACGCATTGTATGGAAACATGTTACGGCGTCACCAAAGGTAGAAGGCAAACCTTACGAAGTGCTTGCTGCTAAAGCGGCGCATGGTGTTATGTACCTACTATTGGTCACCATCTTTGTTTCAGGTTACCTCATTTCAACGTCTGATGGACGCGGTATCGAAGTGTTTAATTGGTTTACCGTGCCAGGAGCGGGAGAGTTATTCCCAGGACAATCAGACATAGCGGGTGAAATTCACTTCTACGCAGCTTGGGCCGTCATCCTGATAGCAGGTTTGCACGCTATTGCTGCGCTAAAACACCACTTTATCGATAAAGACAACACATTAAGAAAAATGTTAGGAGCTTCAAAATGAAAAAGTCACTCTTCGCTACAGGATTAGCTATCGCTATGGCACTACCATTTGGTGCGCAAGCTGCAGATTATGTCATCGATACCAAAGGTGCTCACGCTTCAATTAACTTTAAAGTTAGTCACTTGGGTTACAGCTTCATCAAAGGTCGTTTCAATACATTTTCTGGTGACTTTTCTTTTGATGAGAACAACATTGCTGATTCAAAAGTGAATGTTGTTGTTGATACAACTAGCTTAGACTCCAACCACGCTGAACGTGACAAGCACATTCGTAGTGGTGACTTCATTGATGCTGGTAAATACAGCGAAGCGACCTTTAAAAGCACAAAAGTGGTTGATAAAGGCAATGGCAAGCTAGATGTAACTGGTGATCTAACGCTACACGGTGTTACTAAGCCTATTACTATCGAAGCTGAATTTGTTGGCGCAGGTAGTGACCCATGGGGTGGTGAGCGCGCTGGCTTCGTTGGTAACACTCGCCTTGAGCTTGCTGACTTTGATATCCCAGTAATGGGTGCTTCAAGCTATGTTGATATGGAACTTCATATCGAAGGCGTTAAGAAGTAACGAACTTCTTTTAGATACAGTAAAAGCGCTCTTCAACGGAAGAGCGCTTTTTTATTACCTCAATCACAATCGACAACATTGGCAAGCCAGTCAGTGACAGCGATTGAAAGCCAACAGACGTTGCAAGCGTTTAATGAATTACGCTGTTTCTAACTCGTTTTTTTCTACTAGGTTTAAACGCTCACCAAAAATCGGGCGTAGTGCTTTTAATACTTCAGTACGAGTAACAACACCGACCATCTGGCCATTTTCAAGTACAGGAAGTACTTGTGGCTTGCTCACTTTGATGCTTTTTGCGCGTTCTTCTAAAGATAAAGACGTCATGCGAGTGGCGATGCCCATGCTGCTCGTTGGGTACAACTGCTCTTTATCGATACATAGGAACTCGACAACATCAACGAGACGGTCACCAGCATCAATTGCGACCACATCGCGGCTCATGATGTCGACGACTTTTTGGTCTTTCACCGGAATGTAGTCTTCACACCATAGTTCTACCATCACATCGTGAGCAGAGAAGAAGCCAACCAATCGATTTTGTACGTCTACAACAGGTGCGCTAGTTACGTTGTTATCAAGTAGCACATCCAGTGCGATTGCTATCGGGGTTTCTGCACTGATGGTAACTGGTTTTGGGTTCATAATGTCTTTAACAAAAGATGCGTTTTTCATGGTGAAATCCTTAACTGACGAGAGTGTTGTAGTCGTTGTGATAGAAGAGATATTCGCTGCTTTTAGTTCTGGTCGGCGAAAAATACACCAGTTTGCAAGACCAACTAAAACCGCTCCGCCGACGATGTTGCCAAGCGTGACAGGAATTAAGTTAGCGGTAATAAAGTGGCCAATATTTAAGTCTGCGTACTGTGAAGCGGGCACACCGACGGAGGCCCAAAAAGACTCAGGTGCAAAATTCGCGATAACAATGCCAAGTGGAACCATAAACATGTTCGCGACACAGTGTTCAAAGCCACTGCTGACAAACATGGCCACAGGCATGATTGTCATTGCTGCTTTTGTCATTGCATTTGCAGAGCTAAACGTTAACCAAATCGCGAGGCAGACCAATAGGTTACAAAGGATGCCGAGCGCAAACGCCTGAATGAGAGTGTGATGAAGCTTGTGCTGCGCGATGTTAAGCGCATTTAACCCCCATTGACCGCTATCCATTTGATAAAGACCAGCTGCAGTAACTAGCGCAAGTAGGAACATCGCACCAATGAAGTTGCCAACGTAAACCTTGCCCCAAATAGAAAGCATTTTTCCGAACGAGATTTGCTTATTGGCCCATGAGATACTGGAAAGAACTGAGCTGGTAAATAGTTCACCGCCGCAGATCACGATGAGGATCAAGCCCATACTAAATGCTAATCCGCCAGCAAGACGGCTTAAGCCCCAACCAGCGCCAGCGCTGCCAGTAGTCACTGTGATGTAAAACAAGAACGCCAATCCAATGAACGCGCCCGCCATGATGGCAAGACTCAGTGTCATACTGCTGGTTTTGTTTGCTTTACTTAACGCAAATTTTTCCGCTTCAGCCATCATTTCTTTTGGAGAAAAGTACTGGTGATTTTGAGAGCTGGTCACCGCCATATTGACTCCTTAATTTGTAATCGCATAAAAATTCCTTGGTTATTAACTCAAAAATGAAATTGTTGTTTTTATTTAGAAGCCTCAATGACTTCAGTCTCAAAGTCATTGAGGCTTGCGGTGTTCCCGAACCGCACAGTCAGAATAAGGAGAAGGGTTTGGTAGGTAAAATTGATAATATTTAGAAACCTCATCAAATTAATTGATAACTTTATGCGGCTAGGTAAAATGAACTCTATTGCTTATTGGGGCATGTTTTTAACGATTGTGAGGGTATGAAAAATACTCACCAATAATGGAGGACACTTTGCGCTACTCACTTAAGCAATTAGCGGTTTTTGACGCAGTTGCAGATACCGGCAGTGTAAGCCAGGCCGCAGAGAAACTGGCTTTGACACAATCAGCGACAAGTATGTCGCTTGCGCAATTAGAAAAAATGCTTGGCAGGCCTTTATTTGAGAGGCAGGGCAAGCAAATGGCGTTAACCCATTGGGGTATGTGGTTACGACCAAAAGCAAAACGCTTATTACAAGACGCACTGCAGATTGAAATGGGCTTTTATGAGCAACATTTGTTAAGCGGTGAGATTCGCATGGGCGCGAGTCAAACTCCGGCAGAGCATCTGGTTCCAGACCTTATCAGTATCATTGATAATGACTTTCCAGAAATGCGTATTTCCCTTGGTGTGCAGAGTACAAAAGGGGTTATTGATGGCGTATTAGATTATAAATATGATTTAGGGATCATCGAGGGGCGTTGTGACGATAACCGTTTGCACCAAGAAGTCTGGTGCCGAGACCATCTTACTGTTGTCGCTGCATCTCATCATCCTTTTGCTCGCAATCAATCTGTAAGCCTCGCGCAGTTAGAACAAGCGAAGTGGGTGTTGAGAGAGCATGGCTCTGGCACACGAAAAACATTTGATAGCTCTATTCATCATCTAATTGAAGATTTGGATGTGTGGCGAGAGTACGAGCACGTTCCGGTGTTACGCAGCTTAGTTGCTAACGGCCAGTACCTTACTTGTTTACCGTATTTAGATGTAGAGCGATATATAGAAGCGGGTCATCTTGTTGCGTTAAATGTGCCCGAGCTAAAAATGGAAAGGACACTTTCATTTATATGGCGAGCTGATATGGCAGAAAACCCACTAGTCGACTGCATTAAACGAGAAGGTCTGCGAATGATGAAAGGTAAGCCTTCGGTATTGTAAGTTACCACTCAATACACGCAATAAACTCTAGAAGCACAGCAATGCCACTCGCTTAATTGTGAGTGGCATATTTCTATGTAAGTATACTGAACTTCGAAGAACAAGCGTGATTCAGGAGCTTCTATGCACTCACTTGGTGGACCCATGATTCTGCACGTCGATATTAGCTTCCTAGTCTCGTTAAAGCTTGCTGGAGTGACCTATTGGAACTATCCAACACACACCCTTTTTTACCGAGTATTAGAAATACTCACTCCCTAAATCTGTTGATTTATCGGTTGCGTCAAATTTTTAGTGCAAGTCATGAAATTATTATAACCTTATTGTGATCATTGTCACCGATAAACAAGACTGATGTATCTAACATGTGTCCTTGATTTCAATGTATGAAGGCAGTTATTGAGCCATATGGGTACGATAATAGCCAAGCAGGTACGACTACCATGACGACACTTTTAGCTATCTCTATCACTACTGGAATTTTATCTGGCGTATGGGGTTGGATCGCCATTTCTTTAGGTTTGCTTTCTTGGGCTGGTTTTTTAGGTTGCACGAGCTACTTTGCTGCGCCAACTAGCGGATTGAAAGGACTTGGTATCAGCTTAATCACTAATATGACGGGTGTATTCTGGGCAATGGTAATTATCCACGGTTCAACTTACGTTGGTTTGGAAATTATCGGTTATGTGATTACCGCTATTGTGGCATTTTTCATGTGTATTCAAGCGAAACAGGCTTGGCTCGCGTACATTCCAGGCACTTTTATTGGTTCCTGCGCAACATTTGCCGCTGATGGAAACTGGCAACTTGTCATTCCATCTTTGCTGCTAGGTGGTGTGTTTGGTTATCTAATGAAAGCGACTGGACTTTGGTTGCATACGAAATCAAGCACTACTTCTTCTACGCTTGCTGAGCAAGCACAGTAGTGAACCCCCGATCTTATTTGTATCCACTGTGTATTGAGTTTTATCCCTCTCAATACCTTTAATCAAAATTAATGATGTTTGATACAAGCACACCAATTTGGTGTGCTTTTTTTGTATTACAAGACAAGGTGTGAGTGTGAAATACTCTAACTCATGTATTGCCGTTTGCCATGGTGACAACGCGCTTAAGTGTCCAACGCAGAAGTACAGGAATGCATTCCATACCTCTCTCTTCACAGTGGGAGACAATGGCCAAAGCTAAGTCCGGTTTTGCATGCTTTTTCAAAACACGGTTGACGACTTTTTTAGCTGGGATAGGGTGATCATGAGGAACTTTGATGATGTCCTTAAAGAAAAGTTCAAACCCATGATTATATAGAAAATGTTCGATATCTCGATCAGGTAACTCTGTAAGTCTATGCCTTTCCTGATCATGATCGAGTTGCGCTCTCACGGCATGCGCGTACTTTTTACCTGCCGGGTCACCATCGGTAACAACATGCCAGTCGATACCGAACTCTTTTGCTACTTTGATCAGTGACTTCAGTCCTGACTGTGCAAATTCAACGATTTGAACTCCTTCCGCAGCTAAGTCATATCCGCATTGACGAGCCAGTTCATGAAATAACCAAACTTCAGTTTCGCCCTCTACGAGTAACCAACACCGTGCAAACAACGCCCCTGAGCGATGAAAACGAATGTGGAAACCAATTCGGCGTAACTCATCTCTACCAAACTTGGCAGAGTTTAAGCTCTTGGCAATGGTTCGGTCTGACAAGCGAATCAAACGCCGGATTGAATAAAGTGGAACCGAGCCAAGTAACGTACCGCTGTTGGTAGTTAAAATCTTTTGCATTGGCAACAACTGCAATAATGACCACGCTCTAGCGAGATGAGTTGGGTGTAGTCGGCCTTCTGGGTCCTCGATGATCAGTATCGGTCTTGCGCAGCGTCTTAAATCGGTAGGGCCTTTTGCTTGAAGGTAAGCATTGAGAAGCCCCATTAAAAGCAAACGGCTTTGTTTATCATTTGTTTCCTTAAGGAATTGACTTAATCCTTTATCAGAGGAAGGGCTTGTATAAAAAAGACCATCACGAGGTTTTCGTGGGTTACCTTTGCTGACACTGCGGAACGCAAAATAGTGTTCGACAAGTGTTTGCATTGAATCGAGACTACTGCGAATCTCACCCTTGTTTACGTGCCCAGGCATCGCCAATAGCCGTCGACAGGTGTTATTGATTCGTTTTTCAATCCGAGCATTTTTGCTGTCGCCGTTGACGTGGTTTAAATCTGGGAAGCGTCGGGAGTCTCGTAGGCGGATAACAGGGTGAAGAGTCATCAACTCTACGGCGAGTTTCTCAGAGTGGTGCAGTTTCTTCGGCTTACCGTTATGATCCAAAAATGCGTATTCAGTTTTAATATCATACTCGTCGCGAGACGCACTAATTCGATAGTAAATGACCTGCTCACCATCCTCGTTTGTGCACCATGCAGGTTTTATCCGTCGATAACGCCCAGCTTTTACTTCGTTCTTGTCTTGTGTTTTAAAGCAAACAATGATCTGCAAGTGTTGGGTTTGTGGATGAGAAATTGAATAATCAACGTGAAAATCTTTTAATTCGAATTGATACAATGAGCCATTAGCAGGTAGCGCGATAGAAAGGGCATCGAGCAATGATGATTTGCCCCACGTGTTCTCACCGATGAGCGTAGTGAGTTCGTCAAAAGAGAGTGAAAGGCGTTTGATGCCTCTAAACCCGGAGATTTCGATGCGTTCTAGTCTCATCTCAATCCTCCTTGCAATTATTTGAATTATCGAGAGTTATTTTGCTACTCCTAAGCATATATTAATTCGAAATATTGGAGTTAAGCTCAGTTCACAAAATTACGAGAGCCCCTTAATGAATAGAGACCGCAACAAGCGACGCTTGCTTTCAAAAGTAGTGTAGATAGCATCGTGATCACTTAAACATGAAATCAAAAAATCACAGTTTCATAAAATTCATGATTCTGTCATGATTCACTTCTTATTATTATAAGGAATGAAAAGAGAGAAGATGAAGATGAATAACAATCATAAGCCAGTGAGAATCAAACTGGCACACATCAATGACACACATTCCTACTTTGAGCCAACGTCATTACAGTTAAAGCTTAAGATCAACAATGAACTCACGCTAGAGCCATACGTGAGTGCTGGCGGGTTCTCTCGCATCGCGACCCGAGTAGAGCAGCTACGAGACGACGCTCAGCGTCAAGGGCATGGGATGTTATTTCTCCATGCTGGAGACTGTTTCCAAGGCACACTTTATTTCTCATTATTTAAAGGTAAAGCCAACGCCGATTTGTTGAATGCGTTAAAGATTGATGCGATGGCGTTAGGCAACCATGAACTGGATATGGGTAATGAACCTGTTGCCTTATTCTGTCAACGTACTCAGTTTCCATTGCTTGCTGGTAACTGGGATCTATCAAATGAATCGCTTCAAAAGCCTCACCGAGTCAGCGATAGCAACAATGTGTATAGTTATCAAACGGAGACACAAAGCGCACAATACATCGTCAAAGAGTTTCATGGTGAGCAGGTTGCGATTTTCGGATTATCCATTGATAAAATGAGCGATATCGCGAACCCAGATGCAGATACCCCATTTAAGTCTGCAATTGAAACCGCTAAGGCGACCGTAAAACAAATTCACTCCTCTGGTATTAAAAATATCATTCTTCTGAGTCACTTAGGTTATGAAGGTGATTTAGAGTTAGCTGAACAAGTTGAGGGGATTGGTATTATTGTTGGTGGACATAGCCACCGACTGCAAGGCGATTTCTCATCAATAGGTTTAGGGCAAGATGACCCTTATGGTGTCAAAGTAAAAGATACCTACGTTGTGCAAGCGGGCTTTCATGCTTTGACCATGGGGCACTGCGTCATTGAATTTGATGAAAACGGCAAAGCAACCATGCTGAGTGGTCAAAATGAACTGTTACTTGGCCGACGTATTTTTTGGGACTCGACACTAAATCAACAGCTTGACCAAGGCGTATTCGAAACCGCGTGTGACTTTATCCATGGCCAACCTAATGTGGTGGTCTGTAAGAAACACCCGGAGACTCAAGCAATCCTAAGTGATAAATACATCCCTCGGGTAAGACAGTTACAGTCACAAGTCATTGCCAGTATTGACACCAAAAAGCGTCATGTGCGAATCCCAGATGAGTTTGGTGAGAGCGAGCTGGCTTCTTCCGTTGCTCGTTCATTTTTGTACAGCCTAAATAAACGCGGGCATGAGGTTCAATTTGCGATTCATAATGCGGGTGGCGTGCGAACATCATTGAATCCTGGCAACATCACAGTGGCAGATATTGCCGGACGATTGTTGCCTTTTGCCGTTCCGATCGGCTTTTACGACGTAAAAGGCAGTGCTATTCGCCGAGCACTTGAAGGCGCCATAAACAATGCACTCAACAATGATGTGGAAGGTACTGGCTCTGGCAGTTATCCATACACTTACAATTTAAACTTTGAGTACCGAGCGGATGCCCCTAAAGGTGAAAGAATTCAGTCATTAGCAATTTTTGATGGTCAACAATGGGTCGACGTTCAAGACGACACCTGGTATCGAGGCACTTCCTCCGCTTATACCATGAAAGGGAAAGAAGGTTACGATGCGCTACTGGAGATGAAAGGCGAGGGGCGTGTAACCAACTTATCCATGGCAGACTGTTTTATTGAACTTCTGACCGATGAGCCAAACTGCTTGAATCAAAGTCACAAACTTTATACACAGCAACACAGATAGTAGATATTGGTATCGATTTTGCTGTCCTTCAATTGCTACATGCGATGATGAGGGTGGCAGTATGTGGAATAAAGATTGGACAGATACGGCAGTGGTGGTTGCTTGGGTCGCAATTTGGTCAACGTTAGTTTACTTTGTACCTTTGAGCGGCTTTTGAATTGCTAATAACACGGAAGTTAGAAAAGGAGCAGTTATGCTCCTTTTTTGTGTCTATGTTCTCAGAGACAACGCTCTGACTCCTAAATGTATCATCTTGAGTCACTTTCCGATCTTTACATCTAATAACAAAAGTTCACGTGGTTGAACCAATTCCTTTGTTTTTATATTTCTTTCTGATTTTTAATAAGAATTTTATTTCGATTGGACAAAGTTTTTTTGTTGGAAAGCGTGACATTCGGCGTTATCATTGCGGCGTTTGGGGAGTAGTTAGCGCAAGTTTACTTATCGTCATCTCGTTAAGCATTAGCTTATCCGGTAAGTAAAGGTGTTGCGTGATTCATCCACGCCGACACTTCAACGAGACCAACGCATTCATTGACTGGCAGCACATGATTACTATGTGACTGCTTGTTGTTATTGTCTGCGGAAGGTCACCAAACTCATGTCCTTCCGCCATGGGAGGAAGCATGTCTCTTATCGAAAGTACCACCCAATTGAGCCAATCGGCACCACTTCAAGAGTCATTAGCGATGTATGGCGCTTTTGGTCTTTTTACGCTTGTTCTTGTTGCGCTTGATATCTATCAAACGCGTGGTGGCGTAATAACGATGAAAAAAGCCATCCTTTGGAGTGTTTTTTGGTTCTTACTTGCCTTTGTTTTTGCAGGTTCTATCTATTTATTCTGGGACCTTTACGCACCGCACAGCACTTATACGAACGATAAAGCAACGGTTTCATTCTTAACAGGCTACTTACTAGAGAAGTCGCTAAGCGTGGATAACTTGTTTGTGTTTGCCATCATCTTTGCACAATACAGTGTGCCGGAGCATTTGCGTCCGCGAGCGCTGCTTTGGGGCGTGATTGGTGCGTTAGTTCTACGGGCTATCATGATTGCGGTTGGTACTCAGTTACTTGCGCAGTACCACTGGGTGTTGTACCTCTTTGCCGCATTCCTTATTTGGACAGGTATTAAGCTTGCTCGCGACAAAGGTGAAGCAGAAGAGGTTAACCCATACCCTGAGCAGTTTATTCGCAGAATATTGCCAGTTACGGATGATTACCAAGGAAATCACTTAATCTTAAAGCAAACTGGTAAGTGGGTGGCAACACCAATGCTGATCGTAGTCGGTGTAATTGCAGTTATGGACGTAATGTTTGCACTGGATTCTATACCAGCCATATTCGCGGTAACACGAGAGCCATTTTTAGTCTTAGCCGCGAACGTGTTTGCACTGTTGGGTTTGCGATCTTTGTACTTTGTTCTGCAAGCGATGTTAGACAAGTTTGTGTACTTAAAACCAGCATTATCGGTGATCATGATGTTTATCGGTGTAAAGATGTTATTGGTGGGAACAGAGTATGAGATTCCGACAACGTGGTCACTCACATTCTTAATCGTTGTGATGACATCAGCAGTTGTGGCATCGCTCCTCAAAAATAAGTCGAACAGTCGCTCTAGCGTTAAAATTACTAATCAAAAAATATAAGTAAAGCGCTAAAAATAAAATAAATAACGAAACTTAATGTTAAAAATATGTTGTAACTTGAGGTGTGCTTATGCAGGTAACGTTAAGTTATTCAACATAATTAAACAGTTTCTGACTATTTATGCTGTTATTATTCATTTGTATTTTTGATGTTTGTAATGGGCTTGTTTTATTAGATAATCTAATTCGAATAGGTAAAATTTGTCATTTCTTAAATAATAAGAAACTGACTAATATACAACCAACAAAACAGACTACTGCTTTAAAGAGAGGCAATCATGGCACAAGCAATGCAAATGACAAATGTAGCTTTACCAACCTCTATGGATAAGAAAACCTACGCGGTTAACTTCAAAGGACTGATTGCTCACTTACTAGACATTCTATTCGTAGATAATACTGCACCACGCAGTTACTATGCGGAAGATTTGTCAGCTCACATTCAAAAAGATATCGGTATGTACCGTTAATCTTGAAATTATGAATGAAAATACCGGCCTATAAGCCGGTATTTTTTTAGCTGCTCAAACGTGAATAACGGAGCTAGAACTCTATACAGAGTCAATACCGGAGTAGAGGAGCTTATTCCAAATTGGTGTTCATTAGAAATGAAAACGGGGCACTAATAGTGCCCCGTTTTGACTTGTAGAGTAATACGATATTACTTCTTACGGCAGTATTCTGCGATCACGTACATTGACTGACCGCCATTTGCCTTGCCCGAAACTAGTTTCGGATCATCACCAAGGCTGATACCACGGATCACTGTGCCTTGTTTGATTACTTGGTTAGTGCCTTTAACTGGTAGGTCTTTGATTACCGTTACATCGTCACCTTTCTTAAGTTCAGTGCCGTTGCAATCCAGCGTTTTGTCATCATCAGACATACCCTTCATCGCCCAGTTCATTTGCTCTTCTTCCATGTACATCATGTCAAGAGCATCTTGAGCCCAGCTTTCAGAGTTTAGGCGAGTGAGTTGGCGCCATGCTGTCACTTGTACTGCAGGAACCTGGCTCCACATGCTTTCGTTTAGACAACGCCAGTGGTTAATGTCTTTTGGCTCATCGATCTCACCCAGACACTTATCACAAACCATGATAGCAGTATCAACGGTCACGTTACCGTGAGGTGGGACAGCGTATGCTGTTAGTTGAGATTCAGAAGAACACAGTTCACATTTTGACTCGCAGCGCGCAAGCAGAGTAGCTTCAATAGACATAAGGACTCACCTTAGTAATGTTATTTTGTGGCGGTATTATCCACTTTATCCTGAGAAATAAAAGGGTGTTAGCGAATTAAAGCCGAGATTTTACAATATTCCAACCTGATTAGGGTGAAGATGTAAAATATTCGCTAAACAAATAATACCTGTATATAAGAAAATGCATTGATTGTTTTGAATGATGAATTGGTTGCTTCATTTCTTGAGGAAGTTAGAGGTTCGTTGGGAGTATTAACTGCGCTCAGAAGTGTGGGCAGAGCCCTCTATAAATATAGAGGGCATGTTGCTAGCGTTCAATAATCTGCACAATTTGATCTTTTGAAATGCTCATTTCTTTCCCATCCATGTCTTCATACTCGTACATACCCGTTTCTTCGTTAAGGTCTGGTTTACCGTAAGAAGTAATAATTTTTCCTTCATTTGTCGACATAAGATATTGGCTACTTCCGCATGCAGCAAGAAGTAAAGCAGTGGCCATTATAGTGAATATGCGCATAGAGTTTTCCTTTCAAACAAGTAAGTTAGGTACGACACCGCTTTAACTATAGCAAAGGATATACGGGACGGTTTTTTATGATAGAGAACGAAAAAGCCCAGTCGAAACTGGGCTTTGGTAAGAGAGGTGATACGATTACTTCAGAACGGAAGTATTAGTCACACCCGTTAAAGTGTCATCCATTAAGAAGTCTGTGTTTTCCATTTGCATCTCAACGTGATGGTCAATATCAGAAAGTGTGCCATTTGGAGAAACAAACGTAATGTGCGATGCAGTAGCGTTATATTGCACAAAGCTTGCCATTGGAGACACGGCTGTATTAGCACTGTTTACGGTCGTTAAACCTAGTTTAGCTGCTAGAGGCTCAGTCCCGGCAAACGGTGCATTTGGAACGCTGTTTGGTACATTGCCATCGCCATCAACCTCGGTCATCAGGAATGGTGTTGTTAGTGAACCAGAAGCAACTAAATCTGACGCGTTTGTGAACGGGTCTACGGTATCTAGCGTGGTTTGTGCCGCGTAGATAAACTGGGAGAAGCCAGCTTCTAGTGTTGCTAACTGAGTTTCTGTTGCTGCGGCCTCAAAAGCTTCGTAACACGTTTTATCTTCCAGTTGTGTACATGACGCATCTGCATAACTCGCGTAGTCTGCAGACGCAGCATATGCTAAGTTATGCCTGATCTGAGCGCCATAGGCTTCTGAACCTAGTAACAAATTGCCGATTTGGCCACCAGAGTTCTGTACAGAAGCAGAGCTAAATGTGTAAAGTGCATCTGCGTTGGGGCTACCTAGCGTGTTATTTGCTGCTGCCACGGCAGATGTAGCCACAATACCGCCAAGTGAATGACCTAACATTTTGACTTTAGAACCCGTCATTGGGTTAAAGCCTTGTAGAGGCCCTTCTGCCAACAGACCACCTTGCGCTGATACCACTAAGCTCGCGCGTAAACCCAATACATCCAGTACACTTTGGCGTAGGTTATCACGAGCGATTGCCAAGTTAGAAAGATTTAGATACGCCAAGATATTAGCATTAGCTGAACGTTGCTCATCTAAGCTACGTGTGCCGTGAATAGGTAAGTCGATAGCAATAACTGCCACACCTGCTTTCACCATATTAAACGCGAAGGCATATGAATCCTCTTTTGCAGAAGTGATGCCGTGTTGATAAATCACAACGTCGGTCGCGACACCAGATTTAGGTGTGAAGACAAGTACTTCGACATCTTCTACCGATTTAACGACTGGAACTGGGGAGTAGCGAGTCACAATACGTTCGCTGTCGAGTTGGGTACCATCGCTTAATGTGAGTTTAGCACCCACCAGTTTTAGCTGCTCTGTAGGATCGGTTGCAAGCTTTGTCACGTCAACAGGGTTATTTGCGAAAACGCCGGTTGATAGCTGCTGGACCATGTTCGCTTGCTCGTTCGGATCCGCCAGTGCTGCACTTAGCTTCGCTAGGCTTGGCATCGCAGATACCATTGGCTGCATGTTCCAGTTTGCCCCTTTTTCTAGATAATGAGGCAGTCTGACCACACCTTGAGTCACATTTACATCGGCACCTGACTTCGCATAAAGGCCTTTAATTGCCGTTTTTGCCGCGTCTAGGTCACTAACGTACTCACTAAAGTCATCGTCAGAGTCTAGCGCAGTGCTAAAGTCTTGGGTTGCACCAAGTGTCATTGTGTAGGCTGTTGATAAATCTACTGAACCTTCGTTCGCATCGTTTTTGTAAACGGCGTTTAGTGTATTTGCACCCGTTGAGAAACCGGTTGCGGTTACACCTTTAACCGCCGCCAAAGTATCACCTACAGACTGAGTGCTGAACCATGAGGAGTAAACGATGTCGTCAGGGTTAACTTGAGCTAGACCAAAAATGCCTTCCACCGCTTGTGTCACCGCTTGAATAGAAGCAAGAGCACCAGTTTCATAAACGATTTCTTTCGATTTACCTGTCGCGTAACTGGCTGATGTACCGATTGGCTCGCCATTCACGTCAGTAACATCTTGTGTTACGGCAAAAATGTACTCGCTTGACTCATCAAGCGCATCCATGAACTGGATATATAGAGAGTTGCCTTTTGCTTGAACTACGTAGTCTTGGTTCTGAACGAGAACTTCTTCGATTGGGTTAGACTTACCATCCCACTCGGTCAAACGTTGATTAATCTTGATGACTTTAATACCAGACGGCAGCATACCCGTTGCAAAACCATCGCCTTTAAAGTTCAGAACGATTGGCATAGACGTTGACCATCCATCCATCGTATTCATCGAGGCTCTAGGGTTGGTTAAGGCATCATCACCGTCAGTTGGCAGACCAAGCGTGCCATCTGTTGTGTCCATTAATAAGTAAGAGGGCGCAGGTACATCCGCATTCGCCCCTTGAAGCGTAAAGCTGATAGATGTTCCACGGTCGAGCAGTGCTTGGACTTCATCTTCAAATTGAACTTTGTCGGAAGTACCAGAGCTTGATGTATTATCACCACAACCAGCAAGAAGGATTGCAGAACAAAGCATTGATAATTTAAACGTGTGTTTCATTGGTTTACTCCGTAATCCCATTATTTGAAGGTGTAGTTCATCTGTACCGCGCTGATGTAAGCAGTACCTTCAGAGTCGAACTTGATCTCTTCATCCTGAGCGTTCGTCTCGGTGAAAGAGCCTGATTTACTCTTAACAAGTGCAAAGCCTGCATCGAAAGTTAAATTCTCATTCATTGCGTAAGTCAGGCCCGCGCTGTACCAAAAACGGTCACTGTCAGGGATGCTCAATGTGGCTTCACCTGCTTGTTCGTCGTATGCAAAGCCTGCACGGAATGTCCAATCCGCATTGAGGGTGTAAGTTGCACCAATAGAATAACGGTTGTTGTCTTCGTATTTCTCTGGTTTGTAGAAACATTGACCAGCAGTTCCATCATTACATTGAGGACTCGTCGCTTTCAGTTCTTTAAATGTGCTCCAATCGGTCTGTTGCCAGCCGTAATGTACTGCCCATTGTTCATTCAGTTGATGGAAAGCCGATAATTCGATAATTGAAGGGAGAGAGATTTTTAAACGGCCATCCACTTTTGGTGATGGAGCTCGGCCTGAGTCGTAACTACTAAACTCACCGTCGTCAAAATCTAGATCAACTTTAGAACGGTAACCAAAGCCAAAACGGTTGTTTTCATTTAGCTCGTACAAAGCGCCAATATTCCAACCCCAAGCAAAAGTTTCGCCTTCCATGCCGACAAGGTTATCGGACTTATTACCACCTAAAATACGGGCGAGTGCGCCTTTGTGACGAGTCAGCTCCGCTTCCGCATACACTAGGTTGATACCGCCACCGACACTGAAAGACTCGTTAATACGGTAAGCAACATTAGGATTAATGTTTACTGAAAGTAGGGAAGTGTCACCTGCCATGTCACCCGCAGAAATATCATCTGGATAATCAGTAGCAACACCGTATGTGGTGAACATACCGATACCCCAAGCCCAGTTATCGTTGATAGGGCTGATGTAATAACCCGCTGGCACGACTTGTAAAGGGGCAACATCTTTTGCATGTTCTTTGTTAACCGTGTCATACACATCGACTTCAGGATCGATGATAGATAACGCGCCCGAGAATTGAGCTTCTTTGAAAAGCGTCATCGCTGCTGGGTTTCGTGCAAGAACGCTGGCATTGTCTGCGACCGCTCCTTCACCTGAAAATGCTCGACCAAGACCAGATGCTGAATGCTCAGCTACCTGGAAGCCCGCTGAATGGGCATTACACGCAAACAATATCGAAATTGTAAGCAGAGAGCAGTGCTTCTTGTTCATCCTTGACCCTCCTAGGGTGTCATAGTGTTGGACCGAAGTCCTTGTAATTGTTGTGTGATACTTACACCAGTTGTTAATACGTGAAATACAACTGTGATGTAAATGTAATGTTAATTGTATGTTTAATAACTTGTCAAAGTTTGAGAGTATTTTGCGTTTTAAATATGATGCATAGGTCAAACGGTGATTCGTAAGGGCATGTATTATCGTTATATTTTTTAAGAGAATGGTACGACCAGAATTGTTTTACGGGCTTTATGGTTAAATGGCATTCAAACCAAGAGATAGCGGGCTTTGCCGTTTCTGTACTTAGCAGGCATAATTCGCGCCTCGCTTTGTTGTTATTCAATAGACGCAATAGGAATCGTGTTGGAATTACTGAATGTTGAATTTTTAGGTCGTTCGTTAAGGCTCGAAGGATCGATGGCTGGTTGGCAGCAGTTATATTGGGATAACACCTTGGTGTCCCAAATAGATGCCAGTGATAATGTTGCAGACACTTGCCTTCACCAGTTTAGACTCTCTGCTGGGGAGGAAGTCCTGGTATGCCATTTGGAGTGTTCATTAACATGGCAACCGTTTGAATTGAGTTACAAGGTCACAATTAACGATGAGCTTATTAGCGAAGGTTGCCGAAATGAAAAAGACATCGAACGCCAAGTACCAGAAATTGAGCCGCCAACAGAAAAGCGTTTAAGTGTGATAGGGCTAGTATCGCTTGGAATGAAAGCACTCAAGAGTGCGAAAGTCATCAAAGTGGCGTTAGCATCTGCAAGTCTTGCTGCATATTCTTGGCTATTTTCTATCGAGTTCGCGTTAGCTTTGATCGCATGTTTAGTTTTCCATGAGTATGGCCATATTAGAGCGATGAAGTACTTTGGAATGAAGACCAAGGGCATCTATTTGATTCCATTTCTTGGCGGTTTAGCGCTGAGTGATGAAAAGATCAACACACGCTGGCAAGATGTGGTTATCTCGATTATGGGACCATTTTTTGGTTTAGTTCTTAGCATCGCGTTTACTTTGCTTTATTGGATGACTGGAGAGGTGCTCTTCGCTGGCCTAGCAGTGTTTAACGCGTTACTAAACCTGTTTAATCTGTTGCCTATTCTGCCACTAGATGGTGGTCATGTACTCAAAAGCATTACCTTCTCGATGAACACTTGGGTTGGATTAGTCGGCAGTATAGCTGCTGCCTTGTTGGGTATTTTTATCAGCTATTCTTTCGGGCTGACGTTGCTAGGGTTTTTATTGTTAATGGGGATGCTAGAAGTGGTCATGGAATGGAGAGGTCGACACCATTGTCATTTATTGCCGTTAACCCGTTACGGACAACTCTTCTCACTTGCTTGGTACTTGGTTTCTGTCGGTGGTTTTGTCGCTATCATTTGGTATTTTGCTACCCTTGGAGATAGCCTGTTGAGCTTGCCACTACAGATACTGGGTACTTAAACTATTCCTTATACCCATTAAAAAAGCTCCCTAGGGAGCTTTTTTGCGAAAAATAGACACTGGTAGCAGAAGTTTAGCCACATTTTGGCGCTTTCGCCTTATACGCAGGCAACTTATTTATGGTTGCTTGTAAATCTTTAATACGCGTACTGTGCGATGGGTGAGTTGAGAAGAATTCAGGAGGTTGAGAGCCACCGGATGCAGCACTCATATTTTTCCATAAATCGACACTTTGACGTGGGTCGAAGCCTGCTTTTGCCATAAACTCAAGCCCGACAATATCAGCCTCGGATTCCTGTGTACGACCGTATGGTAAAATAACACCGTATTGGACACCGACACCAAGTGCCGCCATCGTCATTTGCTGATACTGTTTGTACTCGGAAGCTCCTATAGCAACGTTTGCCAGAGACAATCCCGCATTTGCTAACTGGCTTTGTGAAAGGCGTTCATTACTGTGGTCAGCAAGGACGTGAGCCACTTCGTGACCAATGACTGTTGCCAACTGATCTTGGTTTTTCGCGACACCTAAAAGCCCGGTGTAAACGCCGATCTTCCCACCAGGTAGAGCAAAAGCATTGACTTGTTCACTATCAAAAACAACCACCTCCCAATCTTTAAATCCAGCTTGTGCAGGAATGGTGTCAGTGATGTGTTTGGCAACGCATTGTACGTAGGCATTCGTTTTGCGATCTTTGCTGATTGGGATATCTTTCTTCATTTGTTCGAAAGATTTGGCGCCAAGCGATGACATTTCTTGATCTGAAAACATCAGGATCTGGTTACGGCCGGTCGGTGATGCGCTACATGCCGTTAAGCCCGCGATAGTTAAAAGAGCAGAGGCTTTCATCCATACCTTCATAATAGGCTCCATCTAAATTATTTTTGTTTTGAAGCAATAGTATATACCCAAATAGTAACATGATGCATGGATCAAATTATTCATCAACTGGCAAAGAGGCCAAGATGTTACACCTTGAAGTTAGACCTAAGTAAAGTCTATGCTAGCTCTCTAATAAATCGTAACAATCCGACAAACCAATTTGTGAAATTAAGAGTAAAACAATGAGTATATGGAAAAAGCCCGTTAGCATAGAGATTCTGAATGCTACATCAAAAAATACCCTGATCGAGCACCTACAAATTGAATACACAGATTTTACGGATGACTCCCTTACAGCAACTATGCCCGTATGCAGCTTTACTCATCAACCTTTAGGAATGCTTCACGGTGGTGCATCAGTCGTGCTCGCAGAAACATTAGGCTCTTTAGCTGCGAATTTCTCTGTTGATGAGGGGAGTTACTGTGTCGGTTTGGATATCAACGCGAACCATGTACGTGCAATGCGAAGTGGTCATGTGATTGGTACGGCAAAACCCGTACACCTTGGCGTTTCAACACAAGTGTGGCAAATCGACATAACTGATGAACGAGGCCGATTAGTGTGTACCAGTCGCTTAACTATCGCAGTGAAGCAACATAAAACAAAGTCGGTATAAAGCAAGATGGTGATTGAGTTTTCATTAGGAAAAATCATTGCTACCCAGCGTGAAATCGTGATTAAGCTCTCCGGCAGTGCAATGGTAACCTTACAAGCGCAAACCGATTCTATCCAGTTACTGGGTAGAGGAGCGAACGTTGTTTTATCTCATGGTGCAGAGTGTAAATGGTCTATCAAGCTGGATAATGAGGAACAACTTGCCGATCTTGCACGAGAAATTGGCATCGATATTCAATAATTTACTGCGTGACGTTTGCACTTTTTGATAAAAATGAGGAAACTTAGCTTATCAACAATAAGATAAGAATTTCCTCTTTATGAGTAGCCCTCGTTTACGTGTTCAGTTCGAAACACTGTTTGAAAAATTCGCCGGTCACGATACGGACGTTCAGCTAGAAGACATTACCGAAGCGCTGTTTTGTACACGTCGCAATGCCCGTATTGTTCTCAATAAATTAGAAGAGGAGGGCTGGATTGAATGGCATCCAGCGGCGGGTCGAGGAAAGCTCTCAAAACTCGTTTTCAAACGTAACCGTAGCGATGTCAGTGAAAACCTCGCCAGACGTTATCTCGACGAAGGGAAAATTGGCCAGGCTCTAGATGCGCTTGATAACGACGCGGCTCGATTAACGCAGGTTATTCAGGGTTATTTAGGGCTTCAGCATCGACAGGGCGAGCAGGTGGTACGTTTGCCTTATTATCGACCATTGGCGATGTTAAACCCACAGAAACCGATGCGGCGTTCTGAACAGCACATCGCCAGACAAATTTTTAGCGGGCTAACTCGCCTTGATGAAAATGAACAACTTCAGCCAGATTTAGCCCACACATGGGAAGCCATTTCTGATACACACTGGCGTTTTTATCTTCGTCGTGGGGTGCGTTTTCATAATGGTGAACCGTTATCAACCAGTTGTGTACTTGAAAGTGTGCTTGCACTAAGTAGCTTGAACCTGTTTTCTCATATAAAAAAGGTATCTTCACCACAGAAATGGACCGTCGATATTGAACTCGTCCGTCCTGACCGCTACCTGCCTTTGGCGCTGAGTGAGTCGCAAGCAAAAGTTTTGCTACCAAGCGCTTTGCGTTCAGAAAACTTCGATAGACAACCGATTGGGACAGGGCCGTTCCAAGTTAAAATGAATGATGATAAGCGTCTCATTTTGACTGCTTTTGATGGCTACTTTGGCTTTCGTCCCTTGCTGGACCAAGTTGAGGTGTGGGTAATTGATGAAGCGTACTCTTCAATGGTCTATCCAAGCTTGTCTAAGCCAAAGATGGATAAACAAGGTTCATCTGATGAGGTCGAGCTTGATCCTGGCTGTACATTCCTATTACTAAACAAAAACACCGGGATTGCAAAAGACCCACGCTGGGCAGAATTCCTATCACAAACTCTCAACAGTCACCAAATTTATGCTCATGTTCCTCAGGATAAAGTGATGGAACTGGGAGTATTGCAAGCCTTTGGCCTTAAGCCAGGTTGGATTGACCTTAGGCCAGCAGAGGCGGGAACCGTGCCGCAGGCTGATAAGGTGATTTCCGTGGCGTATCAGAAAAAGCATCCGATGTTTCCAGTAGTTGCCAAGGCCATCAAGACACTCTTAAAACCGCACGGTATAGAGGTCGAGTTTATTCGTTATGACTCTCAACCGCCCGCACCGGAGGAAGTGGATATTTGGGTGAAAGCCATGGGCATTGCAACGAACCGAAATGACGCGTTAGCGGGCTGGCTTCTGGATTACAGTGATATTGAGAAATTCAGTTCTGGTTACGATTTTAGCGAATGGGCTAAGCTCGTTGATCAGTGGCGTGCTGGTGTTTATCCAGACTTCCCTGCACGTGAGTTAGGACGTCAGTTGGTAAAAAGTTGTCAGGTGATTCCGATGTTTCACTGCTGGTTGGGTGTCAATAAAGACCACAGCGGTGCCTTACAAAATGCAAAGTGTAATGCCTTAGGTTGGTTTGACTTTAATAACGTATGGGTAAAACCTGATATAGAAAATAATCATGGCGAAACCGAATAAGAAACAGCCGACGAAAACCGTCGATATCTATTGCTCAAAGTGTAAAACTCAACTATTCAAGTACCGTAAAGGCGGAAAAGGCGCACTGGTCAAGTGCTTCAAAGAGCGCATTGTTGACGATTTCACACAAACCCCATGCATCTGTCCCAGTTGCGGGCAAGAGTTTGCAAGAGATACCCTAGTGAGAGGAACGCCCGCTTACAAAATGATTGGCGGCAAAGTGACAATGAAATAATGAAGGGCTAAAAAATGAGTATAAAACATGATTACTGCATGGTGTTAAGCACAACCTGCAACGAAAAAAATCGAGATCAGATCATTAAAGGTTTGCTAGATGCCCAATTAGCCGCGTGTATTCAAACGATGCCTATTGAAAGTCACTATGTGTGGAAAGGGGAGATTTGTACTGACAACGAATGGTTGCTGGTGATCAAAACTCGTCGAGAGCTCTATGAATTAGTGGAAGAGAAAATAGAAAACCTGCACGAATATGAAGTAGCACAGATCGTACAGGTTCCAATTGTTGATGGGTTTAACCCTTATTTAGAGTGGCTGAGAGAATCGACGCTGAGCCGACATTAAAAACAGCGACAACGCTGCACCAACGGTGTCGCACAACATATCTTTCTGGGCGTCCCATATGTCACCTTGCGAGCCCAGAAAGGCGATTCCTTCATCGCCGCCAGCCAATTCTGCATACCACCATTCGATAATCTCATAGCCTGCTGCAAGCGACATGATCGCAAACAAAGCAAACCAGCAGGAGAACGTTTTGTTGAACTTATTCTTGTGTATCAAGTATTCAGCTATCGGATACGCATAAAGGCCAATCGAAAAGTGCGCAACGCGATCAAAGTTGTTTCTATCTGAACCAATCATGTCGTTAAACCAGTCAAATGGTACTTCGGAAAACGTATATTTCGCTCCGATAGTGTGCAAACAGAGCCAGATGAACATTAAAAAGTAAGCCGTATTACTGAATTGATAGCGAATCGAGATTGCCCAAATAGCAACAAGAATACCAATTGCTGGGATAATCTCCGCAAACCAAACGGCACGTGAGTTAGGTTCTAACGCAGAAAATAAAAACACGATGGCATAAAAAATCGTCAATCCTAAGAGTGTCGAGGTGCTTTTCATAGAGTTACTTGATCCTTCAATTTATCTTACAGTGGGACTCCATAGACTTGGGTAATGATTACACTTAATTGAACGGTGTGCAATTGTTATTTTGATGGTGTTTTTGATCACTGAAAATGTTGATTTATTGCCAAACTGCTCAACATTAAAACGTTTGCGCGTGCACTTTTCATTAAAGTTTGATTTACAACATGCCCATCCATAGAATCCGTGATTCAGTCTAATAAAAAAGAAGTAAAGCCATGAAACTGGAAACTGTCGATTATCTTGCTGACGATGCTGCTCAACAGTTCGTTACCTCTCTGCGCGAAACAGGGTTCGGTGTGTTGAAAAACCACCCGATTCCACAAGAGCTTGTAGAGTCAATTTACAAAAACTGGCATGAGTTTTTCTGTTCAGATCAAAAGAATGATTTTCACTTTAACGTAGATACCCAAGATGGCTATTTTCCACCTTCTGTGTCTGAAGTAGCGAAAGGGCACAAAGTGAAAGACATCAAAGAGTACTTTCATGTTTACCCTTGGGGTCAGATCCCAGAGCAACTTAAAGCTGAAATCTTAGAGTACTACGAGCGTGCGAATGCATTTGCTCAGGAGCTATTAGGCTGGGTTGAAGCGTACGCACCTAAGGACGTTCAAGAGAAGTTTTCTATCGCGTTGTCAGAAATGATCAATAACAGCGACAAAACATTACTACGCGTTCTTCACTACCCGCCAATGACAGGGGAAGAAGAGCCAGGCGCTATCCGTGCTGCCGCGCATGAAGACATTAACCTGCTAACGGTTCTGCCAGCCGCTAATGAGCCTGGACTGCAAGTAAAGAGCAAAGAAGGTGATTGGATAGATGTACCCTGTGACTTCGGAAACTTAATCATCAACATTGGTGATATGCTTCAAGAAGCGTCGGGCGGTTACTTTCCTTCAACGACTCACCGTGTAATCAACCCAACGGGTGGCCGTCAAGAAAAGTCGCGTATTTCATTGCCGTTGTTCTTGCATCCAAAGCCAGAAGTGGTTTTGTCAGAGCGCTACACCGCACACAGCTACCTTATGGAACGTTTACGTGAACTAGGGGTTATTTAACCTTTACGTGATCTCCTTACAAAGGCCGATGGTTGATGACTATCGGCCTTTTGTTGTTTATGGTACAAAATGATACCCACGCTTCATTCGGTGCCACAGAAATTAGGCCTGAAACACGCGTCAGCAAGCATTTTTACCAGTACAGATGAGCAGCTTTCTCTGAGATTAGTGCGATGCTTCAATATTAAAAACAGAGAGGATGAATGGAAGGACAACGCACGGTCAGTAGTATTGAGACTCACGCAATAGAAAACCCGTTGCTTTGGCCAATGCTAGAAATTCTTAGAAAGCAGCCTTCCGATTGGAAAGTTCACACCTTAGCAAGCAAGTTGAGTGAACAGGGCTACATTTCGACATTGGATGACTCTCCTGATAAGGATTTATTCAAACGAAATTTCTTAATCATGAACGCGCTATACCAACTGCAAGAAACGCTTTACCCAGATGCCTGGCTGCAAGTTGAAGCGATGAATATCCAGCTGATGTCTTCGTTAGAAGCTTCGAGGCATATCGTTGATATTAACGATCCTTTGCGTGAATATTATCTGGATTGGCGCAACTACGAAGCGGACGAAGATGAAGTGCGTCGATTGTTGAATGAATTTTGGACCACTTATCAAAAATTCATTGGTGGTTCGTCTACAGTCAGTGTGGATAAAACAAAAGCACTCTCACTGTTTGAGCTTAACCTTGATGCAACACCCGCAGAAATTAGAAAGCAGTGGCGAAAACTCGCGCTTCGTTGGCACCCAGATAGAGAGAATGGTGATGCAGAAAGGTTTAGAATTCTTTGTGAAGCGTGGAATGTACTGAGAAACGAATGATTCGGTATGAATAAAGATAAAGGAAGGCAGCTAACTATTAACTGCCTTTTTTCATTGGATTGTCTCAATCAGCGTATCAAAACTAGCATGAAGGCTTAAACTGAGATTTTCTCATGCGATTAAGCGCAGCCATTACGTCTAGTGTGCGTGGTTTGGCTAAGTCCCCTTGCTTAGGAAGCGATGCATGCCACTCACCAGACAGCATTTCTTCAATTTCTTTCGCTGGATGATTACACCAGCCTGGAAGCTGAGCGATTTGGAACCATAACCAGCCAATCGTGTTGACTTCATCTGCGGACTCAATCTGTTCCAAAGCGCTAAGGTCAGTAAACTCTTTGCCAAATCGAAGTGACTCTTTGCCTTTCGCATTCACACGGAATTTACCGTCAGTGAGAATATTCATCAAAGCAACGCGATTCAGGGCGCGAGGCGGGAAGGTTTGTAAACGTTCTTCCGATTCGTTATGACGTTGAGTAGGGTGCTGAGCGATCACTTCTTTCGCTTTTTCTGTCACATCAACCGCTTGGTAGTCGTGCATCTGAATGACTGTGTCGGCAACGTCTAAGTAGTCGCCTGAACCACCCATAACGATAATGGTAGAGATATCGAGATCATCTCGCAATTGACCAATGCGATCGACAAGAGGGGTAATTGGTTCATCACCTTTTGCCACCAATGCCTGCATACGTTCATCTCGAATCATGAAGTTCGTCGCAGAGGTGTCTTCATCAATCAATAACGTGCTCGCACCTGATTCAATAGACTCTTGAAGCCAAGCGGCTTGTGATGTTGAGCCTGATGCATCTTGAGTCGAAAAGTCCGCTGTATCTTTACCCATTGGCAAATGGTTGATGTAATTCGACAGGTTCAAATGATGCACGCATCGACCATCTTCGGCGCGGATCTTCATTGCCTTGTCATCAGCTACGATGTATTCACGACCATCTCCTGGAATATGGTCGTAAATCGAACGCTCAATCGCATTCAGTAAGGTAGATTTACCGTGGAAACCGCCACCAACGATTAGCGTAATGCCCTTTGGAATCCCTAATCCCGTGACATGGCCTTTGTTTGGTGCATGTAAAGTCACTTGCAGCGATTCAGGGGCCTTGAACTCAACCGCCTCTTTCATTGGGAGATCACAGTTGCCAGCAGTTCGAGGAAGAATGCTGCCATTTGCGACAAACGCAACTAGGTTATTGGCTTCCAACTGTGCACGCAGGGCATCTTGGTCTTCAACAACTTGGCAATGCTCAATCAATGCTGTTTTGTCGAGTTCACGTTCTAAGGTCGCTCGACGGATAAACTTAGGCAAATGGAAAGTCAGTATGTTGTTGGCTTTTTTCCCCAACACTGAACGACCTTCAGCAGGCAAGTTAACTCGAAAACGCAGTTCAATACCTTCCTCGGTAAACAATACTGCGGTGCTATCCAACACAGTTTGGCCATTCAATGAAATGGATACGGAGTTTTCTTGTTTAGCAAACTGCTCAAAACTGCGCGCAATAAAATCACGTGCTGCTCGTTGAAAAGCAGGGGACTCGTCTTTCAACCATTCCAGACCAGTCAAGGACCAGGCGCGAGTTGCACGAAAACGTGACGCGGAAGCATACGGATCTCCTTGTACGTGATCGATGAACAAAGTGAAATCAGTGAAGTCGTATTGACCTTTGATTTGCTGATAAGCGCGGTAGTTCTGCTTTTCAATTTTCTTAAGCGTGGCAGTCAACTGATCCATGAAGATATTGGCCTTTTAATAGAAGCGGGCGGCGATTATAGAAACCACCGCCACCTTAGTAAAGAGAATGCTTAGGAAGAGTAGGCGTATTGTCCGCCTGAAAGACGCTGATTAAACAAACTTTGCTCAAATTCATTACAAGGCATCGGTTTACCATAGAGAAAGCCTTGCCCAATATCACAACCCTCACCAATAAGAAACTGCTCTTGTTGGGGGGATTCAATGCCCTCAATAACCACTTGGAGGTCCAGTTTTTTAGCTATGTGTATGATAGAGCAAATGATCGCACGATCATCGTCCGACTTTTCCATTTGCTGGACAAAGCTCTTATCAATCTTGATGGCATCAAATGGGTATTTCTTCAAATAGCTGAAAGAGGCGTACCCAGTACCAAAGTCATCTAGTGACAACGTCACACCTAGTTCGTGCAATTTGTTTAGCGTTGTGCGTGCTACGATTTCATCGGCAATTAAAGCGCTCTCCGTCACCTCGAGTTCGAGAAAATGTGCTGGTAAATGGAAGGATTCGAGTAGGTGTTGCACTTGCTCCGCAAAGTTCACGTTTTGTAATTGAATTGGAGAGACGTTAACGGCAATTTTGAAATTATCAATTAACTCCGACCACTGTTTAGCTTTGTCTATCGCGGTACGAAGAACAAAAGAGCCAACTTCAAAAATAAGCCCATTTTGTTCGGCCATATGTATTAATGCTTCGTTAGAGACGTCGCCCAGTATTGGGTGTCTCCAGCGCAGCAATGCTTCTGCGCCAATCCATTTGTGAGTATGGGGATGAACTTTGGGCTGAAAGTACAGCATCAGGTCGTCATTTCTTACCGCTTGCAACAAGTAGCTTTCCAATTGATTGTGGTTGTTTAGCTCATTCGAATGACTTTCACAAAAATAACTATACGCTTCGCCAGACTCTTTACACAGCAGCATGGCATAGCATGCATTTTGAAGAAGTTGTTTGGCATTGCTGGTTTGGTGGGCTTGTACAACACCAATATAAGAGTTGAGGTGAACCTCTGTGTCTTTTGTATAAAAGCTTCCCAAGCCAATATTGGTGATATCATCCAGTAGCTTACGCAATTTCATATCAATATCGTTGCCCCAAATGAGTAATACAAGGTCATTCGAGCTCGGCCTCCCGGTAACAAAATAACTCGATTCTCGTTTACCAAGGCGATACCTAAATTCTTTTAATATCTCGTCAAAGGCCTCAAAGCCATAGCGGGTTTGGATACTGCGAGCGTTACTAAAGCCAATGTTTATCACGAGCAGTGATTGCTGGCTATGATCCAACATTCCGAGCGTTTCTCCGACAACACTTTCAAGTGCTGCGCGGTTTAAGAATCCGGTTCCCTGATCGTGTGTTTTTTGGTAGCTCACTTGTTTTTCTGCGGCCTTACGACGATCAATCTCTTTTGTTAGGGAGTAACTCAACTGCGCTAAGTCCGTAGTACGGTTCTCAACTCGATTTTTGAGTTCATTATTAAGACGCTGGAGCTTGTGTTGCTGATACACGACGGAGAGCTGCGCTTCGATTGAGTCTTTGAAAGTTCCGAGCAATTGGCGGTAAGTGTCGCTGTATTCATTCTTCTTGGAATCAAGCATGCAGATGGTTCCAAACGTCTCTCCGTTTGGCCAGAATAACGGTAAACCACAATAAGATATCATGCCTAGTTTGATGTCAGGGTTATTGCACCATTCTTCATCCTCGAGCGCATTAGGAACCATGAGTTCGCTCTTATGCTCAATGACATGCTCACAATATAAACCGTTGCCGAGTAGTTCAGCATCGCCGGTACGATAGGGGTTACCTTGAGTTTCACTGGATGTGTTGACTTCTATACGATCTCGGTGGATACGCATGATTAATGTGGTGGGTACGTGCGTGATTTGAGCCAGTAAGTTGACGATTTCCTGCCAGCTTTTTTGCATAGACTCAGGGATTTCATAATCTAATGTTTGCAATCTCCCCATATAAGTCATCCTTTACGTGGTTTCACTTCCTGTGAATTTAAAATGTAGACTGCTCTATCTTGTTCTCGGTTTTTAATTAAGTATAGGGTGGCTGGGGCTTGAAACAAAAAAAAGTCCTGAAAAGTGTTCAGGACTAGGAATAGTTATCACATATCTCATACTTGAAACAGATAACAAGCATTAAGGTTTAAGCGATTTTAGCGACTCAATAGAAATGTCTTGCGAATAGTCGACGTCTTCAAAGTTAAAGCCATTTAGCTTCATAAATTCATCTTTAAAGCCTTGGTAATCACCAATCTCTTTAAAGTTATTGGCGTTCATTTGTTCTAAAAGAGCATGGACTTCTTGTTGTACTTGCGGGTCAAGCTCTAAGTCGTCTATCCGGATTAAGCGTTCGCCGTCAACAGGCACTTTATCTTGATCGTACAATTTAGTGGTAAACAGTCGCTGCATTTGTTCAATACAACGTTCGTGAGTACCTTTTTCCTTCATCACTCGATAAAGTGCTAATAGGTAGGGACTTAGCGCAGGAATGAACACACTGGCTTTCGTCACCAACGCCTTACACACTGTTGCGTAAGCACCGCCGTCAAAGTTGGCAAGTTTTAGATTCAACGAGTGACTTGTTTGGTGTAAATCTATTTTCGCTCGACCTAACGTACCATCGAGATAGATAGGGTGCGTAACGTCTGGTCCCATGTAAGAAAACGCGATGGTTTTGCAGCCTTGTGCAATCGAGTCGTTATTAATCAGTGTATCAATCCAGCTTTCCCAGTCTTCACCACCCATCACTTTGATAGTGGCTTCGGCCTCTTCCTCTGTTGCGGGAGTTAAAGTGGTTTCTACCCACTGATCGTTCTCCAGCATAATTGAAGCGCCAGTGACAGGCTCACCAATAGGCTTAATGACACTGCGCCAAAACTCATCAGACTCTGGTTTAGGTCGAACACCCGTCGCTAAGCTATAGATGACTAAATCAACTTCACCTTCAAAGTACGTTTCAATGGCTTCAATCACTTGATTGCGGACAGAGTTAGAGAATGCGTCACCAACAATATTGATGGCGGTACGCCCCGCGTGATTTGCTTCTTGTTTAAAAAAGATGTTGTTATACCAACCCGCACTTCCAACGCCTTTATCTGAAGGCCCGTGCTCGAAGGACACACCAATGGTATCAGCTTTAGCACCTCCGAAGGTGAGGGCAATACGAGCCGCTAACCCGAAACCAGAGGAAGCACCAATAATCAAAACCCGTTTTGGACCGCTTTTGATCTGCGGGGCGTGTTTTACGTATTCAATTTGCTCTTTAATGGATGCATGACACCCGTATGGGTGAGCAGAGCGAGCAACAACACCTTGAATTAAAGGGTCTATTCGCATGTTGTTATCTATCCTCGATGAGTGGAATTGAAAATAGATTAACGTAAAGTTAAGTAAAACTTATTGAGCTAGACCATTAAAATTAGAGATGTTTAATTAATTCTTGAGCAACAAAGTCAGCAATCCAAGGCTGTGCATCAGGCTTTGGGTGAAGGCCATCATCCATCATCCACTCGGGTTTGATGACCACATGCTCCAAGAAGAATGGCATCAAGGTAACTTGTTGATGTTGTGCAAGCTTAGGGTAGATATCGTAAAACATATCGCTATAGCGCTTACCATAATTAGGTGGCACTCGAATTTGCATCATGACAACGTCCGCACCTGAATCTTTTATCATGGTAATCATTTTTGAGAGATTCGACGTAATAAGTTTAGGAGGGAAACCCCTCAGGCCATCGTTGGCACCTAACTCAATGAGCACCATATCAGGGCTGTGCTGGGTTAGCAGCTGCGGTAATCGAGCTAAGCCGTTGCCTGTGGTATCGCCAGAAATGCTGGCATTAATAACTGTTACATCTTGACCATGTTCTGACAACGCATCAGGGAGTAAGCTAGGCCAACTCTTTTCGATCGGCATCTGATAGCCCGCGCTCAGGCTATCACCTAAGACAAGTAGCTTTTCGCTCGCATGTGCAGTAGCGGAAAAACAAAAAAATAGAACTAAGGAAAGTATACGAATCATGCAAACACCTGTACTTAATGCACCTATTGTTCAAGCCAATTTGGTTTCTAAACAAGTCTCTACTAATCAAGAGCAATTAACAATCCTCAAAGATGTAAATGTTGACATCAGGAAAGGAGAAAAAATCGCCATCGTCGGTACTTCCGGTGCGGGTAAGTCAACGTTGATGACGTTGTTAGCTGGCCTTGATACACCAACATCAGGTGAAATTACCTTGTTAGGTCATGAGTTATCAAAACTTGACGATGAAGCTCGCGCAAAAATTCGCGCTGACTCTCTGGGTTTTGTTTTCCAAAGTTTCTTATTAATCCCGAGCTTGAGTGCATTACGCAATGTTACGCTTCCTTGTCTTTTACGTGGTGAAGCCGAAGATGAAGCAAGAGCAGCCGAATTATTAACCGCTGTTGGATTGGAAAAACGTGTCGATCATCTTCCAAGTCAATTATCTGGTGGTGAACAACAACGTGTCGCGCTAGCACGTGCCTTTATGACACAGCCTGAACTGTTGTTCGCAGACGAGCCTACCGGCAATCTTGACCATCAAACCGCAGACAAAGTGATTGAGCTGCTATTCGATCTTAATGAGCAGCATGGAACAACGCTGATATTAGTTACACACGATGGTCATCTAGCAAGTCGATGTGACCGTATTTATCGTATGGAGGCGGGTGAGCTTAAGGAGGAGGTGTAATGTCTGCAGTATCATCAAGCGAAGCAACATCGACAGAAAGAAGCAGTGCAATAAAACACTCGTCAAACAAAAGCCTAATACGTTGGAGTTTCGGCGAAATAAGACAGGGGAACCTTTGGCCTATTAGCGTTGCTCTTATTCTTGTGATTGCGAGCATCTTTGCGCTTTCTGCATTAGCGGAGCGAATGGAGCAGGTGATCGTCAAACAGGGGAAGGATGCATTGACAGCGGATGCGGTGTTTGTGTCTGCTAATCCTATACCTGACACGTTGTTATCCTCGACTGAAAACCTAGAACGTTCGACGATGACACGATTTGCCACGATGGCATTTAGCGACAATGGTATGCAGTTGATTTCCGTAAGGGCAGTGGACGACAATTACCCTTTAATGGGAGAACTGGTACTAGACAACAACCCATCCGGTCGCGTTAAAGAGAACCAACTCTGGCTTGATGAGCGGATTATGGCTCAACTAGACGTCAAGTCGGGTGACAGCGTCACTATAGGCGATGCCGATTTTACGGTTTCAGGTGCAGTGCTGATGGAACCTGGGTTAAGCTTTAACCCATTTCAACAAATGCCTTCTGCATACATCCATCAAAAAGACGTTGAGAAAACGGGAGCGATTCAAGTCGGGAGTCGAGTTCAATACCGTCTGTTTTTACAAGCCGATGATAAAACGCTAAAAGGCCTGCAAGAAGATACTGTTCTTTCTCCTAGTGATCGCTGGCGCACGCAAGATACTGCCAGTCGTAGCAATGAGGTTTTTGAACGTACGACGCAGTATCTGTCGTTGACCGTAGCGATTGTCATCATTATGGCGGCGACAACATTGGTTCTTACTTGCCAAAACTATGTGAATAGTCGAACACAAACCATTGCGATGCTAAAAAGCCTTGGCGCAAGTCGACGATGGATTGAAAAATGGCTGTTTATTCAAGTCACAATCCTGCTCATTAGCGCCAGTGTCGTTGGGTTATTGTTGGGGAGTGGGCTGGAGTACTTATTGCGCATTCCACTCAAAGACTTATTACCAGAGCCACTACCTAGTTACGGCGTCACTCCTTATCTAGTGTCGTTTATCTCAGCGGTTCTGATTACCGTTCCTGCCCTTGGCATACCATTGTTGGGTTTGATTAAAACTCCAGCCTTAGAAGTGCTACAGCAGGGCAAAGCACAACGTTCTTGGAAGCGAATGTTGCTTGTTCTAGTTCCCGTCGTCCCATTACTTTTGCTTTATGCTGATAATACCTTAGTTTGGATTGTTCTTATTGGTATTGCAGTACTTTTTGTAGTGCTTGCTGCAGTGAGCGTCGCACTCACAAAATTGTTTGCGCGTATTTCAACACAACCTGCCATGAAGCTTGCGTTGAGTCGTATCAACCGCGAGCCAGTAACCAGTGGCCTGCAGTTTGGTGCTTTGGCGTTGTCCTTGATGCTGCTATCTGTTATCTGGCTTGTGCGCAGCGATATTCTCGCGGATTGGGAGAGAACCTTACCTGCAGACGCGCCAAATGTCTTCGCATTAAATATTGGTGATTACGAACTCGATAGCTACCTAGAAACCTTAGATAAAAATGGGGTTACACGGTCACAAGCTTATCCAATTATTCGTGGTCGATTGACAGAGATTAATGGTCAAAACGTCAAAGAGATTGAATACGAAGGAGAAGGCTCTGACGCAATACGTCGTGAATTGAACCTTACGTGGGGAGACAGCCTGCCAGAGTATAATGATGTGCTTGCGGGTGAATGGACAAATAAGGGGAGTGTCTCCGTAGAAGCCGATGTAGCAAATGACTTGGGCATCGAACTTGGTGACAAACTGCGCTTTGTTATTAATAGCCAGAACTACGATGCGGTAGTAGATACCATTCGTTATGTTGAATGGCGTGATATGAAGCCTAACTTTTACTTTATTTTCTCATCCGACGTTATGGCTAATCTACCGGGTTCTTACCTCATCAGTTATAGAATTGATGAAGGGAACGAAGCACTATTAACGTCTATGTCTCGATCTCACCCAACGGTATCTGTTTTAGATATTCGTACCATGGGCGAAAAAATCCAGGATTTGATTCAACAAATCGTATCGGCAATCACTATTCTTGCTCTTTTAGGCGTGGTTGCGGGGTTGCTACTTATCTTTACGCTATTGAGATTAAGCTTATCCCAACGTCAGCAGGAGATCCGTTTGTATCGCACATTAGGTTCAAGTAAAAAACGGATCAATACAACTCTGTGGGCCGAATACGGCATTATGGCGTTGATAGCGAGCGGTGTCGCGGTATTCGCTGCCGAAGTTTGTGTTGCCGCGGTAATGATATATGGCTTCGACCTAAACGCACAAATTCACCCCGAATTGTGGATAGCTTTACCACTGGCAACATTTGTTACGTTGGCACTTGTCGTAATGAGTTTGTTGAAAAGATTGTTAACGCCAGTAAACACTTAATCACTGCAAATGTTATTAAATGTGGAACACTCCATGACACTTTTATTTTAGTTATCCACAAAAACAGTGGATAACTTTTGGGATAACTAAATGGGGTAAAAAGTGGGGTGTTTCTGCAGGCTTTGCGCCATGGGTCTTACAGTGAAATTGTTATTCACATAGGCACAAAAAAGTGTCTTCCTAACCATGTCGTCAAGTACTTTTTTTGCAATTTTTTTCTACTTTAACGCACCATAAAGGCGCAGTTGGATATTTCGCAAACCCATGAACTTTTTGTGATTTTAATCAAGCCCAAACACGAGTAGAATCCACCGTTAGTAAAGAGTTTTCCTTATAAAATTTTTAGTGAAGCAATGAAGTCTGAGTTTCCAAATTACAAAGATAAGCACATCGCTGTTGTTGGTGGCGGTGTCGCAGGTGCAACAGCAGCAATTCATTTTGCGGAGCTGGGTTTTAAAGTTTCCGTAATAGAGAAGGGCGTATCACTGGTAAATGGTCCGCCCATTTGCCATTTACATGCAGGTGGCAACTTATATCGAGAGATTTCTGAGCAACAATGTTTAGATTTGTTAGCACAATCCATTGATACCGTTCGCCTATATCCGCTTTCACTGAATATTCGCCCGACGATCATTGCAGTTCCTTATTCTGATGGTGGAGACCCATCCGCACTTATTCCTCGACTAGAGGTGGTGAAAAATGCGTATCAAACGCTCGTTGATAAAGATCAAAGCAACAAAGTGCTCGGCGAGCCAAGCGAATACTACAAATTGTATTCAAAAGAGGATCTAGAAGCACTCGCACAATGTACTCAACCAAGTCACCCTGCAACCTTTGATGAGTGGTGTATTCCTTTTGCTCAACATACTGATCTAGAAGCGCTAAAGTACCCAGTTGTGGCGGTTCAGGAATATGGCTGGAGTGTTTTTCGCCTTGCCGCAATTGCCAACTTAACGTTGAACGCTCTGCCAAACGCCTCAGTATGCACACAAGCAACGCTCAAACAAGCGGACTGGATGGGTAATCACTGGCAACTTGGTTACGAACGAGATGGCATTGATTATCTTATGACATGTGACTACTTGGTCAATGCATGTGGTTTTGAAACAGGATCCATTGACAATACCATCGGTGCCAAGCATGATAGGTTAGTTGAGTTTAAAGCCGCTTACGTAACCAAGTGGGCAGACTGTCAACAACTGTGGCCAGAAGTTATTTTCCATGGACCGCGTGGAACTGATAAAGGAATGGCTCAACTGACCCCCTATGGTGATGGTTATTTTCAGCTTCACGGCATGACGAAAGGTATTACGCTATTTGAAGATGGCTTAGTTGAGAGTACACCGTCCTCAGCTCAGCCCGAACTGCCCGTTCCTTTACTCTCAAAGATACGTAACGGTTGGCGAGAAGAAGTCTTAGAAGAACGAACCAATAACGCTATCAATCACATGGCGCAGTTCATTCCCAACTATCACTCTGCTATCAAAGGGGGAAAAGCCCTGTTTGGTGCCCAGCAAATTCCTGGAACGGATCCGGTACTCAGGGCAGCCGACGTGACCTTTGAAGACAACCATTACGCACGAATAGAAGTGGTAAAAGCGTCATCAACACTACTCGCAGCGCAAAAAATGCTTCAGTTCTGGTTTGATGTTGAACCTAATCAAAATGTGGAATCCCAACATCCTGTCGCTGTGCATTGGTCTGAACAAGAAATTGAACAGTACGCGATTAAACTCACGCAAGAGCGAGATTATCCGCAAGCGTTAGCAGAGCGTTATGGGATGCCTGCATAACAGTTACGTATGGGCTTAGAGGTTGTATTAATATCCAAAAAACTGAGCCCATTGGCACCATACTTCTTGCAAGCCTTGTCTATCTCCTTTCACAAAATTGACTTTTTGCCCGGGTTTCGCCTGTGCCAACCTTGGCAGGTCAATACGTGCTACACAGCCAAACTTAGGATAGCCACCGATGGTTTGATGGTCGTTGAGCAACACAATGGGATTACCATCGTTAGGAACTTGAATCGATCCTAGCGCAATTCCTTCCGACAGTACGCCTTCGTAAGGCGGTTTGATTTTGTTTCCTTCAAGACGATAGCCCATACGATTTGAATCAGGGGATATGGTGAATGCGTTGCTATAAAAGGCTTGGCGAGCGTCTTCATCAAAGTCCTCATTTTGATAGCCTTCAATCACTCTCAGCTTGATAGGTAAGTTGTAATCCGGCTTAAAGCGAAATGTCATCAGCCTTGGTTTGTGTTTCGGTAAGTTATGAGGAAAAAAGGGAAGAATATCGCCTGCTTTTAAAGCGCCACCATTTGAGTCATAACCACCAAGAGATTCTCTCGTGACTGTAGAGGCACTTCCTAAGTGCTGAGCAATATCGAACCCACCTTTAACCGCAAGATAGGATCGAAGTCCATTTTTTGCGACTCCGAACTGCAGCTTCTGCCCCTTCTTCAATATAAAGTCAGACCAATTTGAGATAGGCTCACCATCTATTTTTGCATTCAAATCACCACCACATATTGCAAGATGGCAGTTATGTAGTGCGACAAAGCAAGCGTTACCCAAAGTAATTTCAATCGCTGCACAATTGACTACGTTACCAAGTAAATGATTTGCCCAACTGTAGGCGTAATCATCTACGGGGCCACCTTGAGTCACGCCAATATGCGCTAAGCCAAAACGACCAAAGTCTTGAATCAAAGAAAGTGGCCCTGACTTTTCCACCAGCAATCCAGCGTAACTCATAGAACACCTCCTAACTCGATAAACTTTTGTTTGGAAATGGCATTAAACGTGACCTTGTCACCTACTTCAAACGGTATAAAAGGTGGTGTATCAGAGAAAAGGGGAAGCGGGCTTCTACCGATAATGTTCCATCCGCCAGGACTATCTGATGGATAGACGGCCGTTTTAGAGTCTGCGATTCCCACGCTTCCGGCTGGTACTCGCGTTCTTGGTGTAGCTAACCTTGGCATATGTAATTGAGTATCGACATCGGAGAGGAATGCAAAACCTGGAGCAAAACCAATCGCTGAAACCGCATACTCGGCTTGAGTATGTAAGGAAATGAGCGCGTCTAATGATAGTCCACGATCTTGAAAGCGGGGCAAATCTAGCGCGGTTTCTTCGGAGTAGTATACGGGAATAGTGATGTGGTTAGGTTGAACAAGGCTGAGCGATTGAGTATCAAACTTACTGATCATTTGATGCAGTTTATGCACTAAATCTTTTTCATTGATTCGAAAAGGCAAGTAATCAATGAGGATGGTTTGATAGGAGGGGACCACGTTCATAATGATTGACGCTAAAGTGTCTTTGATGTTTCGAGCAAGTTCTCCGATCGCATTTTCAGAGATATTCTCGTCAAACTTAATGAAAATACTGCACTCAGAGATCAAAGAGATACTAAATTTCTCTTTATGCATTAATTTCCTCCCGCGTATAGGCTTTGACGGATCTTTTGGATCAGCGCGATCGACTCTTCATTGTCACCATGAACACAAATCGTATCGGCTTCCAGTAAAATGTAGCCGCCAGAAGCGGTTTTGACACGCCCAGAGTCTGCTAACGTACGGACTTGCTCAAGTATCGCATGCTCACTATTTAATACGGCATTAGGCTGTGTCCTAGGTGTAAGTAATCCGTCATCTTGATACAAACGGTCTGCAAATGCTTCAAACAGCAAGGGAACGTCATAATCATCTGCGATTTCTAAGTATTTTTCGTTTTCCTGTGACGCTAGAATCATTAACGGCACTTTGAACAAAGCTGCCGCCTTTACGACTGATCTAAATATCGAATCACTTTTCATCATGTCGTTGTATAACGCGCCATGAGGCTTTATATAGCTAATATCTGTGTATTGAGCCCGACAAAGTGCCTGTAAAGCGCCTACTTGGTATATAACCATGTTAGTAATTTCATCACCCGTCATGTTTATACTGCGCCTGCCGAAGCCTTGGAGGTCGGCGTAGCCCGGGTGTGCTCCAATATCAACATCGTTGTCGTTGGCGAGAGTGATAGTGTCGTGCATGACATTAGGATCGGAAGCATGAAAACCGCACGCGATGTTTGCCATATCAACATGAGGCATAACATCTTCGTCTGCCCCCATAATCCAAGAGCCAAAGCTCTCACCCATGTCACAGTTCAATGTAAGTTGCTGTTTATTCAATGTCATACGTTTTATTTCTACACAAGCAATGGGTTCACGATGCAGGAAAATGCATCTAGGTTCAGTGACTCACTTCATTCTTCTATCATGAAAGCGAGGTTTATGATCTGATGGCTGACGAAAAAGATCACTTTAGTCCATAAAGATGTTGCCGTTATTTGAGTTGATCCGAATTTTAAGGTATTTCGTTCCTTTTCCATCCAATTATTGAGAATTTAAGGTTATTTTGCATTGGCATCGTGTTAATCTTGTCGCCCTTAATGGGTAATAGATTGCATAACAACGCTTCTGTCATTTTTAGTGGTTGTCTGCGACAGGAATACATATGTCATTACGAGCAAAGCTTATTTGGCCAATTTTGGTCTTTATAACGGCTATCTTTGTTATCTCAAAAGGTTATACCTCGTATACTGCATACCAATCGTCTAAGCATGAGTTGGTCGAACAAACGAGAAAGTTGATTAACAATGTTTCTTTCTCAATTAAAGATGCGCTAACGACAAAGAACAAGCAAAAAGCTCAAACTACTCTCATCAACTTTTTAAACCAGCCGAATGTTACGCGGGTCAAACTTTACGACCAAGATGATCAACCTTTCGTTGTTCTTGAAGGAGGTGGGGTATCAGCTCCCGTCCCTAATCAAACTGAAAGAAGCAAGTTACACGCGCTAGGTTATGCCTTATCTGCCAAATTTCTTTATGTTCTAGAGCCAATTATTCACGATGGTCGTGTCATTGGCAGTATGAGGGTTACGCTTTCCCATCGTCCAATCATAGAAGCCCAACAATCTTTACTTCGAGATGGTGCTGTACTTCTTCTGTTGCTGTTCGCTGGTGGCACTATCTTTTACATAAGTATCGATAGGCTTGTTCTCAAACCTGTTATAGAACTGAGTCATACGATAGAGAGTGTGACACACGGACAAAATACGGATACTCAAGTTCGCTATTACTCCAAGGATGAAATTGGAGAACTCGCACATTCCTTCAATCAAATGATGAACAAGTTAACAACACGCGAGAAACAGCGGCAACATTCATTAGAAATGTTAGAACAAAAGCGGGCGTTTTCAGAAGAAGTCATTGAATCTATTCAACATGCATTAGTTATTACCGACAACTTCGGGCGTGTTATTTACTGTAATACTGCGACTCGGCAGATATTTCAAAAAAAGTCAGAGGAACTTGAGCATGCCAATATCCGTGATCTAATTAAAACGAAAACACCGAATGAGCTGAGCCAAATCCTAAGTAGGGGGTTAGAGTGCGATGACATTCACCTCAAAAATGCAGACAACGAACAGCAGTTGAGTTTAACCAGTCGTCGTTTGTCCACACATGGACACTTATTGTTTTCGATTCAAGATATCACCGAAATTGAAGAGGCCATGAGCAGGCAGCGTGTTGCGGGGCGTGTTTTTGAGAGCAGCCAAGATGGCCTCATCGTTCTTAATCATCGAGGTGTTATCACAATGGCTAACCCTGCGGTCACTAAGTTAGTTGGACTAGAGATGGATCAGCTTATTGGGAAGTCATTTATCCAAACACTTAAGTGGCGCAAGTTGCAGGAAATGATGCCTAGCATCATTGAATCGATAGAAAACTACGGGGTATGGCAAGGGGAAGTTATTGAACAGAACCATCTTGGCCAGTTTGTGCCGATGTTTGCAAGGGTTAATCGCATCGTTAAGTGTGAAGACCATGGGTTCTACGACCTGGTCATTGTTCTTACCGATCTTTCTGGCGCAAAAGAGATGGAACGGCTTGAGTACTTAGCTCATCACGATGCATTAACGGGGTTAGCGAATCGCTCTAAGTTCCATTTAGAGTTGGAAGAATTAGTACAACGGTCGGGATACTTACGTGACGAATTTGCGGTGCTTTACCTCGATCTCGATGGTTTTAAAGAGGTTAATGATACCTATGGCCATGACGCAGGTGATGAAGTTCTGAAAAAAGTAGCCGAGCGTCTAACATCTGCGACTCGACATAGTGATTTAATCGCAAGACTTTCGGGTGATGAATTTGTCATGTTGGTTAATCCTGCCAACCAAAAAGTCGTCACCCGAATTGCAGAACAACTGCTCGAAAGCGTATGCACACCAATCAAGTACAAAGGTAACTCGCTCAAGGTTGGCGTTAGCATCGGCGTAAAATTGGTCGGTGTTAATGAGCGAGATGCCACTCGAGTGTTAAAAAGTGCAGATACTGCAATGTATCAAGCTAAAAAAGCCGGAAAAGGCCAAGCAATATTAATGGGATGTGAATTGCAGGAGACAGTTTAAATCGTAACGTCAAAGCTTTAAACTAAACCCATTCGCGTCAGAAGGAATGATAAAATGAAAGTACTTGTTACGGGTGGTATGGGCTATATTGGTAGCCATACATGTATTCAAATGATCGAAGCTGGTATGACGCCAGTGATTCTAGATAACCTGTACAACAGTAAGTCTACGGTCTTAGAGCGCATTGAAAAGGTATGTGGCGTAAAGCCAACCTTCATCCAAGCCGATATCAGAGATAAATCGACAATGGTAGAGGTTCTAAAATCGCACGATATAGAAGCGGTTATCCATTTTGCAGGTTTAAAGGCCGTCGGTGAGTCCGTAGCAAAACCTCTAGAGTATTATGACAACAATGTGAATGGCACTTTGGTATTGGTTGATGCAATGCGCGAAGCTGGAGTTAAATCGTTGGTATTTAGCTCCTCAGCAACTGTCTATGGCGATCCTGCATCTGTTCCAATCACAGAAGACTTTCCAACTAGCGCAACTAACCCTTACGGACGCAGTAAATTAATGGTGGAAGAGTGTTTAACAGACTTCCAAAAGGCGAATCCAGATTGGAGCATCACACTTCTTCGTTACTTTAACCCTGTAGGTTCACATCCAACAGGTGAGTTAGGTGAAGATCCTCAAGGTATTCCAAATAACCTAATGCCGTTTGTTTCTCAAGTTGCGGTGGGCCGCCGAGAGTTCCTCTCTGTATTCGGTAGCGACTACCCAACGAAAGATGGCACCGGCGTGCGTGACTACATTCATGTGATGGACTTATCCGATGGTCACGTCGCTGCTTTGGAAAAAGTAGGTAACAAAGCTGGGCTTCATGTCTACAACCTTGGCACTGGCAATGGCTACAGTGTGCTTGAAATGGTGAAAGCGTTTGAAACCGCAAGTGGTAAAGATGTTCCATACCAACTTGTTGAACGTCGTCCAGGCGATATTGCGGAGTGCTGGGCTGATCCATCAAAAGCAATGAATGAGTTAGGTTGGAAAGCGTCTCGCACTCTAGAAGAAATGACGGGTGATACATGGCGTTGGCAATCTAACAACCCTCAAGGTTATCCAGACGCCTAATTTTGATTTACACAATAATAACAAAAAGACGCATAATTGCGTCTTTTTTGATCCAAATCGGAAAAAATCGTAAATTACTGGTTAAAAGGTAGCAAGTCTATATAGAGCTGTTAAACTATGTCCGACTCTTAATTTGGGTTATAAATTTTCTCATAGCTATTGGGGTAGTTCATGGAACTCGGTCTGATCATCACTTTTATCATTGCAGCAGCAGTAATGGTGAAAAAAGAGATGGCAAAACAGTAAACTTTCATTTTTCATACTTTTCTTTACATTTTTGAAATGAAAGCCATAAAAAAGCCAGCATTAAGCTGGCTTTTGTGTTTTTAAGGTTTAGAACTCGTATTTAACACTAATGTTGTAATTACGCTCAGCTTGCGTTTTATCTCGACTTAACTCAGTCTTACCGCGAACATCGTTCCAAAGATGGTATTCTTCATTCGTCAGATTCATAACACCAGCATGAATGGTTATATCTTTCATTGGTTTGTAGTACGCCGTTAAGTCAACGACTGTCGCAGACGGCAAAGCAACTTGGTCTTTGATTCCGCCTTTATCACCATCAGAGTTGATATCACTGTTCGATTTCTTAGCCGTGTAGTTTACTTTTAGACTTGTCCCCCAAAGTGCATTTGGTGAATCGTAATTTACCGCTGCCACTGCATTCCATGGGTTGACGCTGTTCAATGGGTTACCATCACCATCTTCACCTTCTGTGTATGCTGCAACAAAACGAGTTGTCACGCCTGATGGAAGACCGGCAATAGCATGCCAATCAAGACGGTTAGAGAGCTCAACCCCTTTAATATTTGCTTCATTAATATTGATATTTGTGAATTCAGTTAAACCACCATTATTTGATGACGTTTGCTCAATAAAGTCACTGTAATCACTGTAGTAGAACGCTACTTCAGTTGCAGACGCTGCAGTGTTATGACGGTAACCAAGCTCATAAGACAAACTCTTTTCAGATCCCAAATTTGGGTTAGGGCGGTTGGTATAGCCATGAGCCGGATTATCGTAGGTGTAGTAAAGCTCGTCGAACGATGGCGCTCGAAACCCTTGGCTCACTTGCGCGAAGATCGTGCCAGGTTGCGATATAGAGTAAGTTGCTCCTAAACGACCAGTTAATGCAGAGTCGCTAAACTTCTCGAATGACTCTTCAGAGGTGTTGGAAGGATTAGTAGAGAAGTAATCGTAACGCACACCTGGAGTCAGAATTAGCTTGTCATTAAGAAGTGAAATTTCATCTTGCAAGAATAAACCAAAGCTTTCTTCTTTTGCATCCGGAGTGTAAACGTAAACGGTATCTGGCGTGCCGGGATCGGAATTCAACTCGCGATTGGTATTACTGATGTCACTATGTTTATACGATATTCCGTAAACAATATAGTGATTTTGAATCTCTTTATCTAACTGAGTTTCGAATTCAAATTTGTCTTCAGTATATTCATAATCTTTTTTCTGTTGGTTGTCACCACTAGGCGGTACGTAAGGTGGATAACCTGGGCTGGCTTCGATAAAGCGATTAGACACGCCGTTTTCTTCTTTACCAATCCATGTAAGCTTGGACGTGATCGTATCCGAGATAGCTGCATCTGCAAACCAAATGTGCTTGAGCCCAATGCGATTTTGCTTGGTTGTGTCTTCAGCGTTGAAGTTTTTGTAACTTTTATGTGCGATCTCTGAGTCAGTCTCGTTGTAAATAACTTCTCCCAAGAACTCCAAGCGATGAGCGTCATTCAATTGAGATTGAAGTTTTACCAATAGATCGTTTTTGTAATAATCTTGGTTGTCCACAGAATAGTTATCGTAAGGTGCCTTAGAGAAATTTTGTAGATCTCCACCATCACGTCGTGTAAAGGCAATAAGTGCTTCTGTATTAGCGAAACGCTTTGCTAAAGCTACATGCTCACTAAAAGAGTTATCTTCCGATGAATAAGAAAGTTTTGCTTGACCACCAAAGTCTTTACCATCTTTGAGGAAATCCTTCGGATCTTTTGTTTCGAATGCGACAACACCCCCAATTGCATCACTACCATGTAGACTAGAAGCTGCACCTTTAACAATTTCGACACTCTTTAGCATATCAGGGTCAACAGTAACGGCACTAGAATTGATAAACGAATATGGTCCACCGCTGAATACACCTGGTTGAGATGCACCGTCTACTAAGATTTTAACTCGTTTACCTTCCGTCCCGCGAATGTTAATACTTTGAACGCCTTGGCGTTGAGTGCCATTAACAGTAACTCCTGGCGTATACTCGAATAGATCATTCAAGTCCTTTACCATGTTTTCTTCGATTTCTTTCTCAGAAATAACGGCAACAGACGCAGCAACCGTATCCATGGTTTGGTTGGTACGAGTTGCCGACACAACGACTTCTTCAAACTTAGAAACTTCTTCCGCATAAGCAGTCTGGGAAAGGGCAATCAGAATAGAGGCTGACAAAATTGTTTTTTTATACATTGGCTTCAATACCTTAGATCCATAATAGGTAACAACAAACGGATATTAATGGATCTAAATAGCAATTACTATCATTACCGTTATCACTTGTGACTTTATCCTGAATAGAACTCTTAGGTTATGAGCATTTCTAGTCTTTAGTTATCAGTGTGTTATATTGTTTAACGTTAGTTCTTGGTAAGATCATCCAAATACAATCAATGTGACAAAAATCACATTAAGAGAGGCCATGTGCAGAGTCCAATTACGTTAGAAGCGCTCCATATTCTGGATGCCATTGACCGAAGAGGGAGTTTTGCAGCTGCTGCGAATGAGTTAGATAGAGCCCCGTCATCACTGAGCTATCAGATCCAGAAACTCGAGCAAGACTTAGACATCATTATCTTCGATCGCTCTGGCCACAAAGCCCATTTTACTGAAGCAGGAAAGCTCATCCTTGAAAGAGGACGAGCCATTTTACAAGCCAGTGAAAAGTTAGTGAATGATGCAACGTTATTGGCGAATGGTTGGGAACTGGATATTACCATTGCCTTTGATGGCATTATTCCTATATCCAATTTCTTCCCTATGGTTGATGCATTGGCTGAAGTAAGCTCAACACGAGTCAGACTGCAAGAAGAGATCTTGGCTGGTAGCTGGGAATCGCTGAATACAGGTAGAGCGGATTTACTGATTTGCCCATCACTGGATACACTTCCTCAAGAAGTCAAATCAGAAAAAATTGGTAAAATGAGCATGTTTTGGGTAGCGGCAGCTGATCACTATGTTCACAAGCGTAGTGGTAAGTTTGATGAGGCGGCGCGAGAAAAGTACCGAATCATTGCCATTGCAGACACTGCACGCGAACAACCCGCGCTCTCAATTAATATCATTCAAAAACAGCCTCGCTTGACCGTCACCAACTTTACGGCCAAAGTAGATGCGCTCACTGCAGGTTTAGGCATTGGTACGTTACCAAGCCAAATTGCACAACCTTTGATTGATAGTGGCGTATTGAAGCGAATCGAAGGTACAGAAGAGCAACCGATGGATATTATCTTAGCATGGCGCCGAAATACCATGGGTGAGGCGAAATCCTGGTGTATTCAATACTTGAAAAAGAATTGGAAACTAAAGTAACAACGTAACTTTTACTTCTTAGGTTCCCATTACTTATCGAATCTAAGAAGTAAAGTTATCGCTAATGCTTTATTTTTCAATTTAAAGGGAGCACCATATCTGCCGTACCATCGGCAAACTGAACATCGACTTCAAATCCCAGGTTTTGAGCTAACATCAACATCCCTCTGTTTGTAGGCATGGTCATTCCAGACATTTGCTTTGTGCCTTTAATCTTGCAATAGCTGATAATTTTCTGCATCAGCACTTTACCTAAGCCTTTTCCTTTCAAATCTGAACGAACCAAAATAGCAAACTCAGCATCACTATTATCTGGTGTAATCAATGCGCGGGCTACGCCTATGATAGACGGTCCGTCGGTATTAAACGCTACCGCAACAAACGCCATTTCGCGGTCATAGTCGATTTGAGTGAAGTTTGCCAAAGCCTCATGGTTGAACTCACCAACCTCAGAAAAGAAACGCTTATAGAGATCTTCTTTCGATACGCTATTAATGAATTGAGCATGCAGCGGCTCATCTTCAGGCAGGATAGGGCGAAGCAGGATAGGTTGGCCATCTCGAAGCGTCACTGTTTCGACAAATTCTGCCGGGAAAGGACGAATCGCCAGACGTTTTTGCGCATCTCCCTCGTATTTACACAGTGTGATGTCCGCATCGAGGATAGTTAAATCGCTTCCCGACACCAATACTGGATGGATATCCAGTCTTTGTATTTCTGGCAACTCTACCGCCATTTGGGAGATACGAACTAAGAATTTCGACAACTCACTGATATCGAGCGCATCTTTGTGTTTCTGCAGGCGAATCTTTCCAGACTTTAAAGCCACAACGACAAGGTAGCGTGCAAGCGTCATGTTCAAAGGAGGAAGTGCAGCGACGGCATCTTGGGCGATATTCCACTCTGAGCCGCCTTGACCCAGCAAGATGACAGGTCCAAAGACCTTATCTACTGCAATACTAATCCGTAGCTCTTCAGCGCTGCCGAGCTTTGCCATACCTTGCACCAGCAGACCGTGTACATTGGCAGAAGGGTAACTGAGCTTTACTGTATCTAAAATGGATAGCGCTGCGTTAGAAACTTCTCGACTGTTTCTTAAATTCAGGGCGACACCGTGTACATCCGATTTATGAGGAATGTCTGGAGATCGCAACTTAACCGCAACAGGGTATCCGATATTTTCTGCCATATGAACGGCTTCAATGTCGTCAGATGCAATCCATGTTGGCAGAACATTAAACCCGAACAGCTTAAATAATGGGCTGGTTTGATGCGTATCCAGGGAAACTGTGTTTTTATCCAGTAGTCGCTCATTTACCCATTCTTTTGCAGAACTCACACTTCCAGAGTGCAATGGCTCAGCTGTCGTTGGCGTTTCCATTAATTGCTTCTGGTTTCGACGATACTCAACCAAGTGCATGTATGCAACGACCGCACTTTCCGGCGTTCGATAGGTTGGAATGCCAGCTTGAGTAAATGCCAGTCGTGCCTCTCTCGACGTTTGTTCTCCTGACCAGTTGGTCAAGATATTAAAATGCTTATGCCGAGGGTGAGCCTTGATCGCTTCAATAACAGCTTGAGCAGTTTCAAGAGGGTCGGAAACTGCAGAAGGACTATGCATAATCAAGATCGCATCTGCACAGTCGTTATTCATCAGTGCGTTAATGGTATCAATGTAGCGTTTTTTTGTTGCGTCACCAGACAGATCAATCGGATTTCGAGCGCGCCAGTTGGACGGGAGTACAGTTTGTAATTGCTCAATGGAAGCGTCATCAAGCGTTGCTAGCTGACCACCACGTTCAATCAAAGTATCAACGGACATAACAGCAGGGCCGCCGCCATTGGTGATGATCGCTAAACGCTCCCCACGAAGTGGCACAGAATGCGTGAGTGTTTCTACCGCAGCGAATAACTCATGCGTATTGCTGACTCGTAACATACCAGTTCGACGGATGGCAGAATCGTAAATTACATCAAGCGTATCACCATCTTGCTGTTCGAAAGTATTCATCTCTTTAGAGCGGCCAGCTTTTAATACCAATATACGGCGGTTACGTGAAGCAGCTCGCGCAGCAGACATAAATCGCCGAGCATCTTGGATGTTATCCACATAAAGCAGAATAGCTTCCGTATTCCCATCCATACTTAAGTAATCAAGCAAATCTGCAAAATCGATATCCTGTCCGCGTCCAATCGAAATGAACGAAGAAAAGCCAATATTCTTATCATTTGCCCAGTCTAACACTGTGGTACAAACCGCCGCAGATTGTGAGATGAACGCAATTTTTCCGGGCTTAGCCGCAACAGGAGAAAACGTGCAGTTAAAATTGTGCCAAGGCAAGATAATACCCAAGCTGTTTGGTCCTAAAACTCGAATATTCAATGATGAAATATTTAAAGGCTTAGCGTCATCAGAGATAACAATCGCAAACGGCGTGCCTCTCTCATCTAACTCTTTAAGCAGTTGCTCGTTGCGTGAAACGTTCGTACATAAAATCGCAATATCTGGCGTATAGGGTAGGGAAGCCACATCAGGGTAGGCTATAACTCCGGATACCGCTTTGTATCGCGGCGTTACTGGCATAATCGCGCCACCAAATCCACTTTGTAGAAGGTTACGCATAACGACATGCCCTGCTCGCAATGCTTTTTGAGATGCACCAATAACGGCCACAGAGTTGGGTTTAAAGAGTTTATGTAGTTTATTCATGCTGACTCCTAGCCGTTTGCAAGTAACGTTTGCCTATCGGTTTCATATCAATCATAAACGAATAATTTATTGATAAAACGCCTTCAGACCAGACATTGAATAAAATGTGGGCGATGCTTATGGAGTTTGTGTTATTCATCACATCAAAATCACAGATTATTGTATTTGATGCTTGATAAACGGCCCTGCTATCGGCATGATTTATCGTAATATTTATCCAGAGCATTTGTTACTTCATGAAAAAAATCGCAATCATCGGCTTGTCAGTCCTGCTTTCTGCTTGTGCATCTGAAACTTACATCACAGACGTAACTTCTGAAAGTTATCGAGAGGACTACAAATCAGATCGTATCTCTAAGCCAATTATGGCGTCTGAAAACGCTGTAGTAGAAAAAGACGTACAACCAACTGTTGTGAAAATGACGGCAAAGCCTGAAGAGAAGAAAGTAGTCAAGCTAACGCCAAAAGAGCAGGCGAAGCCAGTTAAGATAGTACCACCGAGTAAAAAGCAAGCTGGCATTCAACGATTTGGCTATACCATTCAAGTCGCCGCTGTGGGTAGCCAAGCGAAAGTCGATCAGTTTGCAAATAAACTACCACAAAACGGTCAGCCGATTTGGGAAAACTATAAAGTCGTCAACGGTACTAAGTGGTTCTCAGTTTTATACGGAGACTACGCAACAAGCGCGGAAGCCAAGCAAGCGATTTCGACTTTGCCTGCTCAATTTCAGCAGTTAAGACCATTTGTTAAAAGCATTGACGCCATTAAAAACTCAGCCTACCCAACGCTTAACAAATTAAACTAACACATCAAATAAGGGAGCGAATAGCTCCCTTATTTATTTGTTCAAATCCTACTCGAACAAAATTCCTCACACTAAAATTACTGTACGTCACACTTCAAAGGTTTATCATAATAAATAGTATCTTTTGTAGGTCACGGAAAGATTGATTCATGATTAAAAATATTCTTCTACTATGCGGCGGCGGCTCTTCTGAGCACGAGATTTCATTATTGTCTGCAAACTTTGTCGAACAACAATTAAATCTTATTGAAGACGTTCACGTTACACGCGTAGAAATAAAAAACGAAGGTTGGATGACCAACCAAGGTGAGTTGGTTTACTTGGATCTCAATACCAAGCAGTTGTGCTCAAGTGAATCTAATCAAACCATCGATTTCATTGTGCCTTGTATACATGGTTTTCCAGGCGAGACAGGTGATATTCAATCTCTGTTTGAAATCGCAGGCATTCCTTACCTGGGTTGCGGGCCAGAAGCAAGTAGCAATAGCTTCAATAAAATCACATCTAAGCTTTGGTACGACGCTATCGGCATTCCCAATACGCCATACTTATTCTTAACGCGCAACGATGAAGAAGCTCATACTCAAGCTCATAAAGCATTTGAAAAATGGGGAAAAGTCTTTGTCAAAGCCGCGCGTCAAGGGTCATCTGTTGGATGTTACAGCGTCACAGAAAAAGATAAACTTTCCAATGCAGTAAATGATGCGTTTGGGTTTTCTGACCAAGTGTTGGTTGAAAAATCAGTAAAACCACGAGAGCTTGAAGTTGCTGCATATGAGATGAATGGCCAGCTGCACATAACGAAGCCAGGCGAGGTTATTGCACCTGACGGTGCTTTTTACTCGTACGATGAAAAGTACAGCAGTTCAAGTCACTCGCTAACTGAAGTTGAAGCGAAGAATCTAACCCAAGAACAATTAGATGCAATTCAGCACGCATCTGAGAGGGTATTTAAGCAAATGAATCTTCGCCATTTGTCTCGTATCGACTTTTTCTTAACGGAAGATGATGAGATTTACTTAAACGAAGTAAACACATTCCCAGGTATGACTCCGATCTCGATGTTCCCTAAAATGCTTCAAAATAACGGGCACAAATTCCATGAGTTCTTGGAAGATTGTATAAACAGTGCAAAGTGATTAACGTTATCAAGGCGCGTTTTATGATAGAAATTGTTTTCTAGAGCAAGGTTTATTCAAGCCGTATTTGAATATTGCTCAGTAGCAATTATGATTATATCAACGCATTAAACAGATGACTCAGTGGTATGGCGATTTCAAACTATAGAGGTTTTAACCTGCAGTCAGGCGGACCAGATGGCAGTATTTGGAAGGTTAAAATCAAGAACCACGTCTTACAAGGTAGTTTGACGGCGGTAAAGAAAAGCATTGATTGGTGGTGCGACACCGCATCAATTATTGATCCCAAAGAGTTTGCCGCCCTTGGACAAAGAGCGCAGCAAGTTGGTGGTGCAAAATCAGAAGTCTTTAACGGTTATACGATTCAAAATGATACAGGTCAGCCCAACTCTTGGTACTGTATGTTTAATGGTAAACTGATTAAGGGTAGTAAAACTGCTATTCAACGTCATATCGAAGCTTATTTAGTTGCAAAGCAAAAAGCGATGCAAGCTCAACAACAAAAGAAACAATAGAATGACTCTGGTATATTCAACAGAAACCGGTCGAATTAAGCCGGAAGAAGAGAAAACATCTCGCCCCAAAGGCGACGGTATTGTACGAATTCAGCGCCAAACGAAAGGACGTAAAGGTAAAGGTGTATGCATCGTTACAGGTTTAGACTTGGATGATGCACCTTTAAAATTATTGGCTGCAGAACTCAAAAAAGTCTGCGGCTGTGGTGGCTCGGTAAAAGATGGCAATATCGAAATTCAAGGTGATGCTAGAGACAAGATCAAAGCGCATCTTGAAAAGAAAGGCATGACAGTCAAATTAGCCGGTGGTTAATTTACATTCAGGAAAACTCAGAATGGCGTCTAAAAATAGACGCCATTTTTTATTTTAGTAAGTAATACGCTAATTGAAGAACAAGCAATCGCAGATTGATAGATCGATATTAGCTATTTTATGGTAAATAGCCATTATGTTTAATGGTTATGATAGAGACCTTAAATTTCAAATCCACAGGGGAGTAGGAGTACTCATTGGCAACATTTGGCGTACGAGCACTCATCATTTAACATAATATACATAATGCGCACTGATATAGTGATTCTTTAGGACTTGCAATCACTAAGGCTAATCCAGCACAAGCCATTGAAATACTTGATAATCCAAGTCCGTTAAACTTTTTTCCTATGTTCTGCCATAGTGTCTGCGCTTCGTGCGTTTTTGCTTTATCCATCGCTAAGCCAATCAGAGCCTTTTCTTTATCTTCGCCTACAGCGTCCGCAAGCATAAGTATCTGATTCTCATTAAGAAATGTTCGACCTTTTCTAACTTCTGTGATCATTTGCGGGCTTACACCCAAGTCATGAGCTATCTGTTTGTATTGAACGTAGTTCATCTTGTCTTTATAAGCGTCGAGCAGCTTGTTTGTATACATTTTGTAGCGTCCTCAATTCACGTCATTAAACCGATTTTAGTCTTTTAACACATAATTTGCTGTATTGACGATACATAAGATTCTGTATTTAATCGGTACAGAATTTAATGTATTCGCTGCTTTAGCGGTCACTGTCTAAATTACTCTAGGTGATTTTTATGCTTACGGAACAAATCAAATCCCTTATCGAAAATGAATGTGCGCTTAGTCCTCGACTTACTGGCGTGTTCTTCCGTAAGCACCTGAACCAATCTATGTATGATGATGACGGCCAACTCACTGAGTTCGCCATTCAATGTCATCACTACTTTAACGAACTCAAACGCGCTGCTGAGCAAAAAGCCTTTCATGCTCGTCTTGAACAACGTCGTCTTCAACACGAACAACAGCAAGAATCAGTTAAACGCGTTAATCAGTCCGTAAAGAAATCCGCTAACCAGTCACGAGCTCAGTTCATTGGCTCTCTGCGCTTTGAACTCAATCAAGGCGTTCTGATGGTTCGCTCGGTTTCCCGTTCAATGCCAACACCAACCAAATGGATTCGTCACTATCTCAAGAAACTTGGCGTACATCGCATTGGTAAGTCTTTGTCTAACGGTGTTTTATTTACTGGTGACGCTGTCACTGAAATCCTTGCTTGTTTGCAAGCTAAACAGGCTAAGAACGACACCATACCGTTTGAACTGAATATCAGCGCCCTGCCGATTTTAGCTTGGTTTCGTTCGCCACTCAGCTTTGGCACTCCAACATTGGAGGCTCAGTAATCATGAACGAAGCTCAAATCATCTATTACGACTTGCTGCCTGACTACACGGTTTCTGTGTTGGTCAAAGGTTGCGACGAATGGGATTTGCTTAAATCCATGTCTCATCTTGAGTCTTGGGCTTCGTCTCAGTTCGCTTCTTATGAGTTGGTGTCCATCACCAACACGACCGTTGAACAACGTATCAATATGGGGGTGTTCGATGACTACTGCAACTAACATCCTTAAAAGTTTCGATGAGCAAAGCGTTCATATTGATTACCTGTGTTTTACGTTTGCCGTGAAGGATTTACGTCATTGTCACGATGCCGTTCGTCGATTGCACAAGCATGAGGAATACAAAGGCTTTGCCAAATCTGGACTGTTACAGCGTCACTGTCGTGCGCCTAAGTTCCCTGCTCCACCTGTGTTTAATCCGACCGTCGCTCAGACTTCCGACGAGATTGATGCGTACAACAAAGCGTTTGATATCTGTTATCGCAATTACTTGGAAGACTGCTTGCGCATCTTCACCAACCAAGTGCTTGGTTTGTCGCTGTCTGCGCCTCGCGGTTTGGGTTTCCAGTTCTACACCGAATCCATGAAACTGACTTCGCCAGATGGTGAGGACTTTTGCGGCTTCGTTGGTATCGGCGGTAACAATGACACGGTGCATTTCCAAATCAACGGAACGGGATGCAAGCATGTATTTGCCCGTCGTCCTACGTGGTCGCTGCATGACTGGCTGACTAATGTACTTGGTGTGCAAACTCTGGCGCGTGTTGACTTGGCCTATGACGATTACGACGGGCTTTTTGATTGCGAATACGCTTACAAGGCGTGGCGTGACGACTGTTTCCGCACCGCAGAACGTGGTCGTGGCCCTGTGCTTCATGAAGATATGACCATTGCCAGTATCGGAAAAGACGGCAAACCGATTTACACCAAAGAGCAATACTCGATTGGTTCGCGTACCTCGCGCATTTATTGGCGTATCTACAACAAGGCTCTTGAGCAGAAACTCGCGAACACTGGCCTTGTCTGGTACCGCTCCGAAGTTGAGCTGAAAAAATGGAATGTTGATGTGTTGCTGAATCCAGCTGGCGCGTATGCCGCGCTCAATGATTTCGCAGCCTCGATTTCTACTGCAAAGAAATTCAATACCAAACCTGTCCCGACCAAACGCGCGGCGTTAGACCTGTTGGCCTCTGCGCACTGGATGCGTCGTCAGTACGGGAAAATCCTTAATTCACTTATCGAGTTCCATGAGGGCGACATTGAAACCGTCGTCGGTTCCCTTGTCCGTGATGGAACGAAATTCACCTTCCCCGATACCTACGGCAAGTTGGTGACTCACATATTGGAGACTTAACAAATGGCTAAATCCGTTTTTGTACTTGGCATGGATATCACTTGGAACTCAGCACGTGGTGACAGTGCTCAACTGAACGTGTCGCGTCCTCTACGTGAAATCAACTCAGAGAAATTCAAACGCCGCACTATCGGTGAATCCGGTGATGTGAATCCACAGTGGGACCAACCGTTGATGATTGATCATCAATACGCCCTATTACTTGAGCGCACTGGTGCCCTCGTTCCTCGCCGTGAGTACCAATTGCGTTTGGAGATTAACCCAGACGACCCATTGGCAGGTGCTATCGTGACTGAGCTTATTCCAGTCGACCAAGAAATTAAGAAGCACTTCGAGGCTTCAATGAAACCCGTTCAAGGCTAAAAAATGTCTGTATGCGTCACCGTCGTTAACCAGTATGGCAATTTGAAAGCAACAAAAACGCCTGTTGCGGATTGCCAAGAATACGTGCTGATTTCGGCGGTGGACTACCAAGAATATAAGGAACCAGTCCTATTCAACGGTGACTTGTTCCTGTATGTCAGTGGCGTGCTCTTGATCAACATGGTCGTTGGTCACTGGGTGGGTCGTGTTGTTCGCCTTATGAGTAAAAGGTAAATCTTATGAAAAAACTAGAACTTGTTGTAACTAACGTAAAACACGCAGTCGTAAACAAAAAAACCGCAGCTGGCGCTGCACTGATGGCCGCGTCTGTCTCTCCGGCGTTCGCTGAAGTCGATATCACGGGCGCAATCAACTCTGCGGTATCCGGTGGTCAAGCTAACGTATCACTGGTTGTGGCGGGTCTGATTGGTATGGCTGCACTGGGCTTTGGTGTGACCATGGTTGTTGGCTTCTTGCGTCGCTAACGGCTCACCTCTATGCCTCCTTTATCGGGTAATTTACTTGGAGATGTTCTCGCTATCGTTCTAGGTGTTGCCTTTGCGGGGGCATTCCTCCACGGCTTTGTGAGTGGCATCAATACTCACTAATCAATAGATAAAGGGGGCTTCGGCTCCCTTTTTTATTGGTTTGTTGTGATGAATATTAGTCTCACTTTTCGTTACCTTATTTTTTTCTCTCTCTTATTTTTAGCCTGTCACTCTAGTGCTTTAGAAATGTATGCAAGTTCGGGAATGATGGGATGCTATGAGAAAAGAGCTTGGAATAATCCCTCTTCTGTCCATGCGTGTTTGTATGAGAATTACGGTGAAAACCTTTACGGTGGTGTGCGTGATTGTTCTGTTGTGCTTTACGATACTGATTTAGGTTACAACCGATATGCTTCAAATTGTTATAACAATAAAGGCTACTACGAGACCTACGTTATATATGAGAAAGCGAGATGTCCATCTGGCGAGCGATTTAATAGCTCAACGATAGCCTGCGAGCCTAAATGTGACTATGGGACGAATCCTGATGGCTCATGCATGGATGCTTGTCAGTTCAAACAGTCCATTGGCGATACGGTGAAATTGTATTGGCACCCTGCGGTTTACGGCGAACTGGTGACGGGCGCGTGTTACGGTGACTACGGTGCCACTCGATGCGAAATGACCAAAAACGAATCCACCATTATTTGTACTGGCGTTCCTGATGGACAGTACACGCCCGACTCTCAATGCTCTCTGCGCTTTGCTTACACTGGACGTCAGTGTGAAGGTGGCACACTTTTCTGGGGCGTGAATGGGCCAGACGAGCCAATCATTCCACCGGATACGCCAGAAGACCCAACCCATGACCCTGACGACCCAACAGGCGAGATTGAAGACCCAAGTGTCCTACCCGATGATTCAACCAACACGGTCAATCCCGGTGTCGTTGATGATAAACCGGACGTAGAAGACCCTGACACGGATGAATCGACAGACACGGCAGTCCTTTCTGCTATTAAAGGGCTTAACGTGGATGTGAACAAAGGCATTCATGATCTTAACGTCGATATCAACCAGTCACACGCTGACATCACCAACGCGGTGATTGATGTGAAAGGCTCTTTGGTCGATAACACCCAAGCCATTCAAGAGCAGCAAATCAATGACAACAAGATTTATAGCAACACCAAGGCACTCATCCAACAGGCCAACGGCGATATCACTACGGCGGTGAACAACAATACCAACGCCACCATTGGTATTCGTGACGATTTAAAAGGGCTTGGTGATTCCATGGGCGAACTCGATAGCAGCTTAAATGCAATTGAGGGTCTATTGACTGGCTCAGAGTTTGGCACACCTACGGGCACCGCTATTACTGGCGAAATCTTCACGGCAGAAGACTTTGCCAACCTGCAAACCACGATAGATGAAAAAGCCGAATCCATCCAAGGCTATGTGGACGACATTAAAGGTTTAATCACTATCGGCACCAACTTCAACAACGGCACATTAAGCGACAAGTCTTTCAATATCAAAGGCGCAACCGTTGAATCAGGACTACAGCGTTTTGATGCGGTATCGGGCTACGTGCGCCCTGTCGTGCTGTTCATTTGTGCCTTAATCGCCCTTTGGGTTCTGTTTGGTAATCGGAGTAAATAACATGGAATACATCTACTCAGCATTAGAGTTTATTGCCAACATTGGGCAAACCTTTCTCGACTTCTTTGATGTGGCGATTGAATGGATAAAGAACGCATTTGAATATGGTGCGATGTGGCTTATCTCAGTATGGCTCGATATCAAGATTGCCTCGATACAAATTGCACTCAAGATTGCGCAGCTGCTGCTCGAAGAATATGGCGTCTATACGCTTGTCGAAGACCGCTTTAATGCGCTTCCTTCTGACGTCCGTTATATCTTGACGGAATACGGCGTCACCTCTGGGCTACGTGTCATCTTTGATGCGTTCGCTACGTCTTTAGTTATGCGTTTCTTTAACTGGTGATTGAATGGCTACTTCATTTCGATACGGTCACGGTGGCTCTTACAAATCGGCTTGCGCCGTGTGGTTTGACTTACTGCCTGCACTGCGTGAAGGTCGAATTTGCATTACCAACATTCATGGCATGCAGCCACTTGAAGTGATTGAACAACGCCTTGGTGAGAAGTTCCCTGATACGGCTCGGCTCATTCGCATTAGCTCTCGCAATCCTGAAGGCTTCGAGCTGTGGAAATACTTCTTCTGTTGGGCACCCATTGGGGCATTCATCCTCATTGATGAGTGTCAGCAAATCTTCTCGGTCAATGCAGGTTTCAAAATGGCGAACATACACAAGCGCCCTTTCACTGACTTTGAGCCTCACTTACCGGAAGGATTCTCCGAGCTGTTTCACTCTCGTTGGCTAACGATTGATACATCCAGTTTGGACAATGGCGAGATAGACGATTGCCAACGCACACGCTTTGATGAGCAAGGACGCATCATCTATCCAGAGAACTTTAACAACGCCTTTATGGAGCACCGGCACTACAACTGGGACATTGTGTTGCTCACGCCTGACTTTGCTCAAATCCCGAAAGAGTTAAAAGGTGTTGCGGAGTTGGCCAAGCAACATAAGGGGAAAGATGGGATCTTCTTTTCCAACCGCAAACCGCGCATCTTGGAACATGACCCGACTCGAACGGTCACCAAACCAAGCAAAGACGATGTGGTTTATAACCTCAAGGTGCCGCTTGATGTCCACCTACTCTACGCCTCGACCGTCACGGGGCAAATCACCAAGTCGGGGCTTGGAAAGAATATCTTCCTTAACCCGAAATTCTTAGCAGCTATGGCACTGGTCGTGCTTTCATTTGGGTACTTAGTTTATGCGCTTATTGGTATGGTTTCTGATTCTGAGACGACAACTTCGGAAGGAACGCAGCTTCATCAAACTTCGCAGCAAAGTGGCGTTTCGACTTCGCAAGGTCAAGCACGTCCTGGTCAAAGTGGTTCGCCTGGTTCTGTCATGGGTTCTAGTGGTTCTGGCTGTACGGGTTCTGGTTGCGGGAATGAGTCTTATCATGACGTAGGCACCGTTCCTGCTTGGTTCCCACTGGCGAACTCAGAGAGTATCTATGTTTCTGCCGTGGAACGTTGGCACAAAGCCACCTCGATACACGTCAACGTGCATTTTGAGGTTGTCACACCACGCGGTGTGACTTACCTCGATGACGGATTCCTAAATAAGTTGGGCGTCAAGATGGAATATCTGGACGATTGCCTCGTCCAGCTGTCTCGCGGCACATCCAATTTCTATGTCACGTGTTCGCCGTATGAGCAATATGCGCAACGGCAAGAGCAAGATATTGAACTTAAACCTGTTGGCGGTCTGTTTAGTGGAGGCGAAACCTAATGAATGAATACGTAACGCATGGACAGCTCGTTGAGATCATCGAGCTGTTTGATCATCTCTCGATAGTGAACGCTGTCATTGTGGTGATCGTGTATGACCTTGCGAGATACCTCCTAGGCAAATTGGTCGACTACTTCAATTAAAGGCACGGTGCCAGCCCCGCAGGGATAAGGAGTTGCGGAGCGACGACGAGGCACCAAGCCGCCCACCTTAGCAAAACCTAGCCTCATCACTTAATCGGCGCGGTTAGCAGCCCAAAGCGACTTGGATGCTGCCGCCCTCCTTCCTGCTAGACCAGCCTTGCAGAGACTATCCACACCAAAGGCGCGTTAACCGACTGGAACGCTGCATACTCACAACATCAAAGCTTTGCGAGTGTCGAGCAATGCTTATTCTTCTTTTCTGGGTTCTCTCCGACGGACGCGCGGAGCAAGTGAGGACGGGCTAGGACGATTGCGCGACGTGCGGCGGGAGGTCAAACCCCCGAATCTGTATTACGGGGGTAAATTCCACGAAATTAACAGAGGTTTCTATAAGAAAGCAACAGCCATATGCGTCTTGTGTCTATAAATCAGTTTTAAAAGATGCGATAGTTAGCGTCTTCATGATAGGATTGCAGCGAGTTTACGCTAACGATAAATCATTAAAATGAAAAGACTAATTATAGATAATTTTATAACATTGAAGCATGTCGACATAGAGATTGGCGGCTTTACAGTTTTAATCGGTCAGCAAGCTAGTGGTAAAAGTATCATCGCTAAACTTTGTTACTTTTTCACAGAGTTTGCCACAGAATCCTTATTTGATGGGATAAAAAACAACTCGAGAAAGAACAAAGTAGATAAAGAAATTATTTCTAATTTTGTCAGCCTTTTTGACAAAGAAACGTGGCAAGACAAACCATTTAAGATTACTTTTAGATATGATGAATATCACGGTATAACTATTGAAAAGGTAAAAGTAAAGTCAAGTATTAAGGTTACTCTTTTAGATTGTACCAATAATTTTTTCACACAAGGAAAAAAGAAATTTATTCGTTATCAAAACCATGTTCCTTCTGACGAATATACATCATTGAGCAAAATGTTTCATAATTTCAAATATGATGAATTACGATATTTCCAACACTGCGATACTTTGTTTCATTTTAATTCGTACATACCAGCATCTAGAGCTATATTCTCCACATTGTCAGAAAATATATTCTCATTACTTTCCGAAACGGGAAGAATTGATAAAATGATTTCTGAGTTTGGCAATGTATATAACTTAGCCAAAGACATAAATAACAAAAAAATTAGTCGTAAAATTCTTGATAGAATTGAAGCATACTTATCCGATGAACAGCAGGATGTATTGAAATATGTTGACGAAATTATCTATAGCATCTTGCATGGCGAATTCAGATCTATCAATGGGGATGAATATTTAGAAACTAAAGAGGGTATATTAAGCCTTATTAATACATCTTCTGGGCAGCAGGAAAGTTTACCGATTTTGATAACTGTCCGAATGATATCTTATTTTTGGTCAGATTTCCCTGGTAACTATTATGTTGAAGAGCCAGAAGCTCACCTTTTCCCGGAAGCGCAATATAACGTTGTTAAAGTTCTAGCGCTGTTAAGGTCATGCTATGAAGATGCTCCAAATTATTTTATTACTACACACAGTCCTTATGTACTGACAGCCATTAATAACCTGCTTTACGTAGGTAAAATTAGAGAGCTAGATAACAAGACTTCTGACTTAGAAAAAGACTTTAATCCATATTTAGGAATCGATTTTAAACACTTAAACGCTTACTCTATAATTGATGGCTATTCTAAATCTATTCTTGATGAAGAGTCAGAACTTATAGATGCAACACTTATTGATTCTGTTTCCTCCGTATTCAGTGACGAGTTTGATAAATTGCTTGACATTTTATATAGCGAAGATGAGGAAGGGAATGAGTAATCTTGATTATATTAGTGCTACCGTAACCTGCTCGAAGAAACTAATGCCTTGTAGTGAGAATAATAGGAAGTTTGATTTCAAAAACCCTAAACAAATTCCCGCAAAACTATACAAAGTAGATGGTGGTCTAATAGCGAGCGTGGGACAAAAAAAGTGTGATTATATGTATGAAGTATTTTCACCGAATGCGGACATAGCTCAAATTACTAAGGATCTTAATCAGGACAATAAGATTAGCCCCCACATTAAGAAGTTAGTTTATGTTGAGCTTAAAGGTAAGGATTTTGAACAAGGCGTATCTCAATTAGAAGTGACTGCGGCTACTTTTAAAAATCGCCACTCAAATTGTAAATCTAAGCATGGGTTTATCGTTTGTAGCAAGGTTAGACATCCACAGTTTTCAACTCTTTATCAGAACCTCAAAGCCAAATTTAGAAAAAATCACAATATTAGTCTTACTATACAAAGCCAAGTTAGTAATATGACTGTCTAGATAAAGGCTCCACAAGGAGCCTTTTTTACTACACGATTTTCTTCAATACCCTTGCATATTTAAGAATCTGGTGCGCTACCTCAATATCATTTGAGGCTCCGATCTCGAGCAACGCTACTCCAATCAAAACTTGCTGAGCAGTAACCAACTGCCCTGTCGGAAGCTCTAGACGATCATGCCTCATTACGAAGTTTTCCCACTCTTCACAACAGCTAAGCTCCCTCCCCCTATTCATCCTCATCAAGCGTTTGCACTCTGGCGGAATGGATTTCCCCTTATCCCACTCTTTGACCGTTCTCACAGTTTTCAAACAAAGTTTGGCAGCTTCTTCGACGGTTAAACCACATTCAAATTCACGAAAAATATAGTTTTTAGTCATTTCGTGATACTTCATTGAATTGTCCCTCAAAAGAGAGACATTTTATAGGATACGCATATGCAATCGTATTCATCATAAGCGCCCATAATACGCACTTTAGAGTTAGAAGATTAGCATTGAAGATGATAGCTTGGTGACGCCGTATTTGGCTTTTCGCTTTATAGACTGCAGTAGCCGATTAAGTTCCTGCACTGTATCTTTGGTTACGTTCGACACCATGCACGTTGGTTCTGCATCTTGCTCATTCAAGTAACCGAACAGCTGGATTGGATATTCCATTATTTCTCTCCAACTTTCTGAGTTAACAAGATCTTTGGCTGGCGTTATTGAAGTTCGATACTAACTCTGCTGGGCATGAGCTAGTGTTTAAGTTATATCAGATAAGCAACCTAACGATTGCTTAAAGCCTTTGTCTTCAAATCTCATTATATCCTTTCGATAACTTATGTTTTAAGTTATCGAAAGGATGAGAAAATTCAATGTTCTCACTTATGGGCACGTATTGTTCATCCCCAAAAGTGTAATTATTACATTAGCTTTATAGGAACGTAAACTCTCTACTTTTCAATCTATACCTAGATCTTTCTTCATATGTTCACTCAACTCACTAGTGGTTCTTACATTAATTTTATGTTTGCAATGATGGATTCTCAACTCTTCACCAAATAATTTTACTAACGATTTTGTATACAAAGCACTAATATTATTTATTATTCTATACAATGTACCTTTCTGATAAACAGATCTTTTCGAATTTTGTATTGCAGTCTTCATATTTAAATATTCTCACATTTTTAACTTTATAATTTAAAGAATTATTTTCAAGTTCGATCTTTATTATTACTTTTGTCGATATTGAATGAGTCATTATCAATGATGCGCAATCGACAATTAAATTACCTGAATCCAACTTAGTAATTTCACGAGAGAGAACTTTTATTTTTAAATTTTCATTTTCGTTATTTAAGTCGATTGAGTTAATTTCTTCAGGATATTTGTTTAACTTAATATCCAATATAGTTTTATTAAGATAGTAGTCTGCCATTATTTCATGACGGCTTTTAAATATCATTGTCCCCCTCCGTTGATGCAAGTTATACTTTCCCTCCCGTTAAAAGACAACGTGACTCAGAGTTGCAAAAAGGTAACAATCATGGAATTGATGAACAATGAGCTGGTCTGCTTTGCAGCCATTTGTAAACACCTCTCTCTTACAGAGGCATCAAAAGAACTTGGAAAGTCGAAAGCTCAAGTCAGCAGGCAGTTAGCGGCATTAGAAAAGCAACTTGGTGTAACACTCGTCCACAGGACAACAAGAAAACTCGTTTTAACTGATCATGGCGAAAGCATTAGAGAGCTTGCCATCAAAACGTTAGAGAGCTTGCAGGAGTTAAATTACAGAGCTAGCTCGTTGAGTGAATGCATTAATGGAAAGTTTAAAATTACAATGCCCAATTCTATAGCCTCTTCTATTTTTGGTTCTGTTCTTAAAGGCTTACAAGAACGATATCCAGCAGTGAACTTTGAAATATCATCAAGTAACAATGTTGAGAATTTATTAGAAAGTAATGTAGATTTAGCGATTAGGCTTAATAATATTATTGATGACACTCTGATTGCACATAAAATCGGTGATTATAACGATGTTTTAATATCTACAGTTAACAATGCCAATAATAACACGCTATTAATCTACAAGAATCACTCGAATAAGGAATCGATTAAAAAGCAGTACACTGACGTTATCGAAGTTGATAACACCTCTATTTTAATAAACTTTGTCTCTGAGGGGGTTGGGGTTGGCGTCATCCCAAATTATCTTGTAAAAGGTAACCATATAGACAACAATATCCAAATTTCACAAAATTTTGATATAGAACGCTCCATGTATATCGCCTACCCTTATCAAAACCCTTTACCAAGAAAGCTAGCTGAAATATCTACTTTTATTAGGTCTGAGTTATCAAAAATATTGAAAAATGAATCACTTTAGGATGGCTTTTCAGGTTTATAATTTTCCTTTGATAACTCATGAGGTCTAGCGAGAAGCTTTGTAACGTATTGTTTCAAAGAGCCTCGTTAGGCATTTATGAAAATCCCCATCTTTATGCTTGTTATCACAACATGAGATGCTATACCGTTTCATTATCAAGGCTTTGCGTGGAATAAATCACGTGGGTTAAACGATAGATTGACTTACATTAAAAATTTAATCGAAAGCAGCTTTATATTAAATTGATTTCATACCGTTCTGCGTGTATCTTCTACCCATATCCCCACAATAACCAAGGAGAATGCCATGGATAAGCTACTCGCGTCTGCACTAGAAATTAAGCAGCGAACTATGGTGACTGGCTTTTTTGCTAGAAATGGATTCAAAATCGCTATGACCGATTTTGATGATGTCACTTTTGAGCGAGAAGGTGTGCAAGTTAACGTGCATTTTGATTTGCAGTCAAACGCAGAGTCTGCATCTATTTTATCCCAAGAGGCTTCTGCCATTCCTGGTTAATTATTTTGTCGTCAATCATACGTAAAGCCGAACACAAACGTTCGGCTTTTTAATATGCGAAAAACGGGATTACAAAAGATGTGGCACAAACCTGCGTTACTGTCACTCATCCAAGTAAACAATCAATAAATCCGCTTCAACCTCATTCGCTACCTTTGGTACCGATGAAAAGAAACGGCTCAATAAATTATGATGATGACCGCAGACAACTAGGTCTATTCCCTCTTTTTTTACGATTCCCGACAATTTGATATGAAGGTCACCGATAACTGCCATCGTCTCGTGTACTGGATATAGGCATTTATCAGCGAGTTCTTGTAGCTCCTTTTGCAACTTTTGTTCTTCTTTCGGCTCCATGATCACACGATCAACATCCACATAAACGAATGAAAGTTTGGCGTTCGAGTTCTTTGCTTGAGTTATTGCTTTTTCGATAACGACTTGGCTAGATTGAGATAAATCAACAGCGACTAAAACGTGCTTGTAACTCATTCTTTCTCTCCTAGTTAGTTTTCATGTGCTTATAGTAAGTCTAGTTCACTAAGAGCGAATGCAATGTCTAAACTCATATTTCATGAAAATATGGGAGTTTGATATAAGAATGTGGAAACAGCCGAGCGATCAGCTATCTAATAGCCATTGAAGGCTCGTGAAGTCAACTAGTGACTTAGGAACCGGTTATTGATATGTGGCCCATTTTGTTCTCCCTCCTTAGGATGTACATAACTATGTAACTAACGCAAACAAACCCACGCTACACTGTCACTACGCTTCTAAATCCTGTCAATTTCTATTGCAGCTTGTTTTATATTCCTAATTACAACGTCGCCTAGTTTAGTAAAACCACTTGGCAATAAGTAATTTCTTCGTGTAATCCATCGATCAAGATTAAGAGCTATTTTCATAGACAACACTGAATTAAAGACAAGATTTAGAGGTAAAACAGAGTCCAACACTCCTATGTTCAACCTAAAACCGACATACGTCTGCGAGCACTTACTGTCTCTATAAGGTCAATTATATAACTATATTCAGATTTTATTTTTCTGTTACAACGTGTCTTTTTTGTCTTTTCAGCATAATCCTCTACTTGAAAACAGGCCCAATAACCGCCTTGTAATTTAATTACACAAAAAACATGACCGAAATAGAAACACAAGACAAAAACCAACGTAAGCTGATGAATTTATTTATTTTAATTTAAAAATGGCATTTTACCCCATATCCGTTCAAGCCAGAACGCATCAAGGTTAACTTAAACAAGTAAAATTTTACTAACTGCTTAGTACAGAATAGAGGGAGTTGAATAAATTGAATGGTATAGAAATAACGTTACGACGTAACTACGTTAAGGTGTGAAAATATTTGAGGATAATATGAGACCAAAAAAAACAGGGCCAAAGCCCTGATATGAATTAATTAGTTTTGTTGCTGTTGTTTTTCTGCGTACTCAGATCGAATTTGTTCGGCAACAATTTTGATGGCTTCTGCTGTACTTGTGCCCTTCGCCATCAATTCTTGAATTTTCTCTACAGCTTGTTGTTGCTCTTGGTGAGATAGAGGGGGTAAATCGTCAAACATAAAAAAGCTCCTCATTTTGAGGAGCAGACTATAACGATTCAATTAATAGGTCGCAAGGAAATTAATGGATGCCCCCATTGCGTTCTCGTTCGTGTACTGAGCAGCAATATCTAATTCGATCAACTTAAGTGGAGACAGTCCAATACCTGCAGTAATGGTACCTTCGTCGCTACTTCGAGCTAAGTTTTTCATATAACCCGCTCGCAATGCCAGTTGACGCAAGATATCAAATTCAATACCAGCTCGAATCATTTGTGTATTATCATCGAAGGATGAAAAACGTTTTTCTTCATTAAGATCGTAGTCGACACTCATAGTAAAGTAATCGGCAACAACCCCTGCCCCGACCGTATATACGGTACGCATGCTGTACTCGTATGATTTTATCGTATCACTGCCATACATGAACGATTTTGTTTTAACGTCTCTTCCGATCAAGTTTTTTGCTGAAATACCGAGACGATATGGGCCAAAGAACCAAAGCGCTCCCGCATCCAAGTTAAACATCGTTTCCGCTGTCTCATGTTCACGTAAGTCTTTGGTATCGAAATTCTGAAAACTCGTGGCGTAAGAGTACGTATAAATACGCTGAAGTTTAGGCGTAACACCAAATGAAAGGTGTTGATTCATAAAGTTGGTGTATTTAGCAAGTGATACACCTGCTTCAGCAACACCAATAGAAACACCTTGTACGTAGCTATCGTCTAACGGATTAGTACCTGACGTATCTACTTTTGGTTGTACGAATGATTCAGTGTATAACTTACCGTATGCAGTTGCAGATAAAAATTTATTAGGAATACCTATAGCGACAACGCCACCAAGATCAAAGTCAGTTTTTTTTCCATCTATGGCATTCATCGATTTTTTGATTTCATCGACATCGGTCAATTTGCTGATGCGTTCGATTTCATCGACAAGATCATATTGATCATCGTAGTTACCACCAAAACTTGGCACGATCATTCCTGCGTCGTCGTTTCGGCGATAAATTGCAGTAAGTGCGGGGTTGAAAAAAGGAGCAGTCAGATAAGTTGCCGATACCGTACCAACGCCACCCATCGCATCGCTACGAGCTTCTATCGCATAAGTGGCAGCCGAAGCAACGTTTGCGAAAAGTGTGGTGGCAACAGAGGTGGCTAGAATTTTATATTTGGTTTTCATACTACACTTGTGATTTTGGTTCTTCCTGAACCTTTATCGGCACAAATGGTATTTCTTTAACTATTCTTCTTGGGAAAGATCATAGGTTCGGCTAATAGTTTGAGCTTGCTCAACAATTATATCGCCCTGCCAACGACGACTGTTGATACTCACTGCTAGCACGTATCTATCATTTGGGACGCCCGCAAGCTCTAGTGAATTGGGATAGTTAGACTCGTAAGTCTTTTTCCACATTTGCTCGTATTGACCATCAATGTAGTCATATAAACCAACCTCAAGTTGCGGTAATGGACAATGGGGATTACGAAGTGCGCTCTTTTCTACTTTCCAATTCTCTTTAGATGTCCAACGAACATATTGCGAAGAATTGGAATCTCCTAATATTACCCAAGTTCGATACTCTTGTTTATCTTTAGAAACAATAGTTAAGTGATACAAGCCTGCTTCAAGCTTACCCGTGAGGTTATAGCGTTTCGAATAACTACGCTCATTGGCTAATTCCGTACCGCTCGGCTGTTCTTCATAACTGAATGAACTGTCTGCAGATATAGAATCATCCACCCATCTATTAAATGAAATATTTTCGATGTCAGTTGTAGCTCTTAGCTTGATCACTAACCTAAATGTATCTCGCCCAGGGCTTTGGATGGTCTGACGAATAACGTTCACACCACTTATCCATTCAGGCAGCGTTACACCAGTGAGAGACTTGCCACAGTTTTTAGATAGTGACTGGCCAAGAAGGTCATTGAGATGAGGAGTCAAATCTTTACTTGGTTCCGTTTGCCACAGTTCAACGAGAGAGTTGAACATACCGGCAAGATCATCTTCAAGTAAGTGTTGATGTGCCTGCGTTAAAGGCGTGTTGGTTTGAAACCAGTCCATTGCATGGACTGGTTTCACTAACGCTAATGAGAGAACTACGGGGAGTAGTGTTTTCATTATGACTTATGCTTTCATCTTGTAGCCAACACCGCGAAGTGTTTCAATTTCCAGTCCTGGCAGTTTTTGACGAAGCTGCAATACGTGCGTATCCACAGTACGTGTCGTTGGGAAGTGATTGTAACCCCAAACGTGGTCAAGTAGCTCATCACGAGTAAACACGCGACCTAAGTTCGACGCTAAAAATAGCAGTAGATCAAACTCTGTACGAGTTAACGTAATTAGCTCATCTTTATAGGTAACTTCACGAGTTGAACGATCAATTTCTAAGTCTTTTGTGATCACTTTATCAGCGCTGCTTTGCTCTGCTGAATCCGGTGCTCGTAGCTGTGCACGGATTCTCGCAAAGAGTTCCGCTTCAGCAAAAGGCTTCGTTAAGTAGTCGTTCGCGCCGGAATCAAGGCCTGCAACTTTATCTTTTACGGTAACAAGTGCCGTTAGCAAGATAACTGGTACGTCTTTAATCTGTTTCCATTCTGGGAGACATTGTACAGAGTCACCATCTGGGAGTTGGCGATCGAGAATAACCAAGTCAGCTTTTTTCCATTGTGGTTCTACGTCTGCAATACGTTCCACATGTAAACACTCATATCCTGCTTGTTCCAGGCTTACTAACAGGCCATCAGCCAAGTTTTTATCGTCCTCAACGAGAAGCAGTGTCTGTTTCACAAGGTATCTCCAATATAAAGGTTGTAGGTGGTCCCATCAGGGACATTTTTCCGCCCATGCGGCCTACCATAGATTCAACGATTGTTAACCCAAGTCCTAACCCGCTCTTACTGACGAACGGTTTCTTCAAATTTGCCCAATCTTTAGCCGTTAGGCCACCAGCATCTCGGACTTGGAATACTATTTTTTCTTCACTAGTTGAAACATCCAATTCAACTGGTGCAATACCGTACTTAAGCGCATTACGAAGCAAGTTATCGATACAAGTTCCTAACCAGTACACATTAACTTTAGCAGCCACATCTTCATTGATGTTGAAAAGCACGGCACTATCAAATTCTTCTTCGATCTTAAATTCTAACCAGTCTGCGACAGACGGAACCCAGTCTGTTGCAAGCATTTGGTTATCAGATTGCAAATAATCTTTACTCGCTTCTGCCAATTGACGCAAACGACGTGTATCTTCACACAATCTGCGAAACTCGTCATATACGCTTTCAGGTAGATGCTCGAATTCTCGGCGAAAGCCCTCAACCGTCAGTGATAGAGATGCAATCGGTGTTCTGAGCTCATGCGTTAAAATTTGCAATACAAGCATTCTACTACGGAGCTCTTCTCGCTTACTATTCCAGCGGTATACAGCCCAACCAATCACTAGAAGAATATTTGCGATTACCAGTATGATCATACTGATCCGCAAAACTTGTGAGTGATCTTCTACATCCCAACAAATATTGCCTCGTTTAACAAAACAACTTTTACTTTGAGACGCTAGAGCGTACGACAGACCCGCATTAGCGACGTTTTCTTCCCAGATATCTTTCTCGAAAACAAAGTAACGGTCACCACGTCGTAACCAAAGTTCGTTACCTTCGATAAACATGCTCGCGCCTGCAATCAAAGCATTAATGGCGTCGTCGTCCATGTTTTTCAAGCTTTCTAACAACTCATCCCCTTCCTCATTGTCACGCTCTTTAATATGCATGTATTGAGCAAGCTTGGGTTTGAGTTCTGGATACTTATCCACATAGCGTGCAGCATAAGTCCCACCACCTGGGTGAATGAGCCCACTACGCGAAAACCAACGTGGTGTCAGTTGCGTCCCTTTACAGATAGCTCTTGTAAATACTAACGGCTCAGTAATTAAAGGACTTAATGGCAATTTACCACGACAATTATTCGCTAAGCTGTAAAGCTGTTGTATATCTTTTAACGGATAGTCAGACGTTTGCGGCAGAAGCGAATCTGGCGCAAGTAACTTGGTAGGATAATTTGATTGCAGAATACGAATATCATACGATTTAAGAGCTACTTCATAATTAAATAGCTCTGTAAACGTATCTATTCTTTCTGGTAGTGAATCGGAAAATGCAGGTGCCGAAAAAAGCGGCAATACAGTTGCAAAACCGAGCAAAAACTTTTTAATCAAACTGTTACCGTCACTTGTTACATTAGCCAAAACTATACATCAATCTACAAGCAATTGACATCTGCTAACAGAAGGATTTGCATTACTATAACATTGAAACGGAACAAAAAAGGGCCAGCGATTGCTGACCCTGTATAGTTTTAAATCAAGAATGGTTAGAGTGCTTTAAAAATAGACTCAACACTTTCCTTCGCATCACCAAATAGCATTGATGTATTTTCTTTGAAGAACAGTGGGTTCTGTACACCTGCGTAACCAGTATTCATTGAACGCTTGAATACCACTACATTTTTCGCGTTCCAAACCTCCAGTACAGGCATACCAGCAATCGGGCTGTTCGGATCTTCCAGAGCTGCTGGGTTTACCGTATCGTTAGCGCCGATAACCAGTACGGTATCTGTTTCAGCGAAGTCATCATTGATTTCATCCATTTCTAGAACGATATCATACGGTACTTTCGCTTCAGCAAGTAACACGTTCATATGTCCCGGAAGACGACCTGCTACTGGGTGAATACCAAAGCGAACCTCAATACCTTTTGAACGAAGTACGTCAGTAATTTCATGCACTGGATACTGCGCTTGCGCTACAGCCATACCATATCCTGGAGTGATGATTACTGATTTTGAGTTCTTCAGCATTTCAGCAACTTCTTCTGCCGTTGTTTCGCGGTGTTCGCCCTGCTCTTCGTCACCTGAAATTACAATCTCTTGACCAAAGCCACCAGCAATAACACTGATAAACGAACGGTTCATGGCTTTACACATGATGTAAGAAAGAATCGCACCTGAAGAACCAACCAACGCACCTGTTACGATTAATAGGTCATTTGCGAGCATGAAACCTGCTGCTGCTGCTGCCCAACCTGAATATGAGTTCAGCATTGAAACGACAACTGGCATATCAGCACCACCAATTGAAGCAACTAAGTGGTAACCGAACGCGAACGCAATCAGTGTCATCACAATCAGAGCGAACATGCTGCCATCTGCTTTTACGAAGTAGATCATAAGAAGCGTAGAAATCACAACCGCTGCAAGGTTCATTTTGTGCTTGTGGGGAAGGTTAAGCGGCGAAGAAGAAATCACACCACGTAACTTACCAAATGCAACAATTGAACCCGTGAATGTTACGGCACCAATGAAGACACCCAAGAATACTTCTACAAGGTGGATAACATGTTCAGCATGAGTTGCTGCTTCTGGCGCATCAAGGTAACTGTTGTAGCCAACTAAAACCGCAGCTAAACCTACAAAGCTGTGCAGTATCGCAACCAGTTCTGGCATTTCGGTCATTTCTACTTTCTTCGCATAGAAAATACCGATCGCCCCACCTATCGCCATCGCAATAATGATCCACCCAAAGCCTTGAGCATCAGGGCTGAAGATCGTCGCGATCAGCGCGATCGTCATACCTGCGATACCATAGTAGTTACCATTACGAGCGGACTCTTGCTTTGAAAGCCCCGCCAAACTCATGATGAAAAATAATGCAGCAACAATGTAAGCTGCTTGTACTAATCCTGCAGACATTGTAACTCCTATTTATCTTTGCGGAACATTTCAAGCATACGCTTGGTGACGGTGAAACCACCGAAGATATTGATGCTGGCGATCAATACAGCAATAAAGGATAGGAATGAAACGACCCCATTACCTTGCCCAATTTGCAGTAATGCACCAACCACAATAATGCCGGAGATAGCATTCGTTACCGACATAAGCGGAGTATGAAGTGCATGGGTAACATTCCAAACCACGTAGTAGCCGACAACACAAGCTAAAACAAATACAGTAAAGTGAGAAAGGAACGCTGCCGGCGCAACCGATGCAATCCAAGCAAAAGCACCTACTGCCGCGGCTACACCAATAATTTTCTTCGTTGGAGAGGTAGGTTCTTCTACTTTAGGCTCTGGTTTCGCAGGTTGCTCTTGTTTCACTTGCGGCTGCGCTGAAACCTGGATTGGTGGCGCAGGCCATGTAATTTCACCTTCTTTAACCACGGTGACACCACGGATAACAACATCTTCGAAATCAATATTGATGTTACCATCTTTTTCTTTACACAGCAGTTTTAGAAGGTTAACAAGGTTTGTCGCGTAAAGTTGAGAAGATTGCGTTGGCAAACGGCCGACCATGTCAGTGTAACCAACAATTTTTACGCCATTATCTGTCATGATAACTTGGTCTTTAACTGTGTATTCACAGTTACCGCCATTAGCAGCTGCCAAGTCAACAATGACACTGCCCGCTTTCATGCTGTCGACCATTTCCTTGGTGATCAGCTTCGGAGCAGGTTTGCCAGGGATTAGTGCCGTTGTAATAATGATATCAACATCTTTAGCTTGCTCTGCATATAACTCTGCCGCTTTTTTGTTGAAGTCATCGGACATTTCTTTTGCATAGCCGTCACCAGAACCAGAGTCTTCTTGGAAATCCACGGTCAGGAACTCTGCTCCCATGGACTCAACTTGTTCTTTTACTTCTGGGCGAACGTCAAATGCACGAACAATAGCCCCTAGGCTACCCGCAGCACCGATTGCAGCCAAACCAGCCACACCCGCACCAGCGACCAATACTTTCGCTGGTGGTACTTTACCGGCAGCCGTGATTTGACCTGTAAAGAAACGACCAAACTCATGAGCTGCTTCAACAACCGCACGATACCCAGCGATGTTAGCCATCGAAGAGAGCGCGTCTAAGGCTTGTGCACGAGAGATACGAGGAACAGAATCCATGGCAAGAACGTTAATGTTCTTACTTGAAAGTTGTTCCATCAACTCTGCGTTTTGAGCAGGCCAAATAAAGCTAACAAGTGTTGCACCATCTTGTAGTAGTGCGATTTCGTCAATGCCTTGTTCTTCATCTACGATTGGCGCATTAACTTTTAGAATAAGACCAGATGCCCAAACTTCTTCACTAGAAACGATTTTCGCACCAGCAGCTTCATAAGCAGCATCATCGAAACTCGCAAGCCCCCCCGCTTGGGATTCAATCGCGATATCGAATCCCAACTTTATTAACTGCTCAACCGACTTCGGCGATGCAGCTACTCGCGATTCACCCGCAAGTATCTCTTTAGGTACACCGATTTGCAAAACGCATACTCCTTGTATACATATCAATAAATTAGTCCCAAAACAGAGCGTCGCTCTACTCTAACTCTTTTTTATTTCTATCTGTTTACCACGCAAGACAATTGCAAACGAAAGATGGTGTTTGGGGCCACCCATTTGCACAATAACACCTTGACTAACAGCCCTGTTATTATTCTGTTTGTATCGAACGCGTCTCATTACTTCAAGTGTTTTGTAATTTAAATACTAAATTTCATTACATATAACGCTAAGTAATGAATGATTGTCGCTCTGAGCACGAAAAATAACAACGCCATGCCTTACTAGACTGAGGTCTAACCAGATCATAATTAAATGCTGACTTAACAAACATTTAAGCTCTAAAAAAGAAAGAGCCATCAGCATATACACTAATGGCTCTTTTTAAGATGATTGGAATCAAGTTGCGGTGAATTGTTAGTCGAAGATTTTATCGCCCATTTGATCGATAAACATTTGAGATTTCTTCAACATAAGTTCATTGGCATCTTGTTCCGAGCCGAGCAAATCTGAACGAATAAATCGATGAGTTTTCACTTCATCGTCGTATTGCTTTTCTATTCGACCGGCAATGCGGTATTGCCCACCCTCTGAAAGGCTCTCTTGGTAAATAAGGAAACCTTTGTACTCAACTGGTTCCACAGTTTTTACTTCAGCAGTTTTTTCACTACCACCAAACAAACGCGAAAAAAATCCCACGGTTCCTCCTTGGGTAAGCTCATCGATAGATTAAGCTTGTATCACTTAATATTGACATTGAGGATTGGTTTTTCATACCAGTCCAATTCTTTGTCTTCATCATAACTGGTATGGGTAAAAATTACAGGTACATCATGATCTCGGTTTTTACGCCGGTCTTCTTTCACCATTTCTGCCGCGTTTTTCACCGCGATATCTGCACTTTGCTTAAATTGGGTGAGCTTTTGTTCCGGAAGCGAAGATAGAAAATCAATATCATGACGAATATAGACAGGTTTAAGCTGAATAAGTGCAAGGCACGCAATATCTGCGAGCTGCTCGTTGTCATACTGCTCTACAAACTGAGGCAAACTGAGCACTTGTCCAACAAGTGTTTCCATGTAGTTATGCACATCTGAACTTATCTGCATTGGCAAATCTCCCTTGTTCTATGAAAACAAGTATAGCAACGACTTGTTTATAACAACTTATTGATTGCTCTTAATTTAATCAATCTCTCTCTTTTTGTCGTAATGTCTCCCAAAATACTTGGGAAAATGAGCAAATAGACGTATTCTTGCTAGTTCTCGAAGAAAGAAAATCGATAGCAGATTAATATCTATATTGATGAAACACTTAACCTAACCAATTATATAATCAACTATTTTCAGGCAATTTGTAATAGATGTCCTCATCATCAATGACTTCATCAGGCTTTAGGTTCCTTTTCCCATTTATGTTGCTGGGATTAGTGAGTTCGAGCATGAACAACATCATTCAGATGACTCAGTCAAACTGGGGTATTGCCGCAAATTTGCCGTACATACTGTTAGGCTGTGCACTGCTCCTTTGCTATTCATTTAAGCAAGGTCGGGAGTCAATGGTGTGCTTAGCGATGTTACTGGCCTATTTCGTGATACAGCACAGGCTACAAGTCCCACTTCAAAGTGGTACAGCCTTACTTGAGCTGACCATTTTAGCCACGCTACTTCCTGTTTCTTTTCTTGCGGTATTTTTGTTTAGTAAAGACGGTTTCGACTCAAGAGCCATGTTTACTTACCTCTTGATGTTAACGATGTTCGTTCTTTGGTCTTACCTTACGTTAGCGTATTACGTTGAAGGTGGGTTTGAACAATGGACAAGCGGCATTTTATTTATCGTACCTACGGTTTCTAAACTGCCTTTTATTCTAGTTTTATATTGTGTGGGTATTGTCTGCTTCCTCGGTATTCTTGTTTTAAAGAAGAATGAAATCATCCATGCGATGACCTACTCTGCAATGGTGCTGGCGTCCGCGACGTTCATTTTCTTTGATGTGCAATACATATCTAGCACCATGTTTACGCTAACGGGGTTGCTTATCATTATTTATGCTGCCTCTGCCAGCCATCAATTGGCTTTCACAGATAGCTTAACGCGGATCCCGAGTAGGCGCGCACTCGACCTTGACTTAAAACACATGGGCAAAAAGTTCACGATCGCAATGCTTGATGTTGACCACTTTAAAAAGTTTAACGATACCTACGGTCACGATACGGGTGATGACGTATTAAAAATGGTCGCTTCGCGTCTAACTAAAACTCCCGGTGGCGCAAAAGGTAAGCGCCCCATGAACACACGGGCGCTTTTTTATGTGTGGGAGAAGTTCCAGGGAAGAAGTGAGTCGATATCAGGCTCGGGCTTAGCCAACTCTTTCATGCACTTAACCATGTAGTCGTA
>NZ_JAMZAP010000011.1:0-171231 GCF_024181785.1 Vibrio sp. Y42_MX_L11
CTGCTGACGGAAGAAACCAGCTTCAAAGCTGGGATCAAAAGAAAGCAGAAAAAAGCGAACCGTAGCAACAGCTACCTTTCGCAAGTCCTTGCAGGGCAAGGGGTTTCGTAATCTTTCCCTGAGTAGATGGGTTAGTTGATTCGGAGTTACAGCCCAAAATAAGAAGAGTTGACGCGCTAAACAGTACAGTTTTTAAGTACATAGTGAGTATTCAAAGTTAATTATTTAGTGGCATTATCATTTAAAACAATATCATGGGCAATAAAATCATACTTTAATACCTCAATAGTTATTCTATTTCGAAGTTAATATTTTTGATTAGCTACATTGCTAGGTTAATAACAGAGAACGATGCCAGAATGAATTACGTGTTCTAACTCTATACTTAATCATACAAATCCGGCAGTGCGAAACGAATAAAGTGAACGTGTCAAAAGCCCGAATAGCGTTACCCAACAAAAACGCCCTTCACATAAGTAAAGGGCGTTTGTTATTTGAGATTTTGATTAGCGAGCTATAACACCAACCCACCATCAATCTTGAGCACTTGTCCGGTTATAAACGCACTTTTATCAGACGCTAGAAACGCAACGCCATTGGCAATGTCTTGCGCCGAGCCCATGCGTCCCAGAGGCGTTTTACTTTCCATCATTTGAATGACTTTTTCAGGCAAGCTCTTTGTCATGTCGGTAGCGATAAAACCTGGAGCAACACAGTTGACTCGGATTTGAGCGCCTTTTCTTGCGAACTCTTTCGCCCAGCCTTTGCTCATCGCTATCACGCCACCTTTACTCGCGCCATAATTACTTTGACCAATATTGCCATCCGTTCCCACGATAGACGAAATACTGACAATACTGCCTGCGCCTTGCTCTAGCATGACAGGTGCAACGCGCTGGGTGAGTAAAAACACCGCTTTTAGGTTCACTTCGATAACGATGTCCCAGTCTTGCTCTAACATGTCTGGCAGCAGTGCATCTCTCGTTATCCCGGCGTTGTTGACCAGAACATCAATGCGTTGATGTTTCGCGACGATGCGGTCGACCACTTCACTTACCGCTGCGGCCTCACAGAGATTCACTTGATAACTTGAAAGGTTTGGCGACTGACTCCACTCCACAGGCGAGATATCTAGCCCCACGACGTGAAATCCATCTTCGAGTAATTGTTCGCAAATGGCCTGCCCTATACCGCGAGCAGCCCCTGTAACGACGGCGACTTTTTCGTCTTTCATCTTGGTCTTCCTTAAATGTTGAGAGTACAAATCTTGCTTGCTCCTAAGCGCTTATCGTTATGTGGCTCTGTGCTTCTCATACGCAAAGGGGTTTATTTAGATAATGAAACTATAGGAATATTCTGGAAGTAGGGTGTGAATGAATCAAGACAACTTGATGATGTTTCAGCCCGTATTATTCCTAGAATCAAGATAGAAATACGATGGAAAGCCCTAAGCCTTTGAAGAAAAAAGCACCAACAATGCCAGTGGTGCTTTGAGTAAATGCCGTGTTAATGCCTTGTCTCTAACAAGACGTGCCTTTTGAAAGGTGGGAGCAGGTTAAATATCATTCCGATGATAAACAACGTAATAACAATCGTCGCACCGCTCGGTAAATCATACTTTGCAGAAGCTGCTATCCCCAGCAGAATACCAATTGTTCCGATACCTAAACTGGCGATTAAAAAACGTCTACCTTTAAGACTTGCGGCACACAAACCTGGAATCACAAGCAAGGCAAACTCCAAGTAAATCCCTGTCAGTTTGACAGTGATAGGCATCAAAATAGCGAAGATGAGGTAAAAACCACTACCATGCATAAACTCTGGTTTTAGCGTTAGCAACAATAACATTGCCCCCGTAATGACAGCCAAAGGCCAAACATCTTGCCATGTTGACCACAGTAGCTGGCCATTCAAGATCCCTTGAATAAAATCGGCACCGTGTGGGTCTTTGCTAACCAGTAATACTGCCAATGAAGCGGACACAACAAACAAGCTGCCGATCGTCGGTTCTAGGTGAGGATGTTTACGCTTTTCAAGCGCAGCAATAACACCACAAAGCACCAAAGACATCATCCAAGGACCAAGCATGCTGCCAAGCCATGATTCGGATAGCCAAGTAGAACCAGCATACCAAGAAGAAGAGTTCAGCCAATAGTGACTTAGCGCTGCTCCCAATGCTGCGACCTGAGCAACCGCCAGATCGATAAAAATGATCTGCCGCTGTAAGACTTGTTGCCCCAGAACGATGTTGCCAACTAACGCAATTAAGCCACACAAAACCGCTGGCGCTAACCAAAGGTATTCACCCATAATTAAAATTTCACTGAACTGGGTGATACCAACGTGGCGAGCAGATCAGTAATCACTTCATCATAGAGCTCATCTAAGCTTTGCTGTTTTGAGACCGTCAAAGGTAACTGCGCTACAGGCTTATCCGTTTGTTGCTTTAACCACATAGCCGGACGTTGATCTTGATGAGATGAAAACACAATAGCGTCAAACTGTTTGGCATCCAATTGAGTTAAAGATTGCAGATGCGACGTCGTTGGCGATATCCCCGGTTTCGGTTCAAGATCCGCGACTTGAACCATACCTAGCCAATCAAATAGGTATCGGTAAGTGGAGTGATATCCAACGACCCGTTTCCCCTGTAATGGTTGAGCTTTTTGTTCCCATTCATTGAGCTTTTTTTGCCACTTCGCGCGAAACTTCATACCATTAACTTGGTAACTTTGTGCGTTGTCGGGATCAATCGCTTTTAAGCGCTCCGTTACTTTGCGAGACAACGGAATCATGTCATTTGCCGCAAATTGAACATGTGGGTTTCCGTGCGCATGGATATCCCCCATGCTGCGGTCAACATGATCATGAGAGTCCAACATACGCACGAAATCGGTCGCATAAATCATGCTTTGAGCACCATTTTGAACAGCACTATTGCCACTTCTATTTTGAAGCATCGGCAACCAACCTACCTCCAACTCAGCGCCAGAGCACATCGCCATGTCAGCTTGGCGCATCTTGGCAATTAAAGACGGACGAGCTTGAACATAATGCGGATCTTGCTTAGCCGTGGTTGCTGAGTAAATGGTGGCGTTTGGGGCATGACTTTCAAGAAAAGCTTTCCATTCAGGCTCACAAACGAAAATGTTAAGAGCCAAAGCAGGCGAAGAGATGATGGCAGATCCCGCCGCCATCATCACTAAACTGCATTTACTTATCGCAAGTTTAGAACGCATGTGCACCGTGCGCTCCAAATGTCATTACGTATTGCAGAGTAAACACGTTGTCTGTTTCGCTGTCTTGGTTATCAATGCGAGTGAATTGCGCACGGATCGTACCGAAATGAGAAGAATCCCATGCGATCATCGCATCCATCTCTTTATCATTCAGTGCTGTGAAATGCATATGATCGCCGTGTGCGTGGCCATCATAGCTTTCTGCTTCGCCGTAACGTAGGCCTGCAGACCAACTTGGGTTGAAGCGGTAAACGCCCGAAACATAGTATGCGCTTAGGTTGTCTGGTGACTCTGCATCGTTCTTGTATTTGCTGTCTACTACACCGTCTAACAACATGTATTCCGCAGATAGCGTGAAGTTGCTGTACTTGTAGTTACCATCTGGTGCCCACTTCCACACAAAATCTGCGCCGTATAGGTTCGCACCCGTTACAGCCGCAGCGTGGCTGTGGTCATGTTCTTCTTCGTGACCATGGTCGTGATCTTCGAATTCTTTAACTTTGCCATTTTCGTTACGCAGGTAACTTAAACCAAACTGCCAACTTGAAGATTCAGAGAAATCATTACCAAGCTTCATCGTTGTCGTGTAAACACCAACTTTAGAGCCATCTTCAACAGAAGACATCTTGTTGCCGCTTAATGCTTCTACACCAAACTTCACGTAAAGATCGGTTGGCAGAACGATGTTTGCGCGTACACCGTCATCATAGTAATGCGAACCAAGGAAAGTACGGTAAGCAATTGGGCGTTCAACGAAACTGTCAGTGTGCATATGTTGATTGTTGAGGTAACCGAAGTCAGATAGGAATCGGCCTGCGCGCACGTTTACACCGTAAGGCAATGCCAAAGTTTCGATGAATGCTTCTTCAAGCTCTAATTCTGTCTCATCGCCATGACTTTCAAGAACAGCGGTCAACGCACCGTGAAACTTGTCGTCAATATTTGATGATAAGTTCAATTCCGTATGGCCTAGACCAAAACCTTCTTCGCGCTCAGAATTATGACGTTGACCATCTTGGTAGTAGCCATCAACAACAACACCAATCTGTGGGTTCGATAATGTATCGGCAAAAACAGGGGACGCAAAAATGCTGCCGATCGCGAGAGAAACCAATTTCTTATTCACTACTTCTTTTGTTATGTTATAACATTTAATTTTGCGATGTTATAATATAACAATTATCATTACACAAGCAGAAGTTTAACTCGGTTCCGACTGCTAGCTCGTATTCAATCCCTGATTTCGACTATCAACAAGTGAATCAATTGATGTTTTTTATACGTATACTATTGAGAGTCAATCATTAGATAAGTAACGGAATTTCAGTATGTTGAATATGGATTTCTCGAAAAGAATCGTGATAGAAACAGGTGAACAGGAGTGGATCGCCAGCCCTTCCAAAGGCGTGTGGCGTAAACCTTTGGAAAGAGAAGCCAAAGAATCAGGGCACACCACCAGCGTAGTGAAGTATGAGCCAAACTCGCACTTTTCGACTCATCCTCATCCTCACGGAGAAGAAATATTAGTGCTCGAAGGAGTGTTCTCTGACGAACATGGTGACTACCCTGCTGGAACCTACTTGCGTAACCCTCCTGGAAGTCAACATGCGCCCTATAGCAAAGAAGGCTGTGTGATTTTAGTTAAACTAAATCAATTCAATTCTGATGATCTTGAAGCAGTTCGCATCAATACGAACGAAGCGAATTGGTTACCTAGCATTGGTGGGCTGGAAGTCATGCCATTGCATGATTTTCAGCATGAACATGTCGCATTGGTTAAATGGCCGAAAGGCGAGAAGTTTCAAGCACACCGTCACTTTGGTGGTGAAGAAATTTTTGTGTTATCGGGAGAGTTTAAAGACGAGCTAGGAACCTATCCTCCCTACTCTTGGATACGCAGTCCACATATGAGTGAGCACTTTCCTTTTGTAGAGCAAGAAACGGTCATTTGGGTAAAAACAGGCCACCTTCCACTCCAAGCTCCTGCTCAGCAATCCTAATGTTGGAATACTTGGCATCATCCCTTGAAACTAAAATCGGCTCGTAGATTACGAGCCGATGATCATTGCGTCGCTAAGAGCCCATAATTCTCGAGTGGAGCCAATCTTTGAGCTCAGCTCGATTATGTTTTAACACGTTCATTTCGTGATCATCAATCGGGCTTCCTTGCAGTTCTAGTACGCGGATTTCCTTATCTAAAGCATTGTAGTTTTTAACGGTTTCAGCAAATGATGCATCGTTTTCGGCAAGCTGAGTAATGGTATCCAAATGTTCTGGGAATTCATGAGTTAATGAGTGATTTTCACCTAACATAGAGACCTCTTGGCTAGAGTTATTGATGTATATCTCCGCTCATTTTTTGAGCGACACATTCTTAACCATAGCACTTCATTGAGCACAATATCGTCGATTTGAGCACACTTTTACTGAACGTCTTAATGATGGTTCGTCGCTGTTTTCGACCCGGTAACTCCGCTCGTTGTTATTCTGTACTTTGCCAATAATCGGCTACATTTAATACACTTCTCATAAAAAGGTACATCTAATGAACAGCATGAAAATTGGCCTAATCAGTGCATCAATAGCCGTTGCACTTATTGGCTGTAATTCAGACAGTGACTCTGTCAGTACAATGACTCCTGTTACTTTGTCTGTATCAGATGCCCCTATTGATGACGTATCAGAAGTGGTGATCACATATAACAAAGTTGCATTTCTTCCTCTTGATGGTGGCACACCACAAGTATTCGATGTGTATAAAACAAACGAAGAAGGCAATTTGGTCGACGAAGATGGTAACCCCCTTCCCGATGGTGAAGATCCACTCCCCCTAAGTGTTAACTTACTCAACTTCCAAGGCAGTGACGCACAAGAATTGGTGGATGATGAACTGATACCAACTGGTAATTATAAACTCTGCGTGTTTGCTAATGATGGCGATCATCCAAACTACCCATCGTATGTGATTGACGAAGCGACAGGAAATCAAATCCCACTGACCGTCAAAGGTGATGGGGCTTGCCCACAAGGTGTCGGAAAGGATCCTGATTCTGGAGTACTGTTCTTTAACAACACCTTTGCAGTCAACCCTGACAATAATGAGTTCGTAGTTGAATTTGATCTGCGCCGTGGCTTAAAAGACGGAACAGGCCAAAACGAAGGCTACAGCATTCAACGCACCTCCGTCACTTTAATTAACACGGTTACAACGGGGGAGATTCAGGGTGATGTCGCAACATTGACCTATCAAAGCTGCGAAACGGATACCCCAAGTGCAAATGGATATTCGCACGCGGTCTACTTATATCAAGGAAATATCGCCGAAGAAAACATGGGGCCATTTGCCGGCGCAGAAGGCCAAGCAATGCCAATCGCAGCAGCGAACGTGGTTCAAGACGTTGATGATGCAAATTACGAGTACGAATTCGGTTTTGTAGAACCTGGTACTTACTCGGTCGGTTATACCTGTACGGCAAATGACGATTCTGAAGAAGGTATTGTCGCTGGCGAAACTTTCAGCATTTATCAATCAACTAGCGGACTTAACGTATCCGTTGGTACTAATACAGACGCAAACTTTTAAGATCCCCTAGAAATGGCAGAGTCAGCACAAGCTCTGCCTTTTCTTCATGGCGTTCTTGGTCAGCTCTTTGCTCACCACAAATCGACTCACAAGATAATACGTTCGTTTTCATCCTTAGAAGAAGCTAATGGGTAGATAGAAATCCAGCTCAAACGCCTCATCATGGCTGAGAAAGTGATTTTTATGATAATGGACATAAGCGGGCGTAGAACGCTGTTTAAAGCCAGAGTTAGGCAACCACTTCTCTAATACCATACTCAGTTGAGGAAGAAGCTCACCATATACTCCCGTTAAGCGAAAGACGGCATGTAAACCGCCTGGGATAGTCATTTGATTCACGACGCCACGCACTTTGAGCGGCGTATCAATCTCCATACAAGCCACATAGCGACACTTGTCGAGTTCGACCCAAGCAGGGTTGGAGTGATGCAAACCGTATTGAACTGAAAAGTCCCGATTCTCAGAACTTGCCCACGCTTTCAAAATCAGCCACGCATTGCGAATGGAACGGTTATAGCCCTCATGTCGAACATACGCTGCAAAGCGTTGTGGGACCTCCATAATTTTAGGTTCTGGCAACTCGCGTTTCGCAACCCGATGATAACCCGCAGCCACTTCCGGATCCTTCAAATACGGCTTTTCTGCGACTTGTAAATCATGCTTTCGCCACGCACCGGGAGACATAGCGAACGTCGCTTTAAACGCTCGGCTAAAAGAAGATACCGAGCTAAAGCCGCACTTGTTAGCAATATCTAACACCGATGAGCTGGTATCAAACATCAGTTGGTTGGCGGCGTATTCCATTCTTGTACGGCGGATATATTGATGGATGGACTCCCCCACTACATCTTTAAAAATACGATGGAAGTGTTGTTCAGAATAGGCTGCTACATCTGCTAGCTCTTTAGCCGATAACTCTCTGCTAATGTCCTGATGAATGTAAAACAGCACGTCATTGATTCTGGAAACTTGTTGATGGCTCACGGAGTAAACTTTCGCTCAAATAGCATAAATGGACATGTTTAACAGCATAAATGGACACACTAAGCTTGGCAATTTACCTATACTATTTCTGACATAAAAAAAGACAATTACGAGAAGCACAGCACATGGAAATCGCACAGTCATTACAACAAACTAAGTCATCCTACATCCGAGAAATCCTCGCAGCAGCGAGCGATAAGAACGTCATTTCTCTTGCGGGTGGCTTACCGGACGAAAAAACCTTCCCGATCGACTTAATGAAACCGACGCTCGAAAACCTCGCGAACATGCCAGAGGTGTTTCAATATGGCGCAACAGCAGGCTACGCACCGCTACTTAACTTTTTGACCGATTATTACCAGCTACCAGAATCTCATTTGGCGATGATCACAACGGGTTCTCAGCAAGGGCTAGATTTGATTGCGCGTGCGTACGTGAATCCGGGCGATAAAGTGGTGATGGAAGCGCCAAGCTACCTTGGTGCTATGCAAGTATTCGGTTTAGTGCAAGCCAACATCGTGACCGTTTCGCAAACCGAGTGTGGCCCAAACCTTGAAGAACTCGAGCAATGTTTTGCCACGCAGCAACCAAAAATGTTCTACGCCGTGCCCGATTTTCACAACCCAACGGGCGTATGCTGGGCGCTAGAGACTCGCCAAAAAGTTGCCGAGCTTTGTATCCAATACGACGTTGCATTCATTGAAGACGCACCATACCGAGAGCTGCGTTTTTCTGGTGAAGCACTACCGCTGGTTTCGGATTTCTGCCCGCAGCACTCCATCGTGTTGCGTTCATTCTCCAAAATCGCCTCTCCAGGCTTGCGTATTGGTGTGGTAACGGGCAAACGCAGTTACCTTGAGCCACTCATCAAAATCAAACAAGGTGCCGATCTGCACTCTAGTATTCCTATGCAAGCTTTGCTGCATGGTCTACTGCAACATGACAACTTCGAAACGCACATTTCAACCATCTGTGCGCTTTACAAATCGCGTTACGATGTCATGTTTGCTGAGCTGCAAAAACAGCTGCCAGAAAGTTGCGTACTCAAACCTGTCGATGGTGGCATGTTTGTATGGGTCGAAATTCCAGAATGCGACACCTTCGAACTTGCGAAGACTCTTCTCGCAAACTGGGTTGCTGTGGTGCCTAGCCCGGTATTTTATCCGGAAGGTTCAAAGGTAAAAGCCGCTCTGCGTCTTAACTTTACCAATGCCACACCAGAAGAACTGACGACTGCTGTCACTCGACTTGCGGATGTACTCAACGCTTTGTAATTAAGCGCATGCGTTAGAATTTGCCTTTGAGATTCGAAAAAGTCTCAAAGGCAGCATCAAAAAAGTTCCCCAAAAAATTTTATATTTTTCTCTCAAATCAACTCTCTACAGTAAGTGCCTGTTTTCTCTTGATCCTCTCACTCATATAAAAATGAGAACCTAATCACGTATTTGATGGTTAGAAAAGTTACGTCTATCTTTCAAACAAAAGACATCAACTTCGCAGCATTAATGTTCTCAATTTCAGACACTTTACTCAGTCGTGGCTTAGCGATTGAGAAAACGACTAGAAAGCATCTGCGGGCATACCCACTACGAAGGATTGACCAGAACCATTCTGAATGTCGCGAGCCAATCTTTTGATTGGCAATTACGTCAGTGAATCGCACCAAATGACAGAGGGGTTATCAGGATGAACACTCGAACCACGACAGGACTCGTCGCCACTGGCTGGTCCGTTATCTTTTCACTTTTTACCGCATTCGCCGCGTATGCGAATACGTCTCCAAACTGTAGTGATGTTTTAGCGGGCAACACAACCGCCGTATCGCAAAAAATGATGGTTTTACTGGGCGAAGACATCACTAAATCCAACCGCATCACCACAGTGATTCCAGCCGAAAACAATCCATTTGTAACCGAAGAATTGGTCTCGGTTTCCAATGACGTATCGCCCAATGGACGTTTGCCACAAAAGACATTGGAAGAGATCCGAAAAGTACGCTCAGATTTAGAAAAAGCCGCACAGGAAGTAAGCCGATTACAAGGTACTTTTGAAGTCGCATTTGTTAGCTTGATTGATGGCTACTGCCAGTTCTCGAATCACGAACTTACTCAGCATGCCAAAATCGACTTTGACCATTTGGAAGGTCTAACGCTGTATTCAATCCCAGCGCTGTTGGCAATGGTGGATCAATCGTACGCGATGGCTGAAAACCGCCTAGCAAACGAGCAAAACCAATTGAGCAACATTGAAAAAGAAAAACAGAGGCAGAAACAGCAAGCAAGTGCTGCGGCAGCCGCTCGTTACCAAGACGGTAACGTGTTGGTGAAAGTCGAGAATTTTGATGGCTCTAATGTGACGTTTTCCGTCACTAACGTCGGTTCACAAGGTTCATTACAGCCAAACTTCAACACGTTTAATGCCTATCGCACCGAAAGCGGAGAGCTAGTGTATAAATCGGAGTCTTTGTTGAACTTAGCAGATACTGCGGGTAACACACTTGAAACCATGGGGATCGCAGAGCTCTCATCACGAGGGGGAAATAACTTGTCAATCTCTCCGGGTGAAACCCGAAAATTCGTCACCAGTATCGCTTCAGAAGTCGCACCACACGCACAGTTAAGCTTGGAGTTCCCAGCCAAAGTATTAAATACCGAACAAGACTTCACGCTGTCGTTTTCTGACACGACGGCTGTGGCTACAGCGAATGTAAATTAGCTGAAAAGTGCTCATCACAACGCGCACAGACGTAAACTTGTTGTTTGGCAGCAAGATCAAAGACAGGCACATTTCGCCTGTCTTTGCTTTCGGAAAAGTAAAATTATCACTGTTTGCACTTATAAGCATTAGCAAACATAGTAACCGATGTGGAGAAGTCCAACGGCTCATATAAATACAATGTATCTGCGCCCAAATCTGCCGCTTTGATGCGCATTTGGTTTAACGTACCCCAAACCATGTCTTTATCTGCGTGCAGCCAATAATCATAAAAGTGCCCTTCCGAGCCAATTACCGTTCCCATTAGCTCGCAGTTTTCAATCGCATTCACGTTGTCCCAAAGCACTTGGACTTGCTCAGATTCTTGGGTCGGGAACATCACACATCCCGTCAATGATGCCGCTAACGCAAGACACATCACTCGCTTTTTCATAGTCATATCGCCTAAAAATTATTTAGATGGCGGATTTTATGAATTGCTTATGTGATGACCAACAAAATATTTCTATCGCCCCTTTAAATAGAAATAATGGAAGCGAAGAAAACTCTAAAGGCAGCGTATACCGCTAGTAATCACATGGCATCTAAGATAAAACAGTAGCGATAATATACGGATGAGGGATAGAGTTTGGTTTCTAAAAATAAGCTAATTCGCTATACGGCTACGGAAGTCGCTGATGCATTTGAAAAAGAAGATGAGCTCATTAAACAAGTTCAGTCCAACCAACTCTCGCAAGTGCTATTACTTTGGCAAGTAAAAAGCCCGACGCTCGTGCTTCCCGCGGGTAAGAAATGGCCAGTGTCTAATGAGTTAGAACATGCGTTAAATGCGTCTGGCTGGAAACTCTTTTCTCGTAAAACTGGCGGTGCCCCCGTCCCTCAAGTACCGGGTATTATTAATCTATCCCACATCTATCACTGGCCAGACGGTGAGCCTTACGACATCAAGAAAGCGTATCTCGATTTGTGTGCGATTTTGACAGTTTTCTTTGAGCAACTGGGCGTGAAAGTAGATGTCCATGCTACGCCTTATTCCTACTGTGATGGCGAGTACAACCTCAATATTGGTGGTCAAAAAGTTGTGGGAACCGCGCAGCGCGTTTTACTGAAAAAAGGCGGTGGGCAAGTGGTGTTATCACAAGCATGCATTCTGATTGATGCCGACGTTGAAAAGATTGTCGCACCGGTAAAATTGTGTAATCAACTTTGCGGTTACAACGATGATATTCGTGGTGATGTCCACACACCGCTCTTCAATCATATATCCGACCGCCCCTCGATAGATTCACTCTTTCAGCAACTGACTAGCGCGTTTTTAATGCATGCTAAAGGCGACTAAAGGCGCGTTAACAACCAAAAAAGAAAAGGAGCTTTCGCTCCTTTCCTACTCAATCAACCAACGTTAAAAGCGAACTTCCACTTCGACCCCTTCAATCCATCGACTTTTTTCCAACGGCTCATCAAAGCTCAGTGTGACTTTTAAATAGGCTGGCTGCCCTTCAAATGGGCTTTGAAGTTCTGAAGGCAATTTGTTCACAACCTCAACTGGCTTCGATACCGTCGCTCTAAACTTTCGACCATCAGGAAATACGACTTTTGCTTTGGTTTCCATATTACTGTATTCGAGGTATTTAGGATTTAGAAAAGCCGTAATTTCAGGTGTCACGTTGCGAGCAATCGTGAGCAATGGCGTATTTTCCGATACATTTTGCCCCTCATGCACATGAATATCGAGTACACGACCGTTCATCGGGGAACGGAAGGTGAGATCTTCTTGTTGAGCACGCTTTACTACCAGCTCACGCATTAAAGAACGATACTCTTGTGTCACTGGACCAGCTAACTCTAACTCTTCCAAGTTACGCATCGCATCCACATAAGCAATTTTCTGACTGCTTAACTGATTGCTCAGTGAGTTATTCACACTCACAATAGCGGCGTAATCCACCTCAGACACTTGCCCTTTCTTTCTGTAAAGGTCGTATTTTTTCTGAATATCACGGACCTTCTTCAAGCCTTCGGCTGAGCTTTCAATAGCACTTTTGTATAGCTCATCAGTACTTTGCACCTGATTTTTAGACAGTTTCACCAGCTCATCTTTAATGAAATCAATCTCTTTATTCAACGCGTTATCTTTTAACAACAGCAGCGCTTGATCCTGAGTCACTTCCGTACCGACATTCACAGGCACTGGCCCAACAATGGCAGAGCGAGTTGCCGTCACCGTAAGTGGATGTGACGTGATAATGGCAGGCGCCGTCACTAACACTTGCGTTCTAAACAAGTAATAAGCCATAAACAAAAGCGGACTGATTACAATCGCTAAAATCAAGTACCAACGGAGACGATAACCGCCACGCTTTGCCTGTCCGTAGACGACTTTCATCCCGTTCTCAGACTGCGGTTTGTTTTTCTTATCTAAGTGAAAGTTAACTTTCATACTAAAACTTTTTACCTCGCTTCAATACCCACCAAGGTGCCATACTCGACTCTTCATGACTTCTCCTCACAACTTCATTAACCATTGAGAAAGCGGTAATCAAACGCATGAAAAACTGGTAGACAGGGTAAAGAAATAACCATTTCGCTGACTTCAAATCCTCTTTTTTTCTCTCTGATACAAGCCCAATGTAGACAACAAAAATCAGAGCAGATAAAAAGAGGTAGACAAAATAGAGCATTAGCATCAACGCCAATACAAATTTAAGTGGATAGACAATCACCATGTACACGCTAAATATCACCACAAGCAGCGGCAATAAAACGTTTTGAATCACGCCATAAGCCAAAGTGAATAAAAAGTTCCCCCAACCGAGTAGCCGTGGAGACAACCCTTCATTGTGTTTACGCAAAAACAAAAACAATAAATCGCCATCCCAACGCAGCCGCTGCAATACCAAACCTTTCAACGTATCTGGCACATCAGTATGGCCGATGGAGTGCGTCGAAAAGGCCAACTTATTATCAGGGTAACGACGTTTGTATTGCTTCAAGCGCATGGTTAAGTCGAGATCTTCTGCAGTATGCGTATCCCAGCCCCCCACTTGCTTAAGCAGGTTCTTCCGAAACGCTCCGAATGCGCCAGAAATGTTATTGAGAACACCCCATGTCGCCATCCCCGTTTTACCAGCTTGCATCGACAGCATGTACTCCAAGGATTGCATTTTGGTCAACAAGTTGGCGTTATGGTTGCGAACTCTTAACGCACCACCGCTCGCAATCACATTTTTATCCGAAAACTGTTTCATCATGGTGAAGACCATGTCGTTATCGAATGACGTATCTCCATCCACGTTAATGACGATTTCACCACTAGCCATTGATAAGCCAGCATTCAGTGTTGAAACCCGGCCTCCTCGTTGCCATTTTGGCAACACTCGCACTTTACGATTACGAACGCCTGCATGCCTTTTCTCACCATTTAACGCGGCTTGATAGGTATCTTGGTTTTGCACCGCCCCATCAACCACAGCAAGTACTTCAATATGACCTGGGTAAACTTGCTCAACTAACGTATCGATAGTGATCCCAATCGCATCACCTTCACCATAACAAGTAATAACGAAACTCACTGAAGGAAACCGCTTTAATTCTCGGTCTTCTTGCGCATATGACCAACGAAATATCCCTGTTAGCACCAGCAAATATAGAGGTAGCTCGATAATGATCATGACGGGAAACAGCAATAGCCATAACTCTTCGTTGTGAAGTAGCATACCTCGAAGATAGTCGAGCAGAACGAGACTATCTTGCAGCATAAATCTCCCCCATCAGCGATTCCATCCAAACAGAAACACCGTCTTCAATGATCGGATCGGGCAGGTCCCAAGCAAAGACATCCAACTCAAACTCTTCGTCTTCAACAAGTTCACCCAGATCCGATAATTTTTGCTGTAAAATGGACAGGCTCGCGTTGGTCGTATTTGGCATTAGGACAAGCAAAACATCCTGTTTGTACTGACAACAGATATCGGTATCTCTAAACAAGCCGCTAAGACGACGCGTCAGTTGATCCATCAATGAGAATAATTTTGCATCGCCATATTGCTTACCGTATTCATCGATCGTCGGTAAATGCAGTCCAAGTAAAAGGTGCTGTTCTTTGTGTCTCAGCGCGACTTTATTTAACCATGCAAGCAAATTTTGGAAAAAGCTGACTTCCACTTTGCCTTTGATCGATAGTTCAGGAGCTTGAATGGACTTACCGTGTTGGAAAATGTATTCACCCACTTCACCAAGTCGATATTGGTAAATTTTACGGACAACAAGCTCTTCAACTTTGATCTTTGAGTCACAACTTAAACATTGACTGATCGTCGCCGCTTCAACAAATAAACTGGAGCAACTATTACAAACGTGGTTTTCAAGCGGGCGGTCATAATCAACGCCGATATGGCGCAGCTGGGTCAAACATTTAGGGCACTCGAGCTTTCCACGGCGCTGAAAGCTGTGTTGTTCACCAACATGGCCACAAGTGAAACAGTGCAAAGAGCTTTGAGAGTCGATATCGATGCTGCTGCAATCCGGGCACACCTCTACATAATTCAAGTGTCTGCTGTTGCAATGAGAACAAACACGAATTCTATCGATCAGCACTTCCGCTTCTAATACTCCGCGACCTTGCTCTGAGAGCACGTATCGATAAGTCGAATAAATATCAGGAAACAACATATCGATGATTGGATACGAATAAACCGACATAGACTCTAAACTTTTTAAAGCAGTCACTCTTCGCTGACGATTGACCCCAAGCCAACCAATCAAAGGATCTAACACTTCCGGTTCATCAATGGCATCGAGCTTGCTCTGAATGGATCGCCAAATTTTTATTGATTCTCTAGCTTCAAAGACACCGTCGGTAACGCATCGAGAATAAGGGGTTTCCACGGTGACATAAACCGCCCAAGACCAACGCCCTTTCTCCTGATAAAACGCTTTCAGCGCGGTTCTATTTGGTGTGGATCTTGATAAGCAATACACACCATGCCACCGAGTCCCGTTGCCACCTCATCAATATGATTAACCAAAACCATATCTTCAGCTAACTCACTGACAGGCTGTTCACCAACCCAGTAGAAATTGTTATTTATTGACGACATTTTATTAGTTCTCACAACCACAAAATTAATTCATAACATCAGAAATATAGAACTTGCAGTAACAAAGCACTCTAGGTAGACAAGCCTTGTCACCGTTAAATACAACAATAGAACAAATATTTAGAGAGCTTTAACTCAGGCAGTAAAAGCAGAAAGATCTCTGAATAAAGTGTGAGGGAGGCCGTGAGTAGAGAAATCGGATAGCAAAGCGCATAGTACAACCTTTTGTTAGCAAGCTGGGATAATAGTGCGATTTGATGCCGAATGAGATCCTTGCATTCACATCAAGCTCATTGTTTTATATCAGTCGATTCCTTTCTGCTCAGCATTTAACCATACCGTCATGTATCAAATCTGAGACTTGGTAATACTTTACTAACTAATTCCCATTAAAATTGAGTGGCAAAACACTGAATAACATTCAATCATTCTGATTATTTATCAAACAAGTATTTTTAAGCCGTTTGAGTGATTAATAATCACCATTTGTCTCGCTGTTTTTTCCGAAAGAACACGTAACACATTCAAACTACAGAATGAATCTACGTCACTTTTCTATGCTCTTTTTTGTTCAAAAAAGAAATGAGATCCAGTTCAAATATTTATCCACAACAGAATTAGTTGAAGCCAGCGCGTAAAAGCCTCAGAATGTCGCACTTTTCGTACCGATTTGTTTTCGGCGCGTTGTTATCTAACTCTACAATTGAGAATCATACATATGGGTTTTACCTCTTTAGGTCTATCTGCTCCAATCCTTAAAGCTATTCAAGAAAAAGGCTACGACACCCCCTCGCCAATTCAGGCAAAAGCAATTCCTGCTATTTTGGAAGGGAAAGACGTAATGGCAGCAGCGCAGACTGGTACAGGTAAAACTGCAGGCTTTACGCTACCGATTCTTGAGCGTTTATCGAACGGCTCTCGCGTTCGTGCTAACCAAGTTCGTGCACTTATCCTGACGCCAACGCGTGAACTTGCAGCTCAGGTGCAAGAAAACGTGTTTATGTACAGCCGTCACCTTCCACTAAGCAGTGCGGTTGTTTTTGGTGGTGTGAAGATCAACCCGCAAATGCAGCGTCTTCGCAAAGGTGCGGATGTGTTGGTCGCGACACCAGGCCGCCTGATGGATTTGTACAACCAAAATGCAGTGAAGTTCGACCAACTGGAAGTGCTAGTACTGGACGAAGCAGACCGCATGCTGGATATGGGCTTTATCCGCGACATTCGCAAAATCCTAGCCCTGCTACCAAAACAGCGTCAGAACCTACTTTTCTCTGCAACTTTCTCGGATGAAATCCGCGACCTTGCGAAAGGCTTGGTGAACAATCCGGTTGAGATTTCCGTTAACCCGGCAAACTCGACGGCGAGAACGGTTGAGCAAAGCATCTACCCAGCAGACGTGAAGAAGAAAGCACCGATGTTGGTTAAATTGATCAAAGACGGCGATTGGAAGCAAGTGCTGGTGTTTACGAAAACGAAACACGGAGCAAACCGTCTGGCGAAGTTCCTGATCGAACAAAATCTACCTGCTGCTGCCATCCACGGTAACAAGAGCCAAGGCGCGCGTACCAAAGCACTGGCGGATTTTAAATCGGGTGAAATTCGTGTGTTGGTCGCGACGGACATTGCTGCACGCGGTATCGATATTCCTCAATTACCGCAAGTGGTGAACTTTGAGCTACCTAAAGTGGCAGAAGACTACGTTCACCGCATTGGTCGTACTGGCCGCGCGGGCGAAGTAGGTAAAGCGATTTCACTCGTGTGCGCGCTAGAAGCATCTGAGTTGTTTGCGATTGAACGTTTGATTCAAGAAGTACTACCACGTAAAGAGTTGGAAGGTTTTGCGCCAACCAATGTGGTGCCAGAATCTAAACTGGATACTCGCCCAATCAAACCGAAAAAACCTAAGAAGCCGAAAAAACCAAAAGCGCCAAATGCTTCGGGTGAAAACGCTCCAGCAACCGAAAAGAAAGCAGGCAATGGTGCAAACAAACCTAAACGTCGCTTCAACGGCGGTAACAACGGCAACAAAAACAGCACCAACCAAGGCGGTGCGGGTAAGCCTAAAGGTAACCGTGAAGGCCAAGGTCGTGCACACAGCAAACCAGATGACCGTAAACCTAACGGCAATAAACCGAATGGAAATAAACCAAACGGTAATAAGAGTGGCAACGCTGGTAAACCGTCTGGTAACCGCAAGCCAAACAATGCTAAGCCTGCAGGAAACAAACCATCAGGTCAACGCCGTAAGCCTCGTCCGCAGGCTGCAAACTAATCTGTAAACGGCCACCGATAGCAAATACAACAAAGCCGCTGATAATCTCAGCGGCTTTTTTTTCTTAGAACACAGTTTTTAGAACGCAGCTTTGTTAAAACAGCCTACATTAAAGGTGTGATTCGAATATCTGCGATTTGCGCTTCGTTCTTTTCACCCTCAATACCACCAGCGTAGATGTAGGTTTCATTCGATTTGAGGTAACTCATATTGAAGTGGTCCTTCAGCGCGATCTGATAGGTTTTTCCCTGCTCCAACGCTACTTCAATTGGCGTTGAGTAACGCATACCTTGGTTTTCACCAATATGGCCCATCTGCAAGTAACCTTGGCCAACCACCTTACCTGCATCATCCAATACCTCTAACAATTTCACGGTGTTCGTGATGCCGGTATTAAGTTGTCCTAGGTTATTGTTGTACCAAGCATCGAACTGGTAAGTGCCCGTTACAGGAGCTGTAAACGACTCTGCACCTTTTACGAGGCCACTGTCTTTGCTCACCGTAACCACTGAGACATTGTCTTTGAGTGGCTGATATTCGCCATCAAGTTTGATGCGGATCTCTTCACCGACACAAACCGGTTGGCTTGGGTTAGAACGGAAGCCTTTATCGTTAATGCTTTCAGCCAAATAACAAGCAAAACCTGTTGGCGTATCGGAATAAGATTGAGCAATCACGTTCTTTTGAATCAGCTCGCCATTGCGATACAAGTTCACGTTGTACTTGCTCGTCACGTCAATCGAAACCGAATTATCAACGCTTTTTACCACCAATGTTGGCTCTTGCGGAGAATAAACGCGACTGTCTTCACTCACATACGGTTTCACCCCAGAAACTAAAGTAATGCTGCTATCTACATTCACAAGCGCGCCCAGTGTCACGTGGAAATGCCCCTCTTCGTCCATCGTGACATTTTCAACTGGGTAGTAACCTGTTTCATCTTTGCTTACTTCAGGCAAATCAATGGTTACCGAGTAGTTCTTTCCTTTAAAGGCAAAGTTTTCCAACGTGATTTGTTCAGACTGAGCCAACAACTTATTGCGCACCCAACTTGTGATAAATGGCTTCACTTCCAACTTACCTGTTTCGGTATGGATGCCAAATAGGGTCTCTACCACCATGTTCAAGTAGCCACCCACAGACCAAAGCTGACGCTGAGAGTTAATCACTGGGCCATCCAAGCTCGGATCTTCGCCATGATCACTATGGATGATGAATGACTTACCAGAAAGCCACTCTAAGTTTTCCATGTTGGATAAATTGGTTGCTGTACCACGAACCAACGATTGAATGGCATTGTTCGCTGCTGCCACGTTTTGTGTTTGATGCGCGGCGCGCAAGCTGTACGCGGTAACAAATGGCCAAATTGCGCGGTTATGGTACACAGGCACGTCCGGTTGTTGAGGGAAGTAAACCGGCACGCCAAACTCACTGTGTGGGTAATTGGCCATGATTTGTTTCGCCTGTGCATCGCTTGCCACACCACTGATGATCGCAAGTGATTCGCCCAACATATCGTATTTGTCGACCGCGATGTCTTTGCCATTATCAAACAAATAACTTACGTACATACCGCGTTCGGCATTCCAAAACTGCTCGTTGATAGCGGTTTTTAACTTCTCAGCCCACTCGGTGTATTTGACCGCGTTGGTTGAATCGTACTTCTCTGCCAACTTAGCCGCGAGCTGAATCGCGCGGTAGTGAACCACGTTTGTCGATAACGCTTTGCTGCTACCAATCGCATTGACATCGTTTGGCGTCCACGTTGAATACGTTTGCTCACGCCAATCAAGGAATGATTGCTCACCAGTGTATAAACCAGATTTCGCATCAAAAGCCGCCAGGCGATCGGCTTCAAGTGTATTACTGATAGCTTTATATGCGCGCTCAGCAAACTGGTTGTACTCTTCCCCATCCAATGCCGAAAGTAAGCGTTCTGCACCAAGCGCCCAAGTCGTGCGGTCGGTACTAATTGGCCAGCTGCCGCCAGTGCCCGTATCTTGCACAATCTGCTCGCCATCGTATTGCTGATCGGTCGTATCGCGGAAAGCGGACAATTTGAAATTCAAACCATTTTGCACGCGAGTTGGATTCATCAATGCAAGCGAAAGGTCTGCTGCGTACGCCAAATCACGCGTCCATACGTAATGCCACTTCGCGCCCGTCTCAAAAACTTCCGCTTTGATTGGGTTGTTGTAGTTGTAATTGCCGTCTTTGATTTCAGAAACGGCAAGCTGGTCTAGCTCTTTCATCGTCAACGCAAACAACGCATCAAACGCGACATCGCCCGACACCACTCGCGGCCCTGTTTGTTCATTAATCACTAAGCCTTGGTCGAGCGCATCACGCAATTCTGTCGTCGTTGAAATACCAAATTCACGCAGTTCAGCTTTAGGATCTTTCACCGAAAAAATCACGGTATCACTCGAGTCATCGTAATTGGCGAACAGTTTCACTTCTTTATTCTGATGCCCTTCATGCACCATTGCAGGGTCGAGAATCGCATCAGAGTAGTATTTTTCCGCTTCTTCTTGCGTTGCTTTCGTCACAGTCATTGTCGCGCGGCTTTCATCGGCAAAGCTCACAGAAAACTTGTAATACCCTTTGTCTTCAAACGTGATCTCAGAGTTGCAATCATCGTTCATACACGCTTCATTCGTGTCTGGTTTTGGCAGGTACTCTTGAGCTTTATCGAACGCCGCGGGCTCCTCAAAATAGGTGTATTGGATCTGCCAACCCGGATCAGCAATCTTGAACTGATTGCTACCTCGAGCGACGCGCAGTACGGTTTCGTACTCGTTATTACCCAAATAGTTTAGCTTGGCATGCTCTGCCGTGCCCCAATCCCCATTTAAACCACGTAAATATAAGTCGGCTGAAATAATTGGTTTGTCGACCGGCACAGGCGCATCAGAAGAATCTGACCCACATCCAGCAAGACCAATACAAGACGCGACAGCAAGCGCAATAAAACTCGGTTTCATGTTCATCCCTTAGATTGTTGTTTTGGCGACAGTCTAAAGAACACCTTTTTGAGGGGAAAATAGGAAGTCAGGAGCGAGCTATAGATAACATCTATACGTCAAACCCCAACAGTGATGTAGATCTATGAAATGCGCATAATTTCAATCAAATGAGATTACAGATTTGTGATTTATAAATGAAATTGTGCAAAATACCCCTCGTTCTTAGAGGGGAAAGAAAATGGACAAATCTCTGCAGCAATTTTTACTGGTTGCACGCTGCCAAAGCATCAGTGCTGCGGCAAGAATGGCAGGGTTAAGCCAGCCAACGGTAACAAGCAATTTAAAGAAGCTGGAAGAGAATCTCGGCGTAACGCTGTTTGAACGTCATCCTAATGGCATGGTGTTGACCGAATACGGACGCATCCTCTATCGCCATAGCAACGCGATGCAGCATGAATACAACCAAATGATGCAAAGCATTGATGAACGGAAACAGTATCAAGTCGGAAAAATTAAAATGGGTACTGGCGATGCGTGGTGGCCGCTGTTCGTCAAACAAGCACTCAATGACCATCTGACCAAGCAGCCTTCGGCATCTACGCACGTCGAATTTGGCAACCACTTAGGCTTGATGGATTCATTAATCAACGAACAGATTGAATTCTTCATCGGCCACGAGATTGTCGGATTGTCGTCTAAATGCGATGTTACGTTTATTCCGCTATTTCAAACGGTTGATGCCTATTTTGTTTCCCCAAACCACCCACTGCTAGGGAAAACCGTCACCGAAGAGATGCTGCACGAATACCCCGCTCTTTCGGTCACTTATGACGCTAAGAAATTCGCTCACGTCATCGATAACCCAATCCCGAAGCAAAATGAACGCGAAAGGCAGCAACTGGATGACAGACCGACTTACGAAGTGGATTCTCTGCTCGCCAGTATTGATGTACTGAAAGAAAGCGTCGCGGTGATGTCTTATACCCGCCATCTGCAATCGTATTTGGAATCCTTCGGCTTACGATGCTTAACCATGAAAAGCGAACCAAACCCTGGCACCGTCGGGATTTATCGCCACCGCCGAGAAACCTCGGAATCGCATCTAGATCTGATTGCTGGTATCACTCAGCGCGCTAAATTGCTCAACTAGAAAGTCCAAAAACAGGCGAACTCTTTTCGGTTGATATTGGCGGCTCTGATAAATGACATGCAGATCCGCTTCAGCGCCTTGCGAAAAGGCGCTGAAGTTTTTCATATACCCATCCAAAACCGTTACTAAACGTTGTTGTTTGAGGTCTTGCTGAATATCTAAAATCGATTTCAGCGCAATCCCCGCACCGTCCAACGCCCATTGTCGGATCACTTCACCATCATCAGAAAATCGCTTCGGCGTGACCGTGATCGATTGGTGAGATTCTTCATCTTTAAAGTGCCACGTTTTTAATTCTTCATTGCTGCGGACCATGGCTAAGCAGCGATGGTCCGCGAGATCTTGTGGACAGTTTGGGACACCTTGCTTCGACAAATAATCAGGTGACGCGCACAGCACACGTTGACTCGACGCCAGCTTGCGCGAAATGAGATTGCTGTCCGCTAACTCGCCGTAACGAATCACCAAATCGAGCCCCGATTCAGCCAAGTTCGACAAATTGTCATTAAGATAAAGATAAGGCGTCACATCCGGATATTGCTCAGAAAAAGCCGACACCATCGGCGAAATAATTTGTTTGCCAATATCTCGTGGAGCTGAAATTTTCAACGTTCCGCGCACTTCCGAAATACCCGTTTGAAGTAAGTTTTCCGTCTCTTTCACGCTATCAATGATGTTCAGACAAGCTTGATGGTACATTGCCCCTGCGTCCGTGAGTGATACATGGCGTGTGCTTCGGTTGAGCAGCTTTACGCCATAGCGTTCTTCTATCGCTTGCAGCCTTGCCGTTACCGTCGCCGGAGACAAACCTAACTCCCTTCCCGCCGCCGCCAGACCTTGATGTTTAACGATGCTGACAAACAACGTCATATCCGAAAACTTATCCATCTTCGCGCCCTTATTATTTGGAAAAACTGAATAATCAATTCAGATATTACCCAATTATCAAATTAAGTCGAATCCATATACTGACCCTATCGACATTGTTTAGACCCAGAACGTTATGTGACAGGGAAAAGTTAAACGCCGTAACGCTGTTCAACGCACAACAACACGCCCTGCCCAGCCAAGAGATAGGAAACAAAAAATGAAACTGTACATTTATGAACATTGCCCCTTCAGCGCCCGCGTCCGTTTTGTTGCAGGCATGCTGAATATTCAGCTCGACGTCATCAACATTGCTTATGACGACGAGATCACCACCACAAACCTCATCGGCGCAAAACAAGTTCCTCTTTTGATCAAAGACGATGGTGAAGCCATGGCGGAAAGCTTAGACATCATCAACTACTTCCTTGAATTGGCATCTTCCAGCGAAAACAGCCAACCCTCAACACCGGTTTTAGACTGGCAAAAACAAGCGTTTTTACCGCTACAAAAAGTCGGATATCCGCGTTGGTCAAACATGACGTTACCGGAATTTGCAACAGAAACCGCTAAACAAGCATGGCGTGCAAAAAAAGAAACCGAAGCGTTAAATTTTGAAGCTTTGATTAACGATACACCTGCGATTGCGAAAGAAGTCGCCGCTTTGATAGAACAAACCAAACCCTTGCTCAACCTAAGTTCAGAAAAGCAAACGTCACTGGTTGATCAAGCCATTATGTTTTCCATTCTACGCGGTTTTTTCAGTGCGCCCGAAGTGCAATGGGATCCAGCCGTACTTCACTGGATGGCAACCGCTCGGAAAGCGACCAACGTGCCAGTACTTATCTAAGGAGCGCAACATGCAACAAAGAACAAATAAGCTGTTTGAACCAGCTCAACTAAAAGCGTTGTCACTACAAAACCGTATTGTCATGGCACCAATGACTCGCGCACGCACCACTCAGCCGGGCAACATCCCGAATGAGATGATGGCAACGTATTATCAACAGCGCGCTTCTGCCGGACTGATCATTTCCGAAGCCACACAAATTTCGGACGATTCTCAAGGCTACTCGTTCACCCCTGGCGTTTACACCGATGCGCAAGTGGCGGGCTGGCAGGGTGTGACCCAAGCGGTCAAATCACAAGGCGCAGCGATGTTTTGTCAGCTATGGCATGTGGGCAGAGTGTCTCACCCAACATTCCAAAATGGTGAACAGCCTATCGCGCCATCTGCGCTCGCTCCTGTAGAGACGCAAGTTTGGATTGCAGATGAACAAGGCAACGGCAATATGGTCGATTGTGTTGAGCCTCGCGCCATGACACAAGCGGATATCAACCGAGTTGTCGGTGATTTCGCGAACGCAGCCAAACGCGCCATTGAATCGGGTTTTGATGGTGTAGAAATCCACGGCGGGAATGGGTATCTGATCGATCAGTTCTTAAGAACCAACTCAAACCATCGAACAGACAACTACAGCGGTTCACGAGAAAATCGTATCCGTTTTCTTATCGAAGTAGTGGATGCCGTTATCGCCGCTATTGGTGCGCATCGAGTTGGAGTGAGATTGGCACCATTCATTACGTTTAAAGATATGGACTGCCCAGATATCGTGCCAACAATCTTGGAAGCATCAAAACAGCTACAGGAGCGCGACATTGCCTACTTGCACTTGTCTGAGGCCGATTGGGCCGATGCACCAACGATTCCCGAGACGTTTCGAATCGAACTTAGAAAGCGCTTTCGCAACGCTATCATTGTCGCAGGTCGCTACGATCCTCAACGAGCAAACGAAGTGTTAGAGAAAGGCTACGCGGATCTTGTCGCATTCGGACGACCATTCGTAGCAAACCCAGACTTAGTCTCTCGCTTGCAACATCACCATCCGTTGGCAGAACTCGATGGCTCAACGTTGTTTGGCGGAAACGAACGAGGCTACACCGATTACCCTGCTCTGCAACAGGAATGCGCAGAACAGGCCTAACAAAAAAAAGCCCCAACCTAGCTGCTACGGTTGGGGCTGTCACCAAACTAAAATTGGTTTTGGCTGGCTTAAGCTGGCTAAGAGTTAAATCACTTCTAACGCGCCGCTGCGCCAAGGTTCGATCACCACTTTGATGTGATCATTTGGCGTCATTAACTGTCTAAACGCATCTTCCACACCATCGATTCCCACTTTGGCGGTGAGCATTTTCTGCCAAGGCAACTTATGTTCGGCAATCGCTTGTAGGCATTGCTCAAACTCGTGCGGTTGGTAGTAGTAAGAGAATCTCAAATCGAGCTCTTTTACCGTCGCGTACGCGTAGTTAATGGTTGCTGGAGTCGTATGAATGCCTGATACAACGATTCGCGCTCGGGCAGGAGCGCGGCGCAGAAAATCGTCAATCAATGTATGCTTGCCAACACACTCATAAATGACCAGACGTGAGTTCATCGCGTACTGCTCACCAACGGCGATCTCGTCTTCCTTGGTCGGGTTGATCAATCGATTTGCGCCAAACTCGCTGGCAAGTCGCAGCTTCTCTTCCTGAAGATCGACAGCAAGAATATTGCTCACGCCGCGTTGTTTCAGTGCAGCAATCACCGCCAGCCCTATAGGACCGCAACCGACAACCAGCGCTGTTTCTTCCGTTTCGATTTCACTGCGATTGACCGCGTGCAAACCGACCGCCAGTGGTTCGGTCAATGCCGCCGCCTCAGACGGCATTCCGTCTGGGACAGGTAGCAATAACGCTTCATCAAGCAGGAAGTACTCAGAGTAAGCGCCATAAGTACCCGGAGTAACACCAACGCCCGCGCCATTTTGACTGAGCAACATCGGCACAGAGGTGACTCGGCTACCGACAGGCAACGTTTGCTGCGTATCGGCACCGTATTCGACAATTTCCGCACAGAATTCATGTCCCAACATCACTTGAGCGTGCTCACCTACTTCATCAGGCATCAACCCGAGCTGGTAGAATACATCAAACACCTCATCCGCGTGTCGAGTAATGTGTAGGTCGGAGCCACAAATCCCACAGGCGAGACTACGAACCAAGACTTGTCCCGCTGCGGGTTTGGGGATTTCGACTTGCTTCAGGCGGACACTACCATCCTGCATTACGATACTGTTCATCTGTTGCATGGGGTTACTCCGCTAGCTCATCACTCAGGGCAGCAATCGCACCCGGTTTGATATAGCGCGCAGTGAAGCCTTGCGCTTTGGCAGCGGCAACCACCACTTGCTCAATCCAACCTGCATCCATGATGTTGATAAAGTTACCCTCTTCGTCAAAGTTAATGTTCGCACCTTGGATCACCATAAAGCCATCTGCGCCACCCGACTCTTCTGGACAGTGAAAGGTATGAATCGAACCGCCCGGCTCATATAAGTAGCTACCAGCGGTTTGGACTTGGTCTGGATACTCGATGTAGTGCCACGCGCCACTCAGTGTATAGAAATGCACCACACCAGTATGGAAGTGCTTAGGCAGAGTGATACCCGGTTTGAACTTGGCGCGAATCACCCACGTACCATTTTCTGGGTCAAGAAACAGCGGGTAAACATCAACACCCGGTAGCGCGTCTTTAATGATCGACTCTTCATTAGTATTAAGAGTTAATAGGAAATCTTGATGCTGAATAACTTCTGGTAATGACATAACTTACATCCTCACTATTGCTGTAATTTGGCGTGCTCGCCTATTCCATCTATCCCATGAGCGGGTACTTAAAATTCTCGAAACCGTCAGATGCGCTAATGGTGCAGCCGTTGATACAGTTGGCTTTCTCGCTGACAAGAAACGCTACCACGTTGGCAATCTCTTCTGGTTGCGTGAAGTTTTGGCGCATCTGTTCTTTGCGGATGTGGTTCCACAAGCCGATCTCTTCGTATTGCCTTAACATCGGAGTATCGACACGTCCCGGAGCGACGGCACACACACGAATATCCAGAGGCGCTAACTCTAGAGCGGCGCATTTGGTCATCATATCGACTGCGGCTTTACTGACGTTGTAGGTAAACGTCATCTCGGAGGCCATTTGGGCGTAAACGGAAGAGGTATTGAGGATCACGCCCGGTGTCCCTTGCGCTTGGAATTGTCGTCCAGCGGCGAGAATGCCATAGTAAACGCCGTTTTGGTTGACTTTAGAGATAGGCTCAAAGTCGGCGATAGGATCATGTTCAAGCAGAGGTTTCGGTGCGCCGATACCTGCATTGTTGACCATGATGTCAAGTGAGCCAAATTGTTCGACCGCGTACCTCACCATGGCTTCGACTTGTTGGTAATCGGTGACGTCCGCAACAAAGGTTTCCAACTGCTTAGAGCCAAAACTTGCGTACATTTGCAGTGATTGCTCTGAAATATCGACAGCAAGCACTTTGGCTCCTTGCTCTCTTAGCTTTGCAATAATAGCTTGCCCAATTCCACCCGCAGCGCCAGTCACGATGGCAGTTTTATTGATAAGTTCCATACAGCTTCTCATCCATGCGTTGTTGTTATCGAAATGTAACTTAGATCAACTCACTGGCACTCACTTGACCTTTTACGAAGTAAATTTGATATATTGCGATTTACAACCTGTTAACATTTAAAAATCGAGACATGTATATCGTACGAAGTGGCGCTGCCGATAAATTTGATAGCTTGGTTTCAGAATTAGGTCAGAATCCGCAAGAGATAATGGCCGCTGTTGGCCTGTCTGCCGCGCAGTTTCGTGATCCCGATACCTATCTCGCCTACCCTAGGTTGGCTGAATTACTGGAAGAAGCGGCTGCTCGTTGTAAGCAACCGTTGTTTGGTGCGTTACTCGCCGAGCGCCAAAACCTGCAAAGTTTAGGCGATTTGCCGATGCTGGTTTCTCGTGCTGAAACGGTCGGTGATGCATTGGCGCGGGTGAATGATTATCTCTATTTGCATTCGTCAGGGGTCACTCTCAACATGACGCCACAAGATGATTGGGTACGGTTGTCGCTCAATATTGATGTGCACAGCGAGCGAGGTATCGCGCAGTTGATGCAGCTCAGTGTGTCGCACTTAGCCATGTTTGTTGCGAGCTTACTTGATATTGAAGCAAGCCACTTCGCGCTACATTTGACTCAACACGCAACCTTGGAAGTAGAGCAAAGCAAGTTTGCCCAACAGAACAAACTGCGTTTTGGTGATAAGTTTGACGGTGTATTGCTCAAAGCCAACCTGCTCAACGCTAAGAATCACCAAGACGAAGACGCACTGGATCGCCACTTTCAACAGCACCTCAAGTATTTGCAAACCCGCTATCCTAACAATCTGAGTGATCAAGCAGCGAATATGATTGGTCGTTTGTTGTCGACGGGAGAATGCAGCGTGGAGCGCGTTGCAAGAGCATTAGACCTGCACCCAAGAATGCTGCAAAGCAAGTTAAAACAACAGGAAACAAGTTATCGACAGTTGTTACAACAAGTACGACAGGATTTTGCCGAGCAGCGTTTAAGTGAAAATATTCAGAGTATTACCGATATCGCGTTACAACTGGGCTATGCAGAAACTGCGGTATTCAGCCGCCACTTTCGCAGTTGGACAGGAAAGTCACCTAGCCAATGGAGACTGGAGAACAGAATAAGTTGAACCAGTTTGAGAGCATAGATTAAAAAGCCGCCGATATTCAGCGGCTTTGAGCGTTTAGTCGATACTATCGAAACGCTAAATCACGTAAGAAAAGTGAAATCGAAGGGAAGAAAATCAGCATCACAGAGACCAAAAGCAAGATGAACACAAACGGTGGTGTCCCGCGAATCACTTCTACATAAGGGCGTTTAAACACGGCAATCGCGGTAAAAATATCACAACCGAATGGCGGCGTTGCAGAACCTATCGCTGCTTGCAAGGTCACGATGGTGCCGACAAGTACTGGGTCAATGCCAGAGGACTTAATCACAGGTGCAAAGATAGGGATCAAAATCAGCATCACTACGATTGGATCAACGAACATACAACCAATAAAGAACGCAATTGAAATAACGACCAGTAACTCGGTCTGCGAAAGATCATTAATCCCGATCATACCCAACAATTCTTGCGGGATCTGGGCAAATGAAATTACCCAAGAAAAAGCAGCCCCTGCTGCGACTAAGATAAATACCACCGCGGTAACCATGCCCGTAGAAAGCGCGATTTCGCCAAGCTCCTTCCATTTCACTTTACGGAAGATAACCATTTCTAATAACACAGCGTACAACACCGAAACCGACGCCGCTTCGGTAGGGCTAAATACTCCAGCATAAATACCGCCAACAGTAATGATCGGAAAACCAAATGGTAAAACCGCTTTACGTATTGTGGTCCAACGTTCTTTCCAGCTGGCTCGCGGGGCATTTTCTACAGAGCTTTTGCCTGCATAAAAATAACAGTAGGCAGAAAACATCAATAAAATCACGATCGCCGGTCCAATACCAGCAATAAACAGCTCAGCAACCGATGTTCCAGACACCACACCATAGATGATCATACCGATACTCGGTGGAATAAGGAGCGCTAAGTCAGAGGCGTTAATAATCAAAGCCAGAGCAAAGCTGTCTTTGTAACCATACTCCAACATTTTCGGTCGCATAATAGAGCCAACAGAAACAACGGTGGCTTGTGTAGACCCCGATACCGCACCAAACATCGCACAGCTAAGCGATGAGGTGATCGCCAGACCGCCACGAACGTGCCCAACAAACGCCATTGCGACATCTAGCAAGCGCGTTGCTGCCACGCCTCGGGTAATAATTTCTGCCGCGAGAATAAACATAGGCACAGCGATCAACGCAGCGGGTTTGATGCCAGCAAGCATTTGCTGGATCATAAAATCTGGTCCCAAGCCAAGAAAAACAATAAATCCCAACATGGTCGCCGCTAATAGCGGTACCAACATCGGAAAGCCAAAAGCCAACAACGTGATCATCGTTGCAACAAGAGCGGTCGTCATAGCGCTTTCTCCTGCTTAGTGGCAGAGCCGATGCCATCTGGTCGAGATGAGCGTGAAAGCTTTGTCAGCGTTATGAAACGTTTGATATGGCGACCACCCACACGCGCGAACTGAACCGTGCTAAAGAAAAGGCCAATCGGTGCGATGAAGTACACCCAGCTCAGAGGTACTTGCATTGCAGGAGAAAGACGCCCCATTTGGCTCACCTTGCCAATGTATTGCCACGAATACCAAGTTAGCACCGCCACCAATGCGGCGGTGAGTAAATAAATAATGCCGTTTGCTAAAGTTTGTATACGCTTTGGAAGCATATCGGTAAATGCCGTCATACGGATATGGCGAGATTGGCGGGCAGCATAACTGCAACCAATAAACGTGACGGCGATAATGAGGAAATAATTGAGTTCTTCCGAAAAGTAGATGCTTTGGCTAAAGAGGTAGCGCCCTAACACGTTAGCAATTGAGTTCAACGCAATAAGAAGCACCGAGCCAATGAGCAGTGCCGCCTCCGCTTTCTGTATATATTTATCTAGCCACTGAAAAATCCCTTTCATCCGCGCTGCTCCTGATCAACAAAAATGTTAATGAAACGTTATCTTTTTCATGACAATCAAGTCAATCAGGTGAATAAGAAAGATTTTCTGAACTTGGCGCTTTCGCAGAAAAAATTGGTCAGAGCATACTGCTCAGACCAAAAAGTGAGAGGTTGGAGGGTTTGTATCGAGAATTTCTGCAATCACAGATAACCCATGCTTGATGTAGCCTCGATTAGTCTCTGCTCCCAAACTGATTCGCACGTAAGGCATTGGCTGATTAGTATCGAGAACAAAAGGTTTATACCCCGTGATCTGCACCCCAGAACGCTTAGCCGAAGCGACCAGATCATCACTGCTCCACTGCTCGGGTAACCTCAACCAAATGTGCTGACCATTAGGGTGTGAGCTATAAACATGCCCTTCTAAGGTGGCTTTTGCTATTCGCTGGCGCTTGGCAAATTCATTGACTTGAAATCGAACAAGTCGATTTAATGTACCGTTTTCGATCCACAAATGAGCGACTTCAAACGGTAACGGGGTCGCAGACCAACTCGTCGCAGCTAAACGGCCAATCGCATGCTGCAAAAAATGACGTGGGACCGTTAAATAGCCCGTACGCATACCTGGCGCTACGACTTTGGTTAAACTGGTGACATAAAAAGCCTGCTCGGGTAACAGTGCGGCGAGAGGTGGGACACGATTGGGCTCTAGTGCCCCATACACGTCATCTTCAATCACGTAGATCTCATACTGCTTCGCAATATTTGCTATCGCCTCTCGGCGCGAAATATCCATATGCGCACTATTCGGATTGGCCATACTCGGTGTGCAACACAGCGCCTTGATTGGTTTGTGTTTACATGCCCATTCAAATGCATCCGGCGTGATACCAAACTCATCCATCTCAAGCGGCTGTAACTTAAATCCAAGCATTCTCGAGCGAGAGATCAAGCCATGATCGACTAAGTGGCCACAAGCGACTAAATCACTGTGTTCAACAACGGTGCTTAAAGCCAAGGTCAAGCCATGGCATGCACCGTTTGTGAGTAATATTTGATCGGTACCAACGTCTAACCCTTGGCTACTGAGAAATCGCGCTCCGGACTCAATATGATGAGGCTGACCTGTTACTGGCTTTGCTTTACTGATCAAACTGCGATTGTTTGTTTGCCCAGCAATTTCCATTAACGCCTGATTAAAAAGCGTAATGTGGCGATCGGTTACTACCGGATGAGCGATCGACATATCAATTTCATCCGGCGTTTCTTTCATCTCTTGCGTCAGCATGAACTCCGTGTCCGTGCTTTCATCCACAAAGCCTGATTTTACAAACGTACCGTTTCCCCACCCAAGACTCGAGCGCACCTTTTTTCTCTGCATAACCATATGCATGGCTGACGGTTTGTACGCTCACGCCAATTTGCTCCGCAAACTCACGATGTGTGGGTAGTCGAGTACCGGGTTTTAGGTAACCACTGCGGACACATTCGACAAGATAATTGCCAATGGAGATGTACTTAGCGGTGCCTGGGCGAATGATCGGGTTCAAAGAAATTGTCATGACACAATATTTTAATTGATTCATTTTTAATGCTCATTGTAACTTCAATTTAACAAATGGCGAGTTTTTAGCCATCAAATGCGGTGTAATGCACAAAAATGAGCCACAATTGTAATGATTGACATGAGAAATATAGATTCAACAAACATGTTAAATGGCATCGTTTAATCCAAACCCAGCCGCAGTGGTGAGTTGCAATAGTTTTTAAACGCAGGTCTGGCTGACCTGGTAGAAGGTAGAAATACCTCAACGTCTCCGAAGGCCCATAAAGCGTCGGATTTTTAACAAGGAGAAAATATGAGAGGCGTTGCTTTGCATTTTACACTGGATGAATTCCAGGACCGATTAACAAAAGTTCGGCAGTCGATGGAAGAACGAGAGTTGGATGTCCTTATCATTCACGATCCTTCTAACATGGCATGGCTGACTGGTTATGACGGTTGGTCTTTTTATGTCCCACAATGTGTCGTTGTAGGATCATCTGGCGAGCCTGTTTGGTTTGGGCGCTGCCAAGATGCCAATGGGGCATACAGAACTGCGTATATGTCGGCAGAAAATATCACCTACTACCCAGACCATTATGTAATGAACCCACCATTACACCCAATGGATTTTCTGGTAGAAGCGGTACTCACCCCGCGTCTTTGGGATCGCGGCCGTATCGGGGTGGAAAAAGATAACTATTACTTTAGTGCCACCGCTTACGAGTCACTCACCACGCACTTACCGAATGCTCAACTTCTCGATGCAACCGGGCTAGTCAATTGGTGTCGCGCCGTTAAATCTGATCAAGAACTGGCTTATATGTACCGCGCAGCTCGCATTGTTGAAAACATGCATCGCGTCGCGTTCGATATGATCGAGCCAGGATTGCCGAAACATCACCTTGTCGCCGAGATTAACCGCCAAGCAGTACTTGGGCATGAAGATCACTTTGGCGATTACACCGCGATCGTACCGCTTTTGCCATCTGGTTCTGATGCTTCTGCTCCTCACCTAACGTGGGATGATAGGCCTTTCAAAAAAGGCGAAGGTACTTTTTTCGAAATCGCTGGCGCGCATCGCCGTTACCATTGCCCACTCTCTCGCACTATTTTTCTTGGAGAACCGGACGACAAATTCAAACGTGCAGATGAAGCATTAACTTTAGGTCTCGAAGCAGGCTTAGAAGTCGCAAGACCAGGCAATACTTGCGCCGACATCGCCAACGCATTGAACCAAGTTCTGGATAAAGCAGGATTCTCACGTGAAGGCGCCCGCTGTGGTTACCCAATTGGTCTGAGCTACCCACCTGATTGGGGGGAACGAACCATGAGCTTGCGAGACACTGATAAAACCGTATTAAAAGAAGGCATGACATTCCACTTTATGCCAGGGCTATGGTTTGAAGATTGGGGGTTAGAAACCACCGAAAGCATTGTGATCACCCGTGATGGTGCAAAAACACTGTGTGATTTCCCACGCCACTTATTTGTTAAACACTAATTTTTCAAACCGTAAGTTCTGTTGAACTAGGCTTAAGAACAAAAAGGACTCGATATGCAAAAGAGCTCGATCACAGCCACCGTAGACTTTGACCGAGAAGGCGTGCAGCACGGCTTTTTAGCGCTGCCCTATTCCCATGATGACTCCGCTTGGGGAAGCATCATGATACCTATCACCGTGATCAAAAATGGTCACGGGCCAACGGCGCTGCTTACTGGCGGTAATCACGGTGATGAATACGAAGGTATTACCAGCCTGCTTAAATTGGCAAACTCGCTGCAAGCAGAGCAAATCCAAGGTCGCGTCATTATTGTGCCAATGATGAACTTACCTGCGGTACAAAATGCCTCGCGCACATCGTCTATCGATAAAGGGAATTTAAATCGCAGCTTTCCCGGAAACCCTGTAGGTTCAGTGACCGAAAAAATCGCGGATTACTTTACTCGTTACTTGGTACCCATGTGCGATTTTGCGTTAGACATTCATTCAGGTGGTAAAACGTTAGACATCGTGCCTTTCGCCGCCGCCCATCGCCTCGACAACCTCGATCAAGAAGAAGCATGCATCTTAGGTGCGAAACTGTTTGGCGCGCCTTACACCATGATCTTGCTCGAAATGGACGCCACCAGCCTGTACGACACCGCAGTGGAATCTCAAGGCAAAATCTTCGTCACCACAGAGCTCAGAGGTGGCGGAACCAGCACTCCAGAAACCATCGCTTATGCCGACCGAGGTATTCGTAACTTCTTGCGTTTTTCGGGCAACTTATCAGGTGATTACGAAAAACCACCCCTGCTAACTAGGTTGCTTGATATGCCCGATGCAAGTTGCTACGTGCAAAGCCAGCACAACGGTATCACCGAATACTTATTTGAGCTTGGCGATACCATCAAACAAGACGATGTACTGGCAAGAATCTATTCAACCGAGCGTACAGGGAGCGACCCTATCGAATACAAAGCGCAGCGCAGTGGGATTTTTGCTGCACGTCGTTTCCCTGCCATGGTCAACATTGGTGACACGGTCGCCGTAATTGCCGAAGACTGTGGCGAATTAAACTAACTCTTACTAGGGCGTATTGACCTTTCGCGGTTAAATTTTGTTCGAGGTAAAATCGTTTTAGGCGCGGCGAAGACTATGCAGCCTAGTCATTCTAAGCAAATGGTCTTCAACAAAGCATAAAACGATTTTTGCGGGGGCGCCTAGCTCGAACCCTTCGGGCAGCCTTTGTGGTTCATTTCTACTGCGTTATCGGCTTTTTATGCAGGCCACCCACAAATCGCTGCAAAAATCAGCTCGAAAGGTCAACACGCCCTAAACACGACACAACATCGGGTCTGGTGTATCACCTGCCGTTGGTGAATTGACTCACAAACTGATTAAGGAAGAAATGGATGAATCCGATGAAACACAGCTACCTAACGAGTGCCGTACTGATCGCTGCCAGCTTTGCCACCAGCAATGTTTATGCAGAGACGTGGAAATTCGCTCTAGAAGAAGTCAAAGGCTCGGTGCAAGATGCTTATGCGCAAGAGTTTAAAAAGCGCATCGAAAATGCAACCGATGGCGACGTCACAGTGGAAGTCTATCCATACGGTACATTGGGTCAGTCAGAAGATCTTACCGAGCTTACTGCGAACGGTATTATCCAATTTACCAACGCATCGCCAGGTATTTTTGGTTCATTCGTGCCCGAAATGCAGGTTTTCTCCATCCCTTACCTTTTGTCGCAAGACAATGATGTGAATAAAAAAGTGCTAAGTTCAAGCCCTACTATCTATGACACACTCGGCGGAAAGCTAGAACAGAAAAACCTCAAACTTCTCACTATGTATCCAGAAGGTGAAATGGTGTGGACGACCAACCGTGAGATTCGTTCTCCAAAAGATTTTGATAACTTCAAAATACGCGTGATGGCATCGCCAATGCTGGTTGAGGCTTATAAATCGTTTGGAGCCGACCCTACGCCTTTGCCCTACTCAGAAGTCTATGGTGCTCTGCAACTTAAAATGATCGATGGTCAAGTAAACCCCGTTTTTGCTATCGAAGAAATGAAGTTCTACGAAGTGAATGACTACATGATCTGGGCAGGACAACAACAATTTACTACTACTGTCATTACCAACAACAGCTGGTTCGAAACCCTCCCACAAGACCGCCAAGATCAGGTCAATAAAGTCATCGCTGGTATGACTGACTTTATATTTGAAAAACAGGATGAGTTTAACCAAAAACGTCTTGATCAAATTAAGCAAGCAAAACCAGATATGCAGATGATCAAACTCGACAGTGACGAACGTGCAGCATTTAAACAAGCCTCTATGCCAATGCGGGACAAATACATCGAGCTTACAGGCGACAGCGGTAAAGCAGTGCTGAGATCACTGGAACAAGAGTTCAATCAATAACAGAAAAAGGAGTGGCCTTCGGGCCACCTTATAGCGGTTGACCAGTCATCAACTATTCTGAACTGATTGGTATTTTACAGGGAGACCAATTATGCGCCTCGATCGCTACGACGTAAAAATTCTACAAATACTTCATGACAATGGCCGTATTACCAAATCTCACCTTGCCGAGGCCATTAACCTATCCGTGAGCCCTTGCTGGGAGCGTGTCAAAAAACTGGAAGAAGCAGGCATCATTGAAGGCTACGGGGCAAAAGTAAATACCGATGTTTTGTTCAAACGAACGTCGGTCATGGTTGAAGTTACGCTCAAAGAGCACAGCGCCCAAGCGTTCAAACGTTTCGAGCAACTGGTTCAACACTCACCAGAAGTCACTGATTGTTATGCCACAGGCGGCGGTGTCGATTACATCCTCAAAATTCAGTCGGAAGATATTGATCAATATCAGCGGCTTATCGACAACTGGTTAGAGTCAGAAGTGGGCATTGAGCGCTACTTTACTTACATCGTGACGAAAACAATCAAACGTGATGCAGGCACATTAGAAGTGAACCAAAACGCCTTGTTCTAAAAGGGAAAACACGCTTAAAAGACAACCAGAAAAATCACCATATCTAACGGTGTGGAAAAGAAAGTTTTGATGGTTTAAACCTCGGCATCAGAAATTATTTCGGTCACTTCTCCATTACAGTTTAACTATGGACAACGACGCTGGGAGAAGGACTCATGACAGCACTGCACAGCTTACATGCTGAGGAATTAAAAGCCTCGCACGACATGATGGCGATAATGAAAGACGTACGTTTGGTGAGAGGTTTAGCGTACGTAAATGGCAAATGGATAAGTGGTGACCAATTTCATCCGGTGGATAATCCAGCGGATGGTACGGTCATCGGCTACATTACCAAGCTATCTCAGCAACAACTCTATCAAGCGATTGATGAAGCCGACCAAGCCTTTCGTCAATGGCGAAAAATGCAAGCAGAAGAACGCGCTGAAATTCTCATGCGTTGGCACGATCTGATTTTAGAATCAAAACAAGATCTTGCTCGTTTGATGGTTATGGAGCAAGGCAAAACATTAGGTGATGCTTTGGGTGAAATCGACTACGGCGCATCCTTTGTTCGTTGGTTTGCAGAGGAAGCACGCCGCAGCTATGGCGAAACCATCCCAAGTCATATTCCGAATGCGCAGCTATCGACGGTACGCGAGCCGATTGGTGTCGCAGCTCTGATTACACCATGGAATTTTCCTAATGCAATGGTCACCCGTAAAGCCGCCGCAGCATTAGCGATAGGCTGTCCGGTGCTAATCAAACCTGCCAGTGAAACGCCTTTCTCCGCATTGGCCTTGGCAGAATTAGCAGACCGAGCTGGCTTTCCACCTGGTGTATTTAACGTGATCACTGGCGATGCGGTGATGGTGTCACAAACCTTGTGTCACTCCGATAAAGTCAAAGCACTCTCGTTCACAGGTTCAACTCGAGTGGGTAAGTTGCTGCTGCGCGACGCGGCACAAACCGTGAAGAAGTGCAGTATGGAGCTCGGCGGTAATGCCCCTTTCATCGTGCTGCCAGATATGGATGTCGAGCAAGCAGCCAAAGCCGCCGTGGATGCCAAGTTTCAAACCGCAGGACAAGACTGCTTGGCCGCAAACCGTATTTTCGTCCCTGAAGATAAGTACGAAGCGTTTTTGGAAGCGTTTGCCAAAGAAATGAGCCACATCGTTTTAGGCAATGGTTTAGATAAAAAAACCACCATGGGGCCGCTGATCAATCGCGCTGCGGTGGATAAAGCGCATGATTTGGTGCGTGACGCACTCGACAAAGGCGCGCGATTGGTAGCGGGATACCACCAGCCCGTACCAGGCGAAAACTTCTTCGCGCCGACATTGCTGGCCGATGTCACCCCTGATATGGCGGTGTATCGCGAAGAGAATTTTTGTCCTGTGGCAGGCGTGTTGCCTTACCAAGACTTAGATACCGTGATTGAAATGAGCAACGACACTGAGTACGGCTTAGCTGCCTATGTTTATGGCCACGATATTCACCAAATTTGGCGCTGCATGCGTGGTTTGGAATTTGGCATGGTGAGCGTGAACTCCGTCAAGATGACTGGCCACCCTATCCCATTCGGCGGCGTGAAACAGTCAGGGCTTGGACGAGAAGGCAGTCGCCACGGCTTTGAAGAATACAGTGAAATCAAATACTGCTGCTTAGGCGCTTTACCAACCGTCAGTGGCAGTTAAGGCACGAAATATGGATATCCAATTATTCGAGGAGAAGGATCATGAGCAACAAAACCCAACAACTTTTAGAGATCGACCGTCAGAGAGTATTTCATGCCTCAACCCACCTGAAGCAGTATGCGGCTGGGGAGCTTTCGGGAAGAATTATCTCGAGCGGAAGCGGAATACGCATCACCGATTCAGAAGGCATCGAGCTGATAGACGGCTTTGCCGGGTTGTATTGTGTGAACATTGGCTATGGTAGGACTGAAATGGCCGATGCCATTTATGAACAAGCCAAAGAGCTGGCGTACTACCATACTTACGTCGGTCATACCAACGAAGCACTAGTGACACTGTCAGATCGCATCATCAAAATGGCGCCTGAAGGCATGAGTAAAGTCTACTACGGCATGTCAGGCAGTGATGCGAACGAAACTCAACTTAAGTTGGTCTGGTATTACAACAATGCTCGTGGTCTACCAGAGAAGAAAAAAATTATCTCCCGTGATCGCGGCTACCATGGTTCAAGTATCGCTTCGGGTTCAATGACAGGGTTGCCTCTGTTCCACGCACATTTTGATTTACCGCTTGAGCGCATCAAGCACACCATGGCGCCGTATTACTATCGCCGTGAAGACGAGAGTATGTCTGAGCTTGAATTCTCTCAATATTGTGCGGATCAACTCGAAGCGATGCTCTTGGAAGAAGGCCCAGAAACGGTAGCAGCGATGATTGCGGAACCAGTGCTCGGTACAGGAGGTATTGTGCCACCACCAGAAGGGTACTGGCAGGCGATTCGTAAAGTACTCGACAAATACGATGTACTCTTGATTGCGGATGAAGTGGTCTGTGGCTTTGGTCGCCTCGGCTCCGATTTTGGTTCGCTGCACTACGACATGAAACCGGATCTCATCACGGTAGCGAAAGGGTTAACCTCAGCGTATCAACCGCTGTCTGGCGTGATCGTCGGTGAACGAGTTTGGAGTGTGCTAGAAAACGGCACCGACCAATGGGGTGCTATCGGACATGGTTATACCTACTCCGGTCACCCAATGGGAGCGGCAGCCGCGAACTGTAACCTCGATATCATTGAACGTGAAGGCTTGGTGCAAAACGCAGCCGAAGTCGGCGCTTACTTGCAGCAACGCATGGCGGAGACGTTTAACGATCATCCATTGGTCGGTGATACTCGTGGCGTTGGCTTGTTGCATGCGTTGGAGTTTTCTTCAGACAAACTCCGCCGAGCACACTTTGATCCAAACTTGAAAGTGGGTCCGCAAATCGCGGCAGCCTGTTTAGAGCAAGGCTTAATCGCTCGTGCCATGCCACATGGTGACATCCTCGGCTTTGCTCCACCGCTTATCGCGAACCGTAATGACATCGACACTATTGTCGACAAAGCGCACCAAGCGGTCAATAAAGTGATGGATAACCTCGTCACGTCTAAACAGTGGCAGCCAAAATAGCCGCGAATTAACCAACTCACAAACCTACCAATGATTACCGCCCCCTCTAACCAAATTAGAGGGGGCGGTCCTAAGAGACGTACTACATGGAAACACAAGCAATCTTTGCCGCAAAGAAAGCGATTAACGGATTAGTCAGTCGCACACCATTACTTCACTCACCACTGTTATCGCAACAATATCAATGTGAAATTTGGTTAAAACTGGAAACACTACAACCTATTGGTGCTTTTAAATTGCGTGGAGCGACTCATGCCATGAACAAACTGAGTGAGGAACAAAAACGACATGGCGTCGTCACTTGCTCTACTGGTAACCACGGCCGTGCCGTGGCTTATGCTGGGCAACGACTAGGAGTCCGCACCGTGATTTGTATGTCCAATTTAGTGCCACAAAACAAAGTCGACGCAATTAAAGCATTAGGCGCAGAAGTTCGAATTGTTGGGCAAGCTCAAGACGACGCGGAGCGAGAAGCATTGAGGCTAACAGAAGAAGAGTCGATGACCTATCTCTCACCATTCGAACACCCAGACATCATCGCCGGACAAGGGACCATTGGACTAGAAATCATTGAAGATCTTCCTGATGTCGACGTCATTTTCGCCGGGCTATCTGGCGGCGGATTGATTGGTGGTATTGGCTTAGCCGCAAAATCAAACAGCAGCAAAGTGAACGTGTATGGCGTTTCCATGGACAAAGGCGCAGCGATGGTAGAAAGCATTAAAGCAGGAAAACCAGTACAAGTTGAAGAGCACGAATCGTTTGCTGACAGCTTAGGTGGCGGCATAGGTTTAGACAATCGCTATACCTTCAAACTCGTGCAAGAAGTCATGGATAAAGCGTTTTTAGTCAGTGAACACAACATCGCCAAAGGCATGGCAGATATTTTCGATGCAGAAAAATTTGCCGTAGAAGGCGCGGCCGCAGTGGGGCTTGCCGCCATTCACCAGCATCAACTGGACTTACGCGGTAAGAAAGTCGTTTTGGTGCTCAGTGGAAAAAACGTCTCTTCAGACACTTTTGAGACGGCATTAAAAATTGGCCGCCAAGTCAAAGAATAACCGAGGTCGTGCGAATGAAAATCTATAATAAATCTCAGATAGAGCAAGTAACTCAGTTAGATCTTAATGCGTTAGCGGCCGTGGAAAATGGCTTCAAAGCGCTTGGGCAAGGCAACGTCACCATGCCTCCGGTTCTTAGTATGGCAATCGAAGAGCATAACGGCGAAGTGGATGTAAAAACGGCGCATATCAAAGGTAATGAGCGCTTCGCGATAAAAATCAGCCCAGGATTTTTTGATAACCCAAAACTGGGACTACCCAGCCTAAATGGTTTGATGGTGCTCTTTAGCGCGAAAACAGGGCTGGTTGATAGCGTATTGTTTGACGAAGGGTATCTAACCGACATTCGTACTGCTCTCGCCGGCGCTATCTCCGCGAAATACCTGTCGAACTCAGAAGCATCCAAAATTACGGTTATTGGCAGTGGGCTTCAAGCAGAACTCCAAGTCGCTGCGATAAAATTAGTTAGGCCAATCTCCCAAGTGAACATCTGGGCAAGAGACAACACAAAATCGCAGGCTTACAAACAACGCATGGAGCAACGATACGATCTATCCGTATCTGTACACCCCTCTATCCAGCAAGCATGCCAAGAAGCCGACATTATTGTCACGACAACGCCATCAAAAGAACCTTTGCTGAATTGGGAAGATATCCCATCAGGAGCACACGTGATCGCTATGGGTTCAGACAGTCCTCATAAACGTGAGCTTGCCACCTCAGTCATCCTAAATGCTGAGCATCTGGTGGTTGATCGAATCAGTCAGTCAGAATCACTTGGCGAATTACGCAGTGTAGACAAACCGCTCACCCGTAGCCTAGTCGAACTTGGCGACATCATTTGCGGCAAACACCCCTACTCAAGGCGTGTTGACGATGTTTCGGTATGTGATTTAACAGGGACTGGCGTTCAAGACACCGCAATCGCTGACTATACCGCTCAACAACTCACCAGAATTCAATCCACGATGTAACTTATTCCCTGTGATTTTGGCGGTGGGCAACCACCGCACTTTTTGAGGGCCGTAACATGCCAGAGCTCTGTACGTTTCAATCTTTAACCACTCAGTTTGATTTTTCGGCGGATGTATCCGCTTATCAACGTTCAATCGGACTCATTCAACTCGCGACCGACTATGTGCTAGAAAACGAATGGCGCGAGCATTTACCCGCAGATGTCCGCTTATACACTTCACGCTTTCTCACCACAGGTACTGTCGATCCTCTGCACTTAACAGACATGCAAAACAGTATCCGCGAGTGTGTACGCACCATCGTGCCAATGTGGCCAATCAACGTCATGGCGTTTGGCTGTACGTCAGCTAGTGTGCTCATTGGCTCCGATCAAATCACTGATTTAATTCGTCAAGAGAGACCCGAAGCCATAACAACTAACCCTTGGCAAGCCGCACTGAGAGCACTTGAACACCATCAAGCTCAAAGAATCGTTATGCTGACGCCGTATACTAATGACGTCAATCACCCACTTTATGAGTCCATGACCGAACATGGCATTGACGTTCTGGCCTTTGGGTATTTCAATCTCGACTACGATCCCCATATCCCAACCATTGGAGGACAAGACGTAGAAAATGCCTTAGCGCAGCTGCTTGAGTCGATTGATTGCACTGTGGACGCGGTATTTATTTCATGCACGAACATGCGAGTCATGCATCTACTGCCTTATTTCTCAAGCCGCTTTGGTATTCCTGTACTAAGCTCCAACCAAGTGATGCTTTGGGACGCATTGCGTTTGCTTGAGTCTGATAATTTCTCCGACGTGTCATCATCGCCCTTTCCTTGCTGATAAGGACTCGCTAAAATGCACAAAATTGCGCACTAACTGGATGAAACATGGCAAAACTTACCCTTCAAGAACAAATGCTGAAAGCTGGCTTAGTTAATGAAAAGAAACTAAAGAAAGCGAAGAAAGGCTCTAAAAAATCACGCGTTCAAGCACGCGAAGTAAAAGCGGCGGTTGAAGAGAATAAACGCCAACAGTTAGAGCGTGATAAACAATTGAGCGAACAGCAAAATGCCGAGCGTTTGAATAAAGAGATCAAAGCGCAAATCAATCAATTGATTGAGATGAACAAGATCGACTTAAAAGATGGCGATATTAAGTACAACTTCACCCATGGCACCTTGGTTAAGTCACTGTATGTTGATGCTCTCATCCGTGAACAGTTGATTAAAGGCATTCTAGCCATTGCTATTGTCGGTGAAAGCTACGTTGTCATTCCACGCGGAGTAGCAAATAAAATTGCTCAACGTGATGAATCCGTCATCATCGAACAGAAAGAACCTGAATCGGACATTCCAGCAGAAGACGACCCATACGCAGATTTCGTCGTGCCAGATGACTTGATGTGGTAACAACAAACAATAGATGCATCAACGAAAAGAGCCGCTGATATAACATCAGCGGCTCTTTTTTAATAGAAAAATACGCTACAAAAATGATATGCGTTATTGCTTACTTAGTAGCAAATTCACACCAGATGCTGCTAAAAACAGCGAACATCCGCGATTAAAACGTTTCGCCATTTTTGGATTTGAAAACCAGTGTCTCAAGTACAAACCAAAGATGGCATAGATTGAAATGGCGACCATTTCTAATATCAAAAACGTGGAGCCAAGGGCAAAAAACTGCTCTTGAACGTTAGCGTTCACATCTACAAACTGCGGCAAAAATGCAGTAAAAATAAGAATCGCCTTCGGGTTGCCGGCGGCAAGCGTAAACTCTTGTTTCGCAAGCCCTGCATAGTTGCGTGTGTTAGTTAACTCAGAGAGCGGGCTCGATTCCGAACGCCAAAGGTTGAATGCAATCCACAATAGGTACAACGCACCCACCAGCTTTAACGCTAAAAACAGCATTTCTGATGTGTACAAAATCACTGCGAGCCCAGAGGCAGACAACGCGATCATGCCAGAAAATGCCGTAATACGCCCTAAACTAGCGACAAACGCGGCACGAAAACCGTAACAACGCGCATTATTCATTGCCAATAAGTTGTTTGGGCCTGGAGTCATATTCAGAGCAAAGCAAGCGGGAATAAAAAGGAGGAGCTTCCAAATATCCATGATAAAAAATGGCCTTAATTTTTAGTAATAGCCCGCACCGTAACATTGGCTGCTAGAATGAGTAAATAAAAATTCTACGCTAGAGCATTTCCGCTTCAAACCGAGCTGCTCTGGCTTGTGCAATCGTACAGTGCGTTTCTGTCATTAACTCAGCCAAGGTGATATTTGGGTTTTGCACCACCAACCGAATCAGTTTTTCTTCCAACGGTTCCAGTTTGTCCTGATGAACGGATAACCCTTTCTCCAACTTATTCATCACAAACCTTAGCTCTTCACACTGCCCTGCTTTTAGCTGATCAAGTAACGCTTTTAAGTTCAAAGCTTCTCCAGAAACTTGCCAATGACGTGAGCGCCTAACTCGCTTAACGTCACACCCGCAATCCGCCGCAATGACTTTAATGCGTTTAGCATTCTCACCGCCAATGCGATGAATCAGAGAGGGCAGCGAAACAATAATGTCGTCATCTTTCATCCGTTACTCTCCCACCACTGACACATTCTCTCCAACCCAAGTGAGTAGCTGTTTGGCGGCTTTGGAGAGCACCTGATTTTGGCGCACAATGTAGCCGAAATCGGTGTTTGGAAAACTAGGCAAAGGCGTGATCTCTCGGGAAAGCGTTAACCTCGGATCAAGAGAGAAATCCGGCACAATGGCGGTCCCAAATCCTGCTTCTGCCCAATCGATTTGTGCTTCCACACTGCCCACTTCCATCACACGATGCTTAGGCAGATTTAACTCAGGTAAAGATGCATCTATCAGCTCACGGGTTCGCGTGTCGTGCCCTAGTAGAATCAGCGTCTGGCTCTCTTTTCGATTGTCCTGCCACTCAAAAATGTTATCGCCAAACGCACACCAGTGAATTTGAGTGAGAGGCGTAAAATGCAGCGGTTGACTCTCTTTTTGTGCGATAACAAAGCCGATATCGGCACGCGCACTTTTCACCAAATCCACCGCTTGAGAAGACGTGGTATTGAACAATGCCAAATCGATACCCGGGTATTCACTTTTGAATTGCTGAAATGGTTTGATAAGCAGTAAACGTGAAACGATATCGCTCGCCGCAATAGAAAGCGTCCCCTGCGTAAGATCGTTGATGGCATTGAGATCCGACTGACAAATTTGCAGCTCATTAAGCATCCGCTGCGCCGTAGCTAACAAACGCTTCCCCGCTTGCGTCAACTGCACAGGATTTCGCTCAATCAGTTTAGTGCGCGTAGCCTGCTCCAACTGCTTGATATGCAAACTTACGTTCGGTTGCGTCATGTGCAGTTCCGTCGCTGTTTTGCCGAAATGTTTTACCTCTGCAAGAGTTACGAAGGTTCGCAGCCAGTTCAAATCTAACATTGCCAATTCCGATATGAGATTCTTATCAAGTTAATGAGTATAATTAATTTCTCTTATTATGGCGAACACCTTAAGATTTTTGCATCTGTTTTTGGAGATTAAATTATGTCGTCTATCGTTGTTGTGGGTGCAAACTGGGGTGATGAAGGCAAAGGCCGCATCGTTGACTTTTTGGCAGAGCAAGCTTCTGCGAGCATTCGTTTCCAAGGTGGTAACAACGCGGGTCACACCGTGGTTAACGACCTAGGTACGTTCAAGCTGCACCAGCTACCAAGTGGCGTTTTCAACCCAGACTGTTTGGCAGTATTAGGTCCGGGTATGGTTATCAGCCCTGCATTGCTGTCTCAGGAGATTGCGGAAGTTGAAGAAGCGGGCGTAAAAGTGAATATGTGCATCTCTGATCGCGCAACACTGTGTCTACCTCTACACGCACTAGAAGATACGCTAGAAGAACAACGTTTAGGCGACAAAGCATACGGTTCAACTCGTCAAGGTATTGCACCTGCGTACGGTGACCGCGTAATGAAGAAAGGCATTCTTGTTGGTTGGTTGAAGCAACCAGAAGTATTGGTTGAACGCCTTCAATTCATGATGGATTGGAAACTGCCGCAACTGCGTGCGCTTTACCCGACGTTCGAGTTCGAGCAAACCGCGGAAGAAATGGCGAACTGGTTGCTAGAGGTGTCTGCACCTTGGCGCGATTCAATTTGCAACGTAACGCTTCCTTTAAAAGAGCTACAAGCAAAAGACAAAACACTATTGTTCGAAGCGCAGCTTGGCGCGGGTCGTGACCTTGTTTACGGTGAGTACCCTTGGACAACATCTTCTAACGTTGTATCAATGTATGCGGGTATCGGCAGTGGTCTTCCGGCACTTCGTCCTGAACGCGTGATTGCGGTTGCAAAAGCATTCAGCTCATCAGTAGGTACTGGTACGTTGATCACGGCAATGGAAGAGCAAGACGCTTTCCGTGAACTTGCAGGCGAGTTCGGTGCAACTACAGGTCGTCCGCGCGATATGGGTTACTTCGACGCAGTCGCTACGAAGAATGGCGTTGAACTGCAAGCCGCAACTGAAATTGCACTAACGAAAGTAGACTGTTTGACTGGTCTTAACGATCTGAAAATCTGTGTTGGCTACGAAGGCGACCACAGCGAAAACCCAATCTGGCCTCAAACTGCATCTCTTGCGCCAATCTACGAGAAGATGGAAAGCTGGAGCGAAGACATCACAGGTTGTCGTAAGTTTGAAGAGCTACCAGTAGCAGCACAGAAATACGTTCTACGCATTGAGGAACTCATGGGCGTACCAGTAAAAATGGTGTCTGTGGGTCCTGGTCGTGAACAAATGATTATGCGATAAGATGTGAATTAACACATCATTGGCAAGCGGCTTTTATCTGTTCCGGGGTAAAGCCGCTTTTTTTTACACTGTAAACTTTGAAGAAATTGCACTTCTCAATTCGTGTTTAGTGACCTAATCGCGCCTCCCTTCCCTCTTTATTTATCAATCAATAGATTAGAGCATATAACGCATTGTGCACGTTATTAGTACATCTCACTTGTTAAAGAAGCACGTTATTTAAGTTAATTGTTTGAATTAATGTTCTTTAACTGATTGCTTGATCACGATCTTCATCTGCAATTTGTTGAACTAGTGCTCAAAAAATCTAACCCGCTGTTTTTAGGATAGATGAGTTCCCCAACATCCAACCTAACAGCAGGTGATTCCCATGACGAAAAATCTTTTCCGCCTCAGTACAATAACTCTCGGTTTATGCATAAGTTCGTTCTCTTTTGCGCAATCCGATCTTCCGAACATTAAAATCCTTGCCACTGGTGGCACGATAGCTGGAGCAGGTCAATCTGCGACAGAGTCAAACTACACCGCAGGTAAAGTCGGTGTCGAATCATTGATTTCTGCCGTTCCGAGCATGACCAACATTGCCGATATTTCCGGAGAGCAAGTGGTCAGTATTGGTTCACAAGATATGAATGATGAGGTATGGCTTAAATTAGCCAAACGAGTCAACGAACTGCTCGCTCAAGATGATGTTGACGGTATCGTCATTACTCATGGTACCGATACATTAGAGGAAACCGCTTACTTCCTTGATCTGACCGTCAAGAGCAAAAAGCCAGTCGTGATTGTCGGTGCAATGCGTCCTTCCACCGCAATGAGTGCTGATGGCCCAGTTAATTTATACAACGCCGTCGTGACAGCAACCGATGAAGATTCTGAAGGGCGCGGCGTGTTAGTCGCGATGAATGACACTATATTCGATGCGCGAGACGTAACTAAAACAAACACCACTTCCGTCAGTACTTTCCAGTCACCTAACTTTGGCCCTATCGGCTACATTCATAATAGCGATGCCAAATATCAACGAAGCCCAGAGCGTAAACACACCACAGAAACACCATTCGATGTATCAAAACTCAACACACTACCTAAAGTAGGCATTGTTTATAACTATGCAAATGCGTCGAGCTTACCAGTCAAAGCCTTTGTGGATGCGAAGTTTGACGGTATTGTAAGTGCTGGTGTGGGTAATGGTAACTTGTACCACACGGTCTTTGATGAGCTAGAAAAAGCGAGCAAAAATGGTGTTGTTGTTGTAAGGAGCTCTCGCACACCAACCGGCTCAACCACTTTGGATGCTGAAATTGATGACGACAAATATGGCTTTGTTGCCTCAGGCACACTAAACCCACAAAAAGCACGTATCTTACTGATGCTGTCACTTACTCAAACCAAAAACTATCAAGACATCCAAAAGATGTTCCAATACTATTAAATCATTCTGTGTAAGGCATCTTTAGATGCACAAGAGGAGGAGTTACTCGCCTCCTCTTGCACACGACGATGTTGGTGCCCCTTGTTAACCAAACAAACGGCGCTTCATGCCTGCTTTTTCAAGAATACGCGTGGTGATCTCTTCCACAGAGAGAGAGGACGTATTGATATATGGGATCGCCTCTCTTCTAAACAACGCCTCTACGGTGTCTAGCTCCAGCTTACACTGCTCAGTACTGGCGTAATCACTTCCAGACAAACGATTCTCACGGATTTCAGTCAAACGTTCAGGGTCGATAGTAAGCCCGAATAATTTATGACGATGGATCTCAAACTCAGGCAACAAACGCATCATCTTCACATCTTCCGCAATGAACGGATAGTTCACGACACGTAAACCAAACTGCATCGCCATATATAGGCTGGTGGGGGTTTTCCCGCTGCGCGATACTCCAAGTAAGATGATATCGGCTTGTTCCAGCCCTTTTAGCGTGATGCCATCATCATGCGCCAATGTATATTCAATGGCCGCGATACGATCGAAATAGGTATCGGAATCTTTCCCCACACTGCGAGAACGTTGCAACTTGGGTTTTGGCGCCATCTGAATGTCGTCTTGCACTTTCTGTACAATGCTTTCCAACACATCGTAGCTGTATGCAGGCGCTTCCAGCAGCATTTCACGTACGTCTGGCACCACGATAGAGAAAAACACCAGAGGTTTGACGCCATTGCGTTGGTAGGAAGTTTCAATTTCTTTTACAACGTCAGCAACTTTGTCCTGGCTTTCTACGAACGGAAAGGTTTTTTCGTTAGGAATGAACGGAAATTGACCGAGAACAACATGCCCTAATGTCTCACATGTTATCGCCGTACCGTCAGAAACATAGAACACATCACGACTTTGGTTATTTATTTGCATTTCTGTTTAATTTTTCAAAATCTTTTGAGTAGGATGGTAAACATAATATTAATAAATCAGTTTGGCTTTCAGTTAGGTTCACCACAGCTTTAAAAATTCTTTTGAATTTTTTTCAGCCAGAACGTAATCGTTTGCCTTTGATATCAATCTAAATGAAGCAATGTATGGTCAACGTGTAATAACAGCCAACATGCGATTGTTTAGAGCGATTTAAGTCCCCCTACTAAGCTGCAATGTTTCTGGAGAAAGACATGCAAAAGAACACCCTCTGGTTCAATGGCCTATCCATGGATGATGTCGACAAAGTCGGCGGTAAGAATGCTTCACTTGGCGAAATGGTTTCTAACCTAGCGAACGCAGGCGTTTCTGTACCAAATGGTTTTGCGACAACCTCATACGCGTTTAACCAATTCCTTGACCACGAAGGTTTGGATGAGCGTATTCACCAATTACTTGATGAACTAGACGTTGAGGATGTGGAAGCTCTGCGTAAGACAGGTGCAACCATCCGTCAATGGGTATTAGAGGCCCCTTTCCCTGCGGACCTTGAACAAGAAATCCGTGAAAACTACCAAGAACTGATTGAAGGCAACCCTGAGCTTTCAGTCGCAGTTCGTTCATCTGCTACGGCAGAAGACCTGCCTGATGCTTCTTTTGCTGGTCAGCAAGAAACGTTTTTGAACGTGAAAGGCATCGACGCAGTACTAGAAGCAACTAAGCACGTTTACGCTTCTCTATTTAACGACCGTGCGATCTCTTACCGTGTACACCAAGGTTTCGACCACCGTGGTATCTCGCTATCGGCGGGTATCCAACGTATGGTGCGTTCAGACAAAGCTTCTTCGGGTGTAATGTTTACGCTTGATACTGAGTCTGGTTTCGACCAAGTTGTCTTCATCACCTCTTCATGGGGCCTAGGTGAAATGGTCGTTCAAGGTGCAGTAAACCCTGACGAGTTCTACGTTCACAAGCCAATGCTTGAAGCAGGCGAACACCCAATCGTTAAGAAAACATTTGGTTCTAAGTTGATCAAAATGATCTACTCAGATAACCAAGAAATCGGCAAACAAGTTGATATCGTTGATACTTCTGATGAAGAGCGCAACACGTTCTCATTGAACGACGACGAGATCAAAGAGCTCGCAAAACAAGCAATGATCATCGAAAAGCACTATCAGCGTCCAATGGACATTGAATGGGCAAAAGATGGCATTGATGGCAAGCTGTACATTGTTCAAGCGCGTCCTGAAACCGTATGTTCACAAACGGAACAAAACGTGATTGAGCGCTACGAGTTACAAAACAAAGCGGATGTTTTGGTTGAAGGTCGTGCAATCGGTCAGCGCATCGGTAAAGGCGTGGTTCGCTTGGTTGACTCTCTGGACCAAATGTCTTTAGTCCAAGAAGGTGACGTGCTAGTTACAGACATGACTGATCCAGACTGGGAACCAGTGATGAAGAAAGCTTCTGCTATTGTTACCAACCGTGGCGGACGTACTTGTCACGCAGCAATCATTGCTCGTGAACTTGGTATTCCTGCAATCGTTGGCTGTGGCGATGCGACAAGCAAACTGACTGATGGCGCAACAGTGACCGTATCTTGTGCAGAAGGCGAAACGGGTTACGTTTACCAAGGTGAACTTGAGTTTGATGTAAAACGCTCTTCTGTTGATGAACTGCCACTACTGCCGACCAAAGTGATGATGAATGTGGGCAACCCAGATCGCGCATTCGACTTTGCTCAGATTCCAAACGAAGGTGTTGGTCTTGCTCGTCTAGAGTTCATCATCAACAAGATGATCGGTATTCACCCGAAAGCATTACTTAACTTTGATGCGCAAAGCGATGAGCTAAAAGCAGAAATTAAACAGCGCATTCGTGGTTACAAAGATCCTATCGATTTCTACGTGAGCAAGCTGACTGAAGGCATCGCGACTATCGCTTCTGCTTTCTGGCCAAAACGCGTCATCGTTCGTATGTCTGACTTTAAGTCTAACGAATACAGCAACTTGGTTGGTGGTAAAGCCTACGAACCGCATGAAGAAAACCCAATGCTCGGCTTCCGTGGTGCGTCTCGTTACATTTCTCCAGTGTTTGAAGATTGCTTCGAGTTAGAAACTCAAGCTATCAAGCGCGTTCGTAACGAAATGGGTCTGAAAAACGTTGAAATCATGATCCCATTCGTGCGTACACCAAGCGAAGCAGCATCAGTGATTGATTTACTAGCGAAGTTTGATCTGCGCCGTGGCGACCAAGGTCTGAAAGTCATCATGATGTGTGAGCTGCCATCCAACGCCGTGCTTGCTGACGAGTTCTTGAAGTACTTCGATGGTTTCTCTATCGGTTCAAACGACATGACTCAGCTAACGCTTGGTCTGGACCGTGATTCTGGCGACGTGGCACATCTGTTTGATGAGCGTAACGCAGCAGTGAAAATCATGCTGAAAATGGCAATAGACGCAGCAACCAAAGCTGGCAAGTACGTGGGTATTTGTGGTCAGGGCCCATCAGATCATGAAGATTTGGCGGAATGGTTGATGGAGCAAGGCATCAGCTCTGTTTCACTAAACCCAGACACCGTTATCGATACTTGGTTACAGCTCGGTAAAGTTAGCAGCAAGTAACGCGCTAAAAACTCAAGCCCTCACACTCCTCTTGTGAGGGCTTTGTTATTCATACGTCATTTCGCAATCAGTTCGTGATTCCTCTCTCAAGATCGCCATTTAGTCAATTTCATTATCAAAGTCTGATGACCTAGAATGAATGATGTATCGACAACTCCAGAGAGAATTTGATGAAAAAGTCTATCGCACTCATTACCACATTGATGCTCCTAGCATCTCCCGCTTACGCAGATTGGGATGATATTTCCAACAAAATGTCTGAGCTAGGCGAAGCGGTTTCTGATACTGCGCAAGATGCTTGGGACGATACCAAAGCCTTTTCAAAACAAGCGTGGCAAGATTTCACGAACTGGTCCGAGGAAGCAATCAATACCGCGGGCGAGTGGACAGAAGCCAGTATTGAGAAAAGCAAAGAATGGATAGATGCAGCCGACAAGAAAATTGATGAACTGATGGAAGGCGACACGCCAGAAGAAGCTCGCCAAGCCGTAGACTTAATGGCGGATAGTGCTTTACTCAAGTTGTTTAATGAAAAGCCGGAGGCCAAAGCCATTTACGACAACGCTTACGGCTACGCGGTCTTTGATTCTCGTAAATTGTCTTTGTTGTTTCACACCAACTCAGGGTCAGGTGTCGCAGTCAATAAGGAAACAGAAAAACGCACTTATATGAATATGTTTGGTTTGGGCGTCGCACTTGGGGCTGGCGGCAAGTTTTACCAACAAGTGATTCTGTTTGAGAGCAAAGAAGACTTTGATACGTTCGTCAACGAAGGATGGGAAGCTACCAGTGAAGCCTCTGCTGTAGCTGGCGAAGACTCAGAGCAACTTTCAAAACAATTTAACAGTGGCGTCGCCGTTTATCAGTTGAATGCAAAAGGCTTGCTCATCGATGCCAACGTGTCTGGTTCTAAATATTGGGTTAACGAAGAGCTCACCAACTCGCAGTAACGCATAGCAACTAATCGCTTAAACAGAACGGTTGTTATGCACCCTTATCAATAAGTTAACGCAGCTATGGCTCCTCAAAACTGAGTACTTGTGCAACTTTCTCATGGGAAGTCACCAGAAGATGGTGACTTCCCTTTCTCGTTGGATGGCTTTTCGTTATGCTTGCGCAAAACCATCTGCGATTCGGTATCCCATGCCTGACAATAACTTTAATAATCTGCTGGCAGAAGCAATTTCTGCTCTTAATACGCCTAACTTTACTCCTAAGCTTATGCGTGTCATTCGCACTCTTTTTCATTTTGATTGCGCGGTTATTTTAGGTTATCGAGAAGGTAAACATCCTATCTATCTCTACGACTCGATTGAGAACGAGCGAGAGTTACTTTTTCAACGCTACCTTACTGACTCATTTCAAAATGACCCTTTTTTTCTCAAACTAAACGAGACAAAGCAACAAGGCGTATTTACGCTCAAAGACGTGGCGCGTAAAGGCGTTGACTTCACCTCATACTGCGAGCAGTTCTATCATCAAACAGGGTGGAAAGACGAGCTTAGCATGCTAGTCGAAGTCGAACCTGGCCGTTGGGTCATGCTTTACTTCGGATATATGACTGATGGAAAATACTTTTCTCAGCAACAAATCAATAAGCTAAAGCCCTATTTCCCGATAATTCAGTCGCTTTGTCAGCAGCATTGGAAACAAACGGAATTTACCTTTTCTGAGCCTGTTTTTGCACAGAGTGCTTATTCTGGCAGTATGCGATTAGCCATTGAGCAAGCTTTAGCAACGTTTGGCGTAGAATCACTCACCCGTCGCGAGCAAGAGGTGGCTTCGCTTCTCGCTCAAGGGTTTGACACCAAAGAAATTGCCGCGCGGTTACACTTAGTTCAAGGCACGGTCAAAAATCATCGAAAGCGAATTTACTCGCAATTAAATGTGTCTTCATTGAGTGAGTTATTCCAGCTTTTCCTCAATCACCTCATTCTCCATTCAAGATAAAAAACTGTCCCTTAAGGGATATATCGACAAAAGGTGTCGCGTTTTAGTCTGAATGTAACAACCACCAAGACAGACAAAAAGAATGACGACACCATTACTGCAAGATTTACAAGATCGTGGCTTGATTGCACAAGCCAGCGATTTGGAAGAAATTCAGACACTTCTCTCACAGCCACAAACCGTTTACTGCGGCTTCGATCCTACAGCAGGCAGCTTGCACATCGGCCACCTTGTGCCTTTGATTATGCTTAAGCGCTTTCAAGATGCCGGACACCAGGCTATAGCCTTGATTGGCGGCGCAACGGGCATGATTGGCGACCCAAGCTTTAAAGCGACCGAGCGCAGTCTGAATTCTTCAGAAATCGTCTCAGGTTGGGTTAACGATCTTTCTAATCAAATTCAGCAGTTGATGAATCACCAACTGACCAAGCCAATGATCATGGTGAACAATGCTGACTGGATGAAAGCGATCAACGTCATCGACTTCTTCCGCGATGTAGGTAAGCACTTCTCGATCAATACTATGATCAACCGAGAGTCGGTAAAGCAACGCTTGCAACGCCCTGATCAAGGCATCTCTTTTACCGAATTTAGCTACGCCCTGCTGCAATCGTACGATTTTTCCGAGCTAAACCGTCAATACGGTTGCCGTCTGCAAATCGGTGGCAATGACCAATGGGGAAACATCGTAAGCGGGATCGATTTAACTCGTCGTCAAAATGGTGAGCAAGTATTTGGCTTAACTCTGCCGCTGATCACCAAATCCGATGGCACCAAATTTGGCAAAACCGAAGGCGGCGCAGTATGGCTAGATCCTAGCAAAACCTCACCTTACGCCTTCTACCAGTTCTGGCTTGGCGCAGAAGACGCCGACGTTTACCACTTCTTGCGTTACTACACGTTCTTGAGCTGCGAAGAAATTGCCAGCATTCAAGCGCAAGACCAAGCAAGCCAAGGCAAGCCACAAGCACAACGTATTCTCGCTGAAGAAATGACGCGATTTGTTCATGGCGAAGACGGCCTATCTAGTGCCGAGCGCATCACTCAAGCACTGTTCAGCGGTAATGTGCAACAACTGAGTTTGGGTGAATTAAAACAGTTGGAGTTAGATGGTTTACCAAGCATTGAGAGCACACAACAAGATTTGGTTGAGCTATTGATTGAGTCGGGCTTAGCAAGCTCGAAACGTGTTGCACGCGAACACATCAGCAACAACGCCATCAGTGTAAACGGTGAAAAAGTGTCGGCTGATAACCCGAGTTTAAGCTTCCCACTGTTTGACCAATACTGGTTACTGCAACGCGGTAAAAAGCACTTCTGCCTCGTAAAGCGTGCCGCTTAACAAAGCATCGGAATGACACCTCACAAGGCAAAGTGATATAGCGAGTTAACTGACAAGACTTTATAAGGTTAGCTCGCTCTAGTATCGGCTGTGCATACCAAAATGATGAGACATTCCATCTTCCATTCGGCCGCCTTTCCAGCCACCAGCACCGAATAAATTAAGCACATCTTGAGCGGTATAATCGGCACCAGCAAAGAAGTCATTCGCCACATCAGAGCGGATGGCTTGCAACTCTGGTTGATTTTCCAAATCAAGATCTTGCGGATTCGCGTACAACGCCAACGCAATTTTTTGTTGGCACGTGCTTAACTCACTGGTGCTCGTCTTTACCTGACCGACGGAAAAGTACTCACGACTGCCGTATCCCACCACCAATCTGGTACTCATTAGCTTAATCACTTTCTTAATGCGGCGACGTTGTATAAATCTCAACATGTTGAAGCCCTTATTTATATTTCGATAATTAATAATAAGTTTTGTATACCACACATCAATACTCTAGAGTGTCAGGGTTTAGCACGGCGCTCAAAGAGTATGGAGTTCAAGAGTGAAAATTGACGATCTAAAACTGTTCACCAAAGTCGTCCAACTTGGCAGCTTTACAGCGGCAGCCAATGCTTTGGATTTACCACGAGCAAATGTTAGCCGACGCATTGGAGAACTGGAACGTTACCTCGGAACGCAACTTTTTCACCGCACCACTCGCAGTCTTTCGCTGACAAACAAAGGCGATGCCTACTACCAAGATCTGCAAAAAGTGCTCACCTTGCTTGATTCGGCAAACCAGCAAGCCAGTAACGAAAGCATCGAAGTCAGAGGCAAAATCAAACTTGGCCTTCTGCCAGAAACCTATGAACCTCTTCAACCCATTTTGTTTGAATTTCAGGATCAATATCCGCAGGTTGAGCTCGACATTCGCAATATCAACAATGGCTTTATTGATATGTTTCAGCAGGGGTTGGACATCGCGCTGCACGGCGGCATGCTGTTTGATTCAGATATTGTCGCGAGAAAGATCTTAACACTAGACCGATGTGTCGTTGCCTCACCGAGCTATCTTCAAACTCACGGTACGCCCGCCACATTAGAAGCGTTGAGCGATCATCAGTGCATTTGTTTTCGTTGGCCAAATGGCAATGTCGACAACCTTTGGCATTTTCAGGAACAAAACGTAGCGCTCAAACCAAAACTCATTTCCAACAACATCGGCTTTATTAAAAGCTCCACAGTGCTTGACCGCGGCATCAGCTATATCCCAAAACTGTTGGTAAAAAATGAGCTCGAATCCGGTGCATTGGTGCAAGTATTGTCTCAATATGCTGTCACAGAAGAAACGGGGTGGTTGCTCTATCCTCAACCGAAAACGCTGAACCAAGCAAGCCGGTTACTTATTGAACATTTGTGCAATAAAATCCCAAAACTTTTGTAGTTTGCATTTATTGTCATAAAATTTGTGACATTGAATCATGCGCACGCATGATTATCTGAACATCTGTGAATTATAAGATGGCGTCGAAATTATGGAGCCATCTTATGAATCATCAAATCAAAACCGCTGCGCTGAGCACTATCGCGCTCTCTCTACTCGGCTGTAATCAAGCTCAACCTCAGGTTGAGGAGCCAAGCGCATCCAGACCCGTTCAAGTGATTGAAGTCAATGAAAGGAATGAAGAACTCAACAAATCATTCAGCGGGATCGTAAAAGCAAAAGAAACCGCCTCACTCTCTTTTCGTGTACCCGGCACCGTGGAAAGCGTGTTCGTAAATAAAGGCAGCGTGGTGGAAAAAGGCCAAGTCATTGCCACGCTGGACAAGCACGACTACCAAGTCTCACTAGAAGAATTACAAGCACGCATGTTAGAAGCGCAATCAGCCCACAAACTCGCGAAAGCCGAGTTAAAGCGCGTAAAACAAGCGACTTCTGATGATGCCATTGCCAGCGTAAACTTAGACCGAGCCATCAGCAGCTACGAACGTAGCCTCTCTGCCGTCAAAGTGGTTGAGAAAAACATCCAACGTGCAAAAGATGCCCTGCGTTACACCACTCTACGTGCACCATTCACTGGCATTGTTGCCGACGTTTCTGTTGATCCACATGAACAAACCTTGCCGGGCGGCAGTGTTGTATCAATTCAGCAAGAAGGCAGCTGGGAAGTCGACATCGACGTACCGGAAAATATGATTGCGCAATTCGCACTAGGTCAGCCGGCATCGTTAACTTGGTATGATTCGGAGCAATCCTACCAAGCAACCGTGGCAGAAATCGCGCCGAAGAAACACTTGCTCAAACAAACCTATACCGTCACGCTAGACATCGATTCGATTTCCAGTGCGCTATTCAACGGTAAAGCAGTCACGGTTAATACCGCGCTCAACACCAGTCACTCAAGCCATTGCTTTCCTTACTCTGCAATTTTGGGTGAGAAACAAACTCTGCACGTGAATGTGGTTCGTGATGCGGTTATTCATTCAGAGCCGGTCAACCTTGACTCTATCGACGCATACCAAGCGTGTGTGACCGGAAGTTTTGAGCAAGGCGATTATGTGGTGATCAGCGGTAGCCATTATCTGAGCGAGGGCGATGCCGCCCCAAACCTGACCATCAAGACGTTGTAGGTGCGAATCCATGATCAATTTAGCTGAATTCGCGATTCGCCAACGTAAGTTCGTTCTGTTCTTTATCGTATTGAGCGTGATCGCTGGCATCTATTCTTACTTCGACTTAGGCAAGTTGGAAGACCCGAGCTTTACGGTAAAAACTGCGGTAGTCGTGACCCTTTATCCGGGTGCATCTGCCGAAGAAGTCGAGCACCAAGTCACCGATACCGTGGAAACCAAATTGCAGGAAATGGCAGAGTTGGATCGCTTGCGCTCATTGTCTCGCCCAGGTTTGTCTATGGTCTTTGTTGACCTCAAAGAGAGCCTTAATTCCAAAGCACTTCCGCAGGAATGGGACTTATTGAGACGCAAAGTGGACGATGTAAAACTGCAGCTGCCTTCTAACGCGCAGATCAGCGTAGTGCAAGACGAGTTCTCTGAAGTCTACGGTATGCTTTTCTCTATCCACAGCACAGATGCTGCGCCAGAAGAGTTGCGTCGCTACGCCGAAGAGCTGCAACGCCAAATCAAAGCCGTCGACGGCATCAAAAAGATCGAGCTACACGGCGTTCAACCTCGCGTTGTGCACATCGATATGCCAGACGAGCGCTTGGCTCAATATGGTTTGTCGATCGCACAAGTTTGGAACCAACTGAGCACACAAAACAGCACGTTCGAAGCGGGAAAATTCGATGCAGGTACAGAACGTATTCGTATTGCGCAAACCAGTGAGTTTCAGTCTCTAGAAGACATTCGCAATTTAATCATCAATGGTGGCACCGGCGAGTTTGGCTCGGGGTTGATTCGTCTTGGTGACATCGCCGACATCACCATGGGTTATCAAACACCAGCATTGGCAGAAAACCGCTACAACGGAGAGCCCGCTGTCACCTTGGCGGTGAGCCCAGTTCAAGGCATTAACGTGGTGTCACTTGGCGATACGATTCAAGACATCATCGCTAACTACCAAGCATCACTGCCGCTGGGTGTCGACATCTCGACCGTTGCTTATCAACCTGAAGAAGTACAAAAGTCTATCGACGACTTTGTTGGCAACCTGCTTGAAAGTGTCGCGATTGTTTTTGTGGTGTTGTTGGTCTTCATGGGTTTTAAGAGTGCAACCATCGTTGGCGCAAGCTTGCTCCTGACGATTTTGCTCACGCTTGTATACATGAACATCGCCAGCATCGATTTGCACCGTGTCTCGCTAGGTACGTTTATTCTCGCACTGGGCATGTTGGTGGATAACGCCATTGTGATCACCGATATGATGATCGCCAAGCTCAACAAAGGTATCGAGCGAACTCGCGCCGCGATTGATTCCGTCAAAGAAACCGCTGTGCCACTTTTAGGCGCAACTGTCATCGCGATTATGGGCGCAAGCCCAGTGTTGTTCTCCAAAACCGACTCCGCCGAGTTTGCGAGCTCTGTGTTCTACATTGTGGCATCGTCACTGTTGCTTTCATGGATCGTCGCGATGACGTTTACGGTATTAATGGCGTGGATGTTCATCAAGCCAAAAGCTAACAGCGAAGAGACCAAACCGAGCCGTTATAAACAGTTGGTATTCTGGACGGTGGACAACCCGCGTAAAGCATTAGCCGCTTTGGTTCCGTTGATTTTAGTCACCGCCGTGGCAATCCCGTATGTGGCCGTGAACTTTATTCCTCAGTCGGATCGCTCAATTGTGTTTCTCGATTACTGGCTACCCAATGGTGCCAAGATTGAACAAACCTCGGCAGACATGCGTAAAGTTGAAGAATGGTTGGTCGCACAACCAGAAGTGGAAAGTATCTCTAGCTATGTCGGCACCAGTGCACCTCGCTTCTCGGTAACGGTAGAGCCTGAGCCGCTCGACCCTGCCTACGGGCAGATTCTGATCAACACCAAAGACTACGAGAGCATCAGTTACTTGGTGACGCGTGGTGATGATTGGCTGAAAGAGGCGTTTCCGGATGCCGAACCTCGCTTCCGAGCACTGAAGTTGGCAACCAAAGATAAGTTCGCGGTTGAGGTGCGTTTTTCTGGTCCGGATGAAACCGTATTACATCAACTAGCGGCGGAAGCGAAAACGATTTTTGCTTCAAACCCTGATGCAAAATACATTCGCGATGATTGGCGCCAAGAAAGCAAAGTGCTCAAGCCGATTCTAAACCAAGACAAAATGCGTCAAGCAGGCATTAACCGCGCCGATGTCGCTTTCGCGCTAAAACGTGCATCAGACGGCATGCCGCTCGGACAAATGAACCTGAATGATGAGCTGATTCCAATTCAGTTACGTGGCACATCGCAAAACATGGCGTCACTAGAAACGCTACCTGTGCGCTCGCTACTTGGCTTTAACAGCGTTCCGCTTGGTCAAGTGGTGGATGGATTCGAACTGGTCACCGAAGAGAGCATGATTTGGCGACGCGACCGCGTGAAAACCATCACGGTTCAAGCGGGTGTGAGCCGAGACTCCACGCCAGCGAACGTTAGAAACGCCATTAAAGATCAGATTGAAGCTATCCAACTTCCGGCGGGTTACAGCATAGAATGGGGCGGCGAATATTACGATGAAGACAAAGCGGTCAAAGACATCATGAAGCAGCAGCCAAAGGCAATGCTGATCATGGTGATCATTTTAGTCGCGATGTTCAACGGCTTTAAGCAGCCAATCATCATCCTCGCAACGCTACCACTGGCAGCATCAGGGGCAGTGTTTGCTCTGCTTGGATTCGATAAACCATTTGGCTTTATGGCACTGATCGGAGCTATCACACTAACCGGGATGATCATCAAAAATGGCATCGTACTAATGGATCAAATTGAGCTCGAACGCACAAATGGCAAGAGCTTGTCTGACGCGATCAAAGAAGCCACGGTCAACCGTACTATGGCCATTTCTATGGGTGCGTTAACGACCGCGCTCGGCATGATCCCGCTGCTGTCAGATCTGCTGTTTGACCAAATGGCGGCAACCATCATCGGAGGCTTGGCAGCCGCAACCATATTGTCACTGTTTGTCATGCCTGCGCTGTATCGCCTTGCTTACAAAGAAAAAGCACCATCCACACAAACCAACGCTGAGCTAGAGGAGGCGTCATCGTGAAAAAATTCATTCTAACGCCTGTCGTTCTAGCCCTAAGTTTAGCGGGCTGTGCAGTGGGGCCAAACTACCAAGCACCGACCACCAGCATGGCAGAAACCTACTTGAACGCCGAAAATGCAGGGTTGAGTACCGATTCACAACACGTTGAGTTTTGGTGGACTAAGTTTCACGATCCGGTGTTGAATCAAATGGTTCAAGACATACAGAGCCAAAACATTCCGCTGAAAGTGGCGGCCGAGCGGGTGAAAATGGCCAACAACTATAAAACCATGGTGGAGTCATTCAAGGTACCGACAATTAATCTCGGTGCGGGTTACATGAACTATCAGTTCAGTAAAAATGACTCTTCACTCGGTCCGATATTGAATCCGCTTAGTGATTCCGTGTCGGGTCTGCCACCTCAAATTGGTAACGTCACCCTAATGGATAATCAGCACGATGGCGTATTTGCAGGCGCGAGTATCGCTTGGGAGGCTGATCTGTTTGGGCGCATTGACCGCCAAGCGAACGCGGCACAAATTCGTCTCGAACAAGCTCAGATTTATCAAAGCGGCTTGAACACGGTGATCACGGCGGATTTGATTCACAACTACTTGCAATACCAAGGTGCAAGCGAGCGCCTTGAGTTGGCAAAGTCGAACTTAGAAGATCAACGACGTACACTCGACCTCGTCGAGAAAGTCGTGCGCAGCGGCTACGGCTCTGATCTCGATTTAGCCCAAGCAAAGGCCACGCTTGCGGCGATGGAATCGCTCGTTCCGCAGTTAGAGATTGCACAACAAGCGCACAAACATCGTTTAGCAGTATTGCTTGGTGAGCCGCTAACGCAAGTCGAAATCCGTCTGTCTAAGCAACATAGTGTACCTGTCATGCAGGACATGGTGCCGGTCGGTTTACCTTCCGATCTGTTGAAACGTCGTACCGATATCCGCTTAGCAGAGCGCGAAATGGCCGCGCTCAATGAAGAGTTAGCAGCAAGCGTTGCTGATCAATATCCGAAGTTCTTTTTGACGGGCGCTCCGGGGTTGTCGGCGTCAAGCTTTGACGATCTTTTCAGTAGCGATTCTTTCGGTTGGATGGGCGCGGCAGGCGTAAGCTGGAACTTGTTCGATGGGGGGCGTGGCGAGGCAATTGAAGCCATCAACCAAGCGCGTTTTGATTCGGCGACATTGTCTTATCAACATACGGTCGAGGCGGCTTTGGCAGAAACCGAATCCACGCTGTTTACTTATGGTCGCAGCCAAGAAAATCAGCGCCGAATCGATGAGGCATTGAAAGCCACCAATAACGCCGTCAACAAAGCCAAGTCACTGTACCGAGCTGGCTTGATTGATCACTTATCGGTTTTAGATGCGCAACGTCAGCAACGCATGATGCAAGATCAGCGAGTCGCAGCAAAGTTACAAACCGCACAAGCTACGATTGCGCTCTACAAATCACTTGGTGGTGATTGGACGCTACAACCAGAAGCACAACCCGAAACGAATGCCAAAGGTTAGGTTTCTTACAAGCCTCACACCTTTGCATCATAACGGATGCCGTTAAATCGGTTAAAAAGAGGCCACTTAGATGGCCTCTTAGTTTGTGAGGCAAATATTTCTACCACCTATACCCTCTCTCGGTTGTATAATGCATGCTCTGAAATATTTTGTTACGTTACTTCGGTAACCCTTGGATTACAACATGAACAACAGCAGATGGGTCGGCTTTATAGGCGGCACGATTGTCTTACTTAGTACCTTTATCCTCTTCGGATCTTCCGTCCACGCTGCTTGGTACCGAATCCCTGCGGAAGCCATTCATGGTATCGCCTTCACTCTGGCTTTTGGTTTAGGGTTAAACAGCCTACTGGCGTACGCGACGGCAATGCTTACTCTCGCAGCGCTATTCTACATAGGTTTTGTTGTTGGCTACCGTATTCATCAGAAACTTAAATAACCTTCTGTCTCAACCTGAGCTTAATAACGGATACTTAATAACTAAAAAGGGAGCAAAGGCCCCCTTCCCAGATATCAGCATATAGATGTTCTATGCCCGTTTTAATCATTGAGGTGGTATACCCTCAACGACTGTTGCATGCCTAAAACATCATCACCTAAATACTCAACCGTCATTGGAACGTTGGTCAGCAGAGTAAAACTGGAGTCACTGAACCTTCCATCAACATCACTTTCCAAATGAACAAAAAACGTAGGCTTGTCAGCAATCAATGTAATTTGGCTTCCTTCAATAGAGACATCAATATTGGCTTTTGCCATAGGCAAAGTTTTCAGCTCATGAGTGCAAAACCATGTGTTGCTTATTCTGTCTTCACCGATTTGCGCTTCAACATAGAAGAAGCCTGACGTAAGCTCATCCTTCTCAACCGATTCATCCAATTGCCACAAAATCGTATTGCTGTCTGCTATGACCGTTTGTTCTAAGCTCCAACATTGCTTTTCTTCCCCTTGCCAATCTACCCACTTGAGCAGTGCGTTGACGCTTGCGGGCTCTTTGGCATCATTGAGCAAATGCAGGCTCAACTTGCCTGTATGCTCGGAAAATACCAAATACTGCGGCGCAAAAAAGCGTTTTGCATGGTAGTGCAACTGCTTCCAACGACCACTGTATTCCAAGCTAGACCAAGAACTGACAGGCCAGTTGTCGTTGAGTTGCCAGTACAGCATGCCGCGACAAACTGGAGAAATGGCACGCCAATGATCGCACGCAGTTTTGATCGCGATTGCCTGCTGAACTTGGCTTAAATACAGCATGTTCTCGAATCCAGAGGGAAAACGGAAATAACGCGTGAACATCTCTGTGATGATACTGTTACCACGAGGATTCTTCTGATGTTGTTCAAAGGTTAGGGACGTGATATTCCAATCTTGCTCCGGGACAAACTGCTTAACTTCTGCAAAAGACGGCCAAGATTGAAAACCAAACTCAGAGCAAAAACGAGGATTCACGTCAAGGTAGGCATTGAATGATTTTCCTGAGTGCCAAACGTCCCAAAAGTGCATATCGCCTTTACTATCATCATGCCACGCGTCACCGAAATCCAGTTCACCATTACACGGGGAACTTGGCCAGAAACGACGAGCGCTATCTTGCTCGGTAATCTCCTTCTCAATCATGCGGTTGAGGCGATCGTAGTTAACCGTGTATTTGACTTTGTTGTGCTTGGATTCTTCATACCAACCAATGGCACCAATCACTTCATTGTCACCACACCAAAGTGCTATTGATGGGTGCTCTTTAAGCCTAGGGATTTGGTATCGAAGCTCATCTTCGACCTCTTTTAAGAAGTCATTATCAGATGGGTACAGTGAACATGCGAACATCATGTCTTGCCACACCAACAAGCCAAGTTCATCACAAAGGTTATAAAAGGTTTCACTCTCATACTGACCACCGCCCCACACACGTATCATATTCATGTTGGCGTCAACCGCACTTTGCAAAAGGTTGCGATAACGTGTTTCGCACTCTCGCCCCGGCATTGCGTCAATAGGGATCCAGTTGGCGCCTTTGGCATTAATTGGTACGCCATTGACGATAAACTCCATCGCAGAGCCATGTTCATCAGCTTGGTTATTTAGGGTTAACTGACGCAAACCAACGTTGCGCGTTAACTTTTGCTCTCTGCAAGAAATGGTAATGGGGTAAAGATAAGCTTCGCCATACCCCGATGGCCACCAGCGTTGAGGCTCCGAAATGTGGAACTGGCAATGATAGTGACCACTTCCGTTTGTTTGAATGCATTGACGCTCGCCATTAAATTCAACCATCATTTCATGGCGTTGACTGTCCGTTTCCACTTCAACTACTACATCAAGAAACACACTCTCATCGGCTTGCCATTGCTGCTCTGTCGAGAAGCATTTGAGCCAAAGCTCATTCACAATGTCGATTTGAATGGGGTCGTAAATACCCGATACCATCAAGCAAATGCCCCAATCCCATCCTGAATGACATTGCGTTTTTCGGATCAAATTCATATGCGGAATTTGATTATTTCCCATTGCGGAAGGGATTGGGAAAGGCAATTTTTTGGCGCGTTCCACACCTTCTATATCGACTCTGGCGAATTGAACAAGAACAGTATTTATGCCCTGTTTTAAATAAGGTTTGATATCAACTCGTTGTTGAGTAAACATGTTGCTGCAAGTTAGTGCTAACTCACCATTAATATAGAAGGTTGCCAAGGTATCGACACGAGTTAGCGTCATCCAAACTTGCTTGGCAGACAACGTAAACGCGTCGACTTCAAACTCACGCGAGATATGCCACTCACACTCTTCAATCCAACGAACTTTGTTTTCATTATCGGCAAAATAAGGATCCGGAATGCGCTCTGCTTGTAAAAGCGCCGAAATATTATCGCCCGGAATAGACATTGGAATTTCAATATCGGGACGCTGTGGCGAGGTAAGCAACCACTGTCCATTAAGTTCGAAATGAGCCATTGAGTAAACCTCAGTTTGGAGAAGAAACATGTTTGCTCAATGTAATCCTGAGTAATCCATGCAAAAACAAGGGAAATGTTATTTACATACGAAATGCGGTGCACTTCACGTAAAAACACTTTCCTTTGATCTCTACCCAAAAATCAGCAACTTGGCTAACCTGTTAAAAATTAATCGAAATCTAAGGTTATATTTGCAACTTCGACATGTTAACATCATCGGCTTTTTGAACATCCTCACACTTTTCGTCGAAACGATGTGAGGGGAAATGCACGGCTTCATAGCCCTAAAAAGCGAAGTAATTATGTCAAATATGACGAATGCCGCCTCCCACACAGCGCCTATTCAGGATGCTGACTATTCTGCTATTCATCCCCCATCTCTGCTCAAGCGCCTCGAACTCACCAATCCTGTCTTTTGGTTAAGTGGTAGCTTCCTCACTCTATTCGTTTTACTTGCCCTAACGAATACCGACTCTCTAACCGCAATGGTTAACACCGGCTTCGGCTTTGCTACTAAATATTTCGGAGCTTACTGGCAAGTACTGCTTCTTCTGAATTTCCTTATTGGTTTGGCTCTTGCGTTTGGTCGCACTGGTTATGTGCGTCTAGGTGGTCTAGCGAAACCTGATATTGATAACTTTAAGTGGTTGTCAATTGTACTCTGTACCCTACTTGCAGGTGGTGGTGTGTTCTGGGCCGCTGCTGAGCCTATCGCGCACTTTGTGACTGCCCCACCTTTATACGGTGAAGCTTCACCGAAAACTGCCGCAATCAATGCTCTATCTCAGTCTTTTATGCACTGGGGCTTCTTAGCTTGGGCGATCCTTGGTGGTCTATCTTCCATTGTCTTAATGCACTTGCATTACGATAAAGGCCTGCCTCTTAAGCCGCGTACTCTGCTTTACCCTGTGTTTGGCGATAAAGCCATTAAAGGCTGGATTGGTGATGTTGCTGACGCATGTAGCATTATTGCCGTAGCAGCAGGAACAATCGGCCCTATAGGCTTCTTAGGTTTACAAATTAGCTACGCGCTAAACTCATTGTTTGGCCTGCCAGATACGTTCGTAACGCAAAGCATGGTTATCATGGCAGCGATCCTGATGTATACCCTTTCCGCACTAAGCGGTTTAAGCAAAGGTATTCAAATCGTCAGTCGTTACAACATTATTTTGTCTGTGCTGTTAATTGGTTACATCCTGTTCTTTGGACCGACAAGCTTTATTGTTGATGGCTATGTACAAGGCGTTGGTCGCATGGTAGATAACTTCTTCCCAATGGCGCTTTACCGTGGTGATACGGGCTGGCTAAGCTGGTGGACAGTATTCTTCTGGGGTTGGTTTATCGGTTATGGCCCAATGATGGCGATCTTTATTGCTCGTATCTCTCGTGGTCGTACAATTCGCCAGCTGATCATGTCTATTAGCATCGCAGCACCGCTGATTACTTGCTTCTGGTTTAGTATTGTTGGCGGCAGTGGCCTTGCGTTTGAGCTTGATAACCCTGGCTTGATTTCATCTGCGTTTGAAGGCTTTAACTTGCCTGCAGCACTGCTAGCGATTACGGGTGAATTACCTTATCCAATGATCATTTCGGTTCTGTTCCTGATCTTAACGACAACATTTATCGTGACGACGGGTGACTCAATGACTTACACAATCAGTGTAGTAATGACGGGCTCAACAGAACCAAACGCAGTGATTCGCTCATTCTGGGGCTTGATGATGGGTATTGTCGCTATTGCGCTTATCTCAATGGGCTCTGGTGGTATTTCTGCATTGCAGTCTTTCATTGTAATTACCGCCGTGCCTGTGTCTTTCATTTTGCTGCCAAGCATTTGGAAAGCGCCTGGCATCGCAAGTAAAATGGCAAAAGAGCAAGGACTAGTTTAAACCGCCTCTCTAACCAATATGCGAAAAAGAGCCCTTCATTGGGCTCTTTTTAATTCTGCACTTCATCCTACGCTATCAATGCGAATCATCACTGCATCTGGACGCCAATACTCGAATTCGCAGTCCATTAATTTGCCATCTTGTTTGTAGTTTACTCGACGAATTTTCAGAACCGGCTGTCCTTCAGCCAAGTTCAACGCTTTAGCGACATGAGCAGGTGCTGACGTTGGAATCACATCAAAACGAGAGCGCTTTGTCTCGTAACCATACTTCTCACGATAAATGCCCGTCAGCGACATGGTGAGGTTCTCGGACAATATGCCTTCAAACAGTGCCGCTTTGAGTACATTTTCAACAAACAATACCGCTCGCCCATCAATAAAACGCAACCGTTCAATCACATAAATTGGGGTAATTCGCTCAACCTCTAACGATTTTGCATATTCACCTGCAGCCATTTCACTTCGTACGTTGAGTAACTTGGTTTCTGCAATACGATGCTGCTCTCTAATCATTTGATGGAAGTGAGAACGAGACAACGGGTTGTAACAGATCCGCTCTGGAGATACGTACCAGCCACGACGCTCTTCTCGGTAGATCAGGCCTTCAGTTTCTAAAGACACCAATGCATCTTTGATAGTGATTCGAGTCGTAGAAAATAGTTCACTGAGCTCTCTTTCTGATGGCAATTTTTGTCCTTCCGACATGATGCCGGAAAGAATCTGCTGCTTTAAGCTGCTTCTAATTTTTCCTAATTGGGTACCAAATTGTCCGGTGCCTGTCGCTCTCATTCTGATCTAGTCCAACGATAATTTGATGAACAACATAAGGCGTGTAAGTAACAAAAATATGACATTAATCAACAGAACACATATTGAGCGTATGAAATATAAGTGCCATAGAAATTCATAAAAACTGTCAAATTACTTGCGCTAAATCGTCACATTCCATCCATAGCATACAAAGCGAACTTACTGACCTAGTCCAGAAGGATGGAGACAATGAAAACTTTGCTAAGTCGTTCAATTACTGCACCAGCGGCAATCATCGCGGTAACGCTTGCAGCACCAACAGTAGCGAAAGAAGCCGATATTGAGTCATTGGTTACCGCAGCACAAAAAGAAGGGGCGGTTTACAGTGTAGGTATGCCTGACAGTTGGGCGAACTGGAAAGACACTTGGGCTGATTTAAAGTCAAATTACAACCTTAAGCACCAAGACACGGATATGAGCTCGGCTCAAGAAATCGCAAAATTCGAAGCTGAGAAGAACAACGCGACCGCAGACATTGGTGACGTAGGCTTTGCCTTCGCACGTGTAGCGGTTAAAAAAGGCGTCACTCAACCATACAAACCAACAACTTGGAATGACATTCCAGATTGGGCAAAAGACGAAGATGGTCATTGGGCACTTGCTTACACTGGCACTATTTCTTTTATCTCCAACAATAACCTCGTAAAAGACGCGCCAAAAACGTGGGATGACCTATTAAAAGGCGACTACAAAGTGACCGTAGGTGACGTAGGCGTAGCAGCACAGGCAAACAACGCGGTTCTCGCCGCAGCGTTCGCCAACGGTGGGGACGAATCCAACCTCAAGCCTGCGCTCAAATTTTTTTCTGAACTCGCGAAGCAAGGTCGTCTTTCATTTACCGATCCGAACATCGCCAACCTAGAAAAAGGCGAAGTTGAAGTGGCGATCATGTGGGACTTCAATGCGTTGAACTACCGCGACAAAATTGACCGCGACCGCTTTACAGTAAGCATTCCTCAAGATGGCTCTGTGATTTCTGGTTATACAACCATAATCAATAAATACGCGAAGAACCCTAATGCAGCAAAGCTTGCTCGTGAGTACATCTTCAGCGATCAAGGGCAAATCAACTTAGCAGAAGGTTATGCGCGTCCAATCCGCACCAACATCACACTGCCTCAAGCAGTGCAAGACAAGCTAATTGCTAATGATCAATACAGCAATGTTCACCCAGTGACTGACTTCTCAGCTTGGGAAAAGTCAGCACGTAAGCTGCCACGTCAATGGCAAGAAAGTGTCTTAATCCACCAGCAATAAGAGTGAGTCGTTATGAGCAATAAGGTCATCCTTGTTGTTCTAGATGGACTGAACTATCAGGTAGCCCGTGATTGCATGGGCTACCTCAATGGTCTTCTAGAACAAAGTCGTTCCCAACAAGAAACTCGCGCAACGCTTTATCCTGTGCAGTGTGAGTTGCCCTCAACGTCTCGCCCACTTTATGAGTGCATTTTAACGGGCGTTCGCCCTGTAGAAAGCGGCATCGTAAACAACAATATCGTTCGTCTATCCAAACACGATTCCATTTTCAGTTTGGCAAAATCCCAAGGCAAAGTGACCGCTGCGGCTGCCTACCACTGGGTCAGTGAGCTTTATAATCGCGCGCCATTTGAACCTGTTCGCGATCGTTTCACGCATGATGAAACCCTGAATATCCAGCACGGCTGCTTTTACCATTGGGATCATTATCCTGATGAAGCCTTGTTCCTGGATGGAGAGTATTTACGTCGCAACTATCAACCTGATTTTTTACTGATCCACCCGATGAATATCGACGATACAGGACATAAGTTTGGCCTAGACTCTCGCCAATACCGCAATTGTGCGCGAGGTGCAGACATTATTCTTTCCAACTACATCGAACAATGGCTTGCTGATGGGTATCAAATCATTGTGACCAGCGATCATGGCATGAACAACGATCTTTCTCACGGTGGGATTTTACCTGAAGAGCGAGAAGTTCCCCTGTTTGTCATTGGTGATAAGTTTACCCATCAAGATTGTCATATTAAGCAAACTGATATTTGTGGCACCGTTTGTCAATTGCTAAACCTTGACCACACCAAGCCATACACTCAGGAATTGTTAGCACTATGAGCAGTTCTGTCCTCTCCCCAAGCTCTAGCGAATCACGCTCAAATTTGGCAAGTACTTGGTTAAAGCGCTTTAAGCCAGCCGTTTGGTTGGCGCCTTTCGCGCTGTTTTTCTACCTATTTCAACTTGCACCGATGATTTGGGTATTGTTAAACAGCTTTATCTACGATGACAAGCTTGCCTTAGATAACTACATTGAAGTGCTCGACTCCGCCTTTATGATGCAGGCGTTTGGCAACAGCTTGTGGTTAGCTGTGTGGTCGAGCATTTTTGGCTTAGCCATTGCGACTTTGTTGGTCTCTTCTCTACGCAGAGTCGATTCTAAAGTCCGCGACGGTGTGATTGCGTTTACGAACATGAGCAGCAACTTTGCAGGCGTACCTCTGTCATTCGCTTTTATTATTATTTTAGGCACCAATGGGGCAATTACCCTTTTGCTCAAACAGTATGGCTTACTCGGTGATTTCGACCTTTATGGTAAATGGGGCCTGCTGGCCATTTACATCTACTTCCAAATCCCGCTGGCGGTGTTGTTGCTCTACCCTGCGTTCGACGCGCTGAGTGATGATTGGCAAGCAGCTGCTGCGCTATTGGGAGCCAAAACATCGCAGTATTGGGCGAAAATCGCTCTGCCAGTGCTCTCACCAGCCTTGTTCGGTACCTTTATTATCTTAATAGCCAACGCAATCGGCGCATATGCGAGTGTTTATGCGTTGACCTCCGGTAACTATAACGTCATCACAATTCGAATTGCGAGTCTGGTATCGGGAGACCTGTTCCTTGAACCTAATCTCGCCGCTGCAATTTCGGTGATTCTAATGGCGTTACTTGCCTTTATCACATTGATTAACCAATGGCTCATTTCGAAAAGCTATGCAGGTAGGAAGTAGTCATGCACAACGTTAATACTCGATTCCATAAAACAGTGGTTTATTCCATTGTTGGGATCATGCTCATTCCGATTTTAGCGACCTTTGTCTATTCGCTTTCATCACGCTGGGGCGCTACTGTGCTTCCGGATGGTTTCACTTTTGATTGGTACGTTAAATTGCTGACCGACCCACGCTTTTTGCAAGCTTTTGGGCGTTCGCTGTTTATTTGTATTGCTTCGCTAACCCTCAGTGTGATTCTAGTTCTGCCAGCGATATTCGTGGTGTTTTACTACTTTCCAAGGCTCGATAAGCTCATGAACGTATTGATTTTGCTACCATTCGCTGTACCACCAGTGGTGTCCTCCGTCGGCTTGCTTCAACTTTATGCTGACAGTGAAATCTCCCTTATCGGTACTCCTTGGATTCTAGTAGGTACTTACTTCACCATCGCGTTACCGTTCATGTATCGTGCGATTTCTAATAGCTTTGAAGCAATTAACCTTAACGATTTAATGGACGCTGCACACTTGCTAGGGGCAAGCACAACCAAAGCGTTTTTGATGGTCATTTTACCTAACCTCAAAAAAGGACTGATGGCATCGCTTTTCCTTTCATTTTCATTTCTATTGGGAGAGTTTGTGTTCGCCAATATTTTAGTCGGCACACGTTATGAAACCCTGCAAATCTACTTGTATAACATGCGTCAGACGAGCGGCCACTTTACGTCTGCCTTAGTGATGACCTACTTCCTATTTATTTTTTTACTGACTTGGTTGGCAAGTCGTTTCAGCCGAGGAGTCAAACAATGAGCTACGTAACAGCGAAAAATCTGACTAAACGTTTTGGTGATAACACCGTATTTGAGGACATTCACTTTAACATCGAGCAAGGTGAATTCATTACGCTTTTGGGCCCTAGCGGTTGTGGTAAATCGACGCTACTTCGCAGCCTTGCAGGGCTTAACCCTGTCGATGGCGGCGAGATTTGGGTAAACGGAGAAGATATCACGCATCAAGTCCCGCAAGAGCGTGGTATTGGGATGGTCTTTCAATCGTATGCGCTGTTTCCCAATATGACCGTTGAAGGCAACATTGCATTTGGCTTAAAAATGAAAAAGCTTGCGAATGATGATATTCGACGTGAAGTAGCTAAAGTCATCAAACTGGTGGATCTGGCAGGTAAAGAAAAACACTATCCACATCAACTTTCTGGCGGTCAGCGCCAGCGTGTCGCACTCGCCCGAGCGTTGGTGGTTAAACCTCGCATATTATTGCTTGATGAGCCACTTTCTGCGCTTGATGCCAAAATCCGCAAACATCTTCGTCAGCAAATCCGAGATATTCAGAAAGAGATGAATCTCACCACTATCTTCGTAACTCATGACCAAGAAGAGGCGATGATTATGTCTGATCGTATCTTCCTAATGAGTAAAGGGGAAATTGTTCAAGCAGGAACACCTGAAGAAATTTATACTCATCCTGCTAACGAGTTTGTGGCCGGTTTCATGGGGCACTACAACCTTGTAGAGGCCAATAAAGCCAAGCAACTCTTCAATATTGATACCGAATGGAAAGTAGCGATTCGCCCAGAGTCTATATATGTAAAAGAGCAAGGTCGTCAATATGATAGCCACATCTCAGCGCCACAAGTAGGTACGATCACCAACCACCAGCTTCTAGGTAATATTATTCGCTATCAAGTGAACGTTGAAGAGTGTGAGCTCACTGTTGACTTACTTAACCGCTCTTCAGAACGCTTACTAGCGAATGGCAGCCAACTAGAGCTACTCTTTAACCTAAACGAAATACAACCAGTGAGAGCCTAAACATGTCCAAACCTTTGTATGTTTTTGATATGGATGAAACCCTAATAAACGCTGACTGCGCAATGATTTGGAACGAGTTTATGGTTGAGAGAGGCATCGCGACTGATCCTTTATTTATTAAGGAAGATCAGCGTCTAATGGCCTTGTACTCTGAAGGCAAAATGGACATGGAAGATTACCTAGCGTTCTCCATGAAGCCACTAGAAAACATGCCGATTGAAGAAGTAAACGCCTTGGTTGAAGAATGTGTTGAAAGCCATATTCTGGCTAAACAATTTCCTCAAGCCAAAACTCTGATTGAGCAACTGTCTCGTGATGGTATAGATATGGTTATCATCTCTGCCAGCGTCACTTTTTTGGTGGAAGCCGTTGGTCGCCGTCTTAATATTCCAACCGTACTCGGAATTGATTTAATTGAGAAAGACAACTGTTATACCGCTGAAATCGACGGTGTCCCTAGTTATCGTGAAGGTAAAGTCACGCGCTTAAAACAGTGGCTAGAAAATCAGCCTGAGCCTTATTCTGAAATCCATTTCTATACCGATTCAATCAACGATTTGCCTTTATGTGAATACGCAGATTACACCTACCTGGTAAATCCATGCCCACGCCTAAAAGAACACGCGAATCGATCAAACTGGATGCTATTACGTTGGAATTAGGCTTCAGTCTTTATAGAAATAAAGGGCAGCTAACTGCTACTCTTTTCCTTTAATTGTCTGGTTATACGTGAACTCAAATTTGAGACCATCGAAAAACAAACACACCAGTAACAAAATGGCGTAAGCCATGTCGAATTATTAAAAATAATGAAGATTTAGCAGTGTGATATGACAAGATTTATATAACCAAAATGGATAAAGAAAGGGCCATCTATATCTCATGATGTATTCAAATTCGACAGTCAAGCATTCCAGGAACAATAGAACAACATATTCACAATCCAGACTAACGATAATGAAAACATTGATTGAAGAATTAACATTTTAACAATCATTGCAACAATGTTAACTTTAGCTCCGTTGGTCGCGCTGGTGGTAAGCCTCTCACCAAGCCTATTGTCAGTTTTATATGGACGTTCGACCACCTCCAAAATGAATAGACACCCAATTTGGTGCCCTTTATTACGCCCGCAGAGGAAATTCTTTGCGGGCTTTTTTCTTCCAGCTTTATTGGTCTGGCAGTAAAAACAAAAAAGCCAGCCTTTTATGGCTGGCAAGTAGAGCAACAAGGTCAGTGCTTACTGCTAACTAGCACTGAACTCGTATTGGATTCATTTCCGTCTGTTAGTCTCTTTATCGGCGGTTATGACTTGCTTGCTTTCTCTTTGTGGCACGTTACCTTTACTAACTGTTCTTGCTCATCTTTAATGTTTTTCACGATACGCTCATCGCGTGCGTGGATGGCATCCATATTCATTTGCTGAATATCTGCTACAGCTTCATGCTTCATTTCAGAAAAGTCCTGACGTAAATCTGAGCTCCACTCCTCTTTGTCTAAAGTGTTAGCAGCAGCGATTGGTGATGACATTACAACAATAAGACTTAGAGTAGATAGAAATACGCTTTTCATAATAAGCTCCTTGAGGATTAGCAGTTCGTTTTAGTTACAATTTATATACTGCACATACGATGCCAACTTTTATTTTGTTATTTTTCAATAACTTAACCAAGGCAATATATTCATCATTATCTCCATCTGGTAAATTTCGCTAACCTAGTGTTAAATTAACCAAGAGAATTAAACACGAAAAAGCATTCATAAAAAGAATAGTTTATCAGGAGATTTTCTCGCTGTTCTTTCATCGAATAAATTACGTAACAACCCACTCTAGAACTGCTTTGAATCAAAATACAGAAATAAAAAAGCAGCCCGAAGGCTGCTCCTAATCGTTAACATCAAGCTTGTTAACTCTATACATTTACTTCAACGCTCGACGTCACTGGCGACTTTCTGAAACGATTAATCAAACGATGGATAAACCTCTTAATCGATCTGAAAATATTTTTAATATCTTCAAGCATTAAATACAAACAAGGCACCAGCACTAAAGTCAGAATCGTTGCGTACAACACCGCAAAGCCCAAAGCTACAGCCATTGGTATGACAAAACGCGCCTGCAAGCTCGTTTCAAACATAATCGGCAATACACCCGCAAACGTCGTTATTGAGGTGAGCGTGATCGCTCGAAAGCGTGCACAGCCCGCTTCAACCACCGCTTGTTTGATGTTCATACCCTTTTCTCTCACTTGGTTTACGTAATCTGTCATAACTAGAGAGTCGTTGATAACCACGCCAGCAGCAGCGATCAAACCAAATGTCGACATCATACTGATATCCAAACCTAGCCAGAAGTGGCCCCAAATCGCCCCCGTCAGACTAAATGGAATGACTGACATTACAATCAAAGGTTGGGTATAACTTTTTAACGGTACGGCTAACAAGATGTAGACGATGATCATGCCTGCAATAAAGAACAGAATCTGTTCATTACGCTGCGCTGCCTGCTCTTCAATATCACCACCCAATTCCGTTTTCACACTCGGGAAGACTTGCTTCATGTCCGGTAAGATATTGTCGTCGATGACCTTCACGATTTCTTGAGGTTCAACCAATTCTTCGTCTATCGAACCATAGACATAAACGGTTTGATACCCGCCTTCACGTCGAATGCTACTCACGCCCGGCTGCTCGTTGATCTTCACCACATCACCCAGCATGACCTTCTTACCTGCTGGCGTGGTAATCACAGCGTAACGTAATGATGAAAATGCTTCACGTGTCAGTTGCGGGTAACGCACCATAACTTTGATTTCTTCACCATCACGAATAAGACGCTGTGCTTCACCACCGTAGAAGCTGCCACCCACTTGCTCTGCGATCATGGTGAGATCCAGTCCGAGATCGTACGCTACAGGCGCAAGAGAGAGGAGTACTTCTTTACTTCCTGAATCAATAGAAGATGAAATATCGTATAACCCTTCTTCCTGCTGTAAACGCTCTATCAAGTAACGCCCAGCCTCGTTCAATTCATTAATATTAGAACCAAACAGCAAGTAACCAAACTCATCTCTGTCACCGCCACCCGCGCTCTGCTCGCGGATTTTGATGCTCTTCATTCCAGGAATAACTGGCATAGCTTCACGCCAACGTCGAGCAAGTTCAAATGTATTGAACGGGCGTAATTCCTCATCAACCAATGGCACCAAAACACGGCCTTCGGTACGGCTTCTGTTGTATGAAAGCACATCACGAATCATACCTTGACCATGTTCTGCGATGGTCTCTGATTCAATTTTTTGCATCACACGTTCGATGGTCTTAAGAGCACTGATTGTTTGCTCACTTGAAACGGTATCGTTCATTTCAATAGTGATCGCAGGATAATCAGTAGGCACTTTAGGGTTAGGGATCACCCGAACATAATTCGCGTTGACCAAAGCCGCACTGATCAGCAGCAAACCGCAAAACACAGCAAACACTGTCCAGCGCCAATGCGTACATGTCGTGACAAAGTTACGATAAGTGCCGTTTACAAAGCCAAAAAAGCGTTGGTTAAATCGGTCACGCCAGCCACCAGGTTTAACTGGCTTAAAGTGAGTATGTGCGAGGTGAGCAGGAAGGATTAACTTCGATTCAATCAAACTGAAGATCAAACAAAGAATCACAACGCCCGCAATACCATAGAAGAAAGCACTATCAATACCGCTAGACAACAAGAAAGGGGCAAACACGGCAATTGTGGTTAAAACGCCAAAAGTAGCTGGCGTGGCAACACGTTTGACACCGCGAACCACATTTTCGACGCCACCGCCTTTTTCTTCAATTTCGCTGTAGGCGCTCTCTCCCATCACGATGGCGTCATCGACCACAATACCGAGCACCATAATGAAGGCAAAAAGAGATACGATGTTTACCGTGATCCCTAATGCAGGCATCATCATCACCGCGCCAAGAAAACACACTGGCAGCCCAATCATTACCCACATTGCCAAGCGAAAGCGCAAGAAAATTGTCAGCATAATCGCTACTAGAGCAGCGCCTTGCAGCAAATTTTTCAACATCATGTCGAGACGACCGTTTAAATAATAGGTCGTATCCACTAAGACTTTGAGCTTAACGTCCTGCGGCAATGTCTTGTTTTTTGCTTCGATATAATTACGAACAGACTCGGCAACAGGGATAATGTTCTGATCACGAGTCGCTTCAACAGACATGTAGATCGCATTTTGCCCTGAGTACTCAAAGTAGCGCTCTTCTTCCGTAAAGCCATCTTTGATCGTGGCGATATCTTGCAGTAAAACCTTCGCACCATTTGCGCCAAGCTTTACAGGAATATTCCTAAACTCATCACCACGGTAGTACTGATTTTCAATCCTTACTGCGATCATCCCTGAGTTTGTTTTGACTTCGCCCGCAGAAAAGTTGGCAGAATAACGACTGATCGCGCTGCTGATATCGCTCAACGTCAAGTCGTATTTACGAAGAACGAGTGGATCAACTTCAATCGCTATCTCTTCCTCTGGTGCACTCAAATACACCAACATGACATTTTTGAGTTGAAGTAATTCATCCTCGACTTGCTTAGCAATGGGTTTGAGCTCTTCAAGCGGTCGGTCCCCAACTAACCCCATTTCTATCACATCTTGACGCCACTCAACTTGGTAGACATTGATCGGCTCCATACCGGCAGGTAAGTTGGATAAAGTATCAATGCGTTGATTTACATCATCCAAGACACGCTTGATATCAGCATTAACGTCTACCTCGATAGAGACATACGCGCTACCTCTAGAGGCCGTTGAGACCGTTTTTTTAATCCCGGTGACATCTTTAATCGATTCCTCAACCTTAACGAGAATACTTTCTTCAATTTCTTGAGGTGAAGCGCCAGGATAAGTCGCACGAACATCAATGTAGTTCACCTCAATGTTCGGAAACATCTGCCTTTGAATAAAGAGAAAACTGACCACACCCATGATGATGATGAACACCATCAAAAGGTTGGCAGCGACGGGGTTATTCGCAAAATAAGCAATTAAGCCCTTTTGTTTAGTATCTTCCATGACAAACTCCTACTTACTGTACGACGGTTTCGGAGTCGTCACTCTTTTTTGCGATTTGTACCGCCATGCCTTTTTGAGGGTACTCCGGCAAGGTAAGTACCAACTTATCACTTTGCTCTAAGCCTTCCCCCACAAGTAAAAATTCACCTTCTGCTCTCAAGACCGTTACCGTCCGAGGTTGAAGTTGATTCTCACCATTCACTACCCATACCGTGCGATTTTTGACTAATTCCTGTGGCAGGCGATAGATATGCTTTAGCTCCTTACCTGTGAAGCTCACTTCAACGTAGGAGCCAAATTTAATTGGAGGCTGCTGATTATCGACACCGTATGGGTCAGCGATTTGAATGACCATGTTAATCATTCGGGTAGCGCTATCAATCATGCCTAAATCACGAACCACTCGACCTTCTCTAGTGGTAGAAAACACACCTTGCTGCGTTACTGTCGCAGTGAGCTCACCAATGGATTCAGGTAAAAATGCACTATCAAAACCGGCGATTGGTACGTGCACCTCCGCCACTTCAATGTTGTTTAGCGTGGCAACTCGAGAGCCAGATGTGACAAATTGACCAACACCAATATCACGCTCAACAACCAGCGCATCGTAAGGTGCTACGACTTTGCAATTTTCTAAATCTCTTTTTGCTCGTTTGAGTGCCGCTTGAGCCGACTTCACTTGCGCTTGCGCGCTCAAAACGTGAGGCTTACGTAAATACAGGTCTGTCACTTGCTTATCGCTCAGTCTCTTGGCCTGACGTTTTGCCACTTCCGCTTTGGCTTGCTCCTCAATCAAGCTCGCACGTGCGCTAGCTAAATTGGCCTCGGCTTGCAAAACCGACGCTTCGTAGTTGTCACTTTCAATCGTGAACAGCACTTCTCCTCGTTTCACGATCCCACCCGTTACAAAATTAGGGTGCCAACTTATCACTTCACCACTGACTTGCGCGGAAAGATGTGTTTTTTCAAAAGGGACTAACTCACCATGGCTGGTTATCACCACTTTATGATCGGTAGGAAAAAGAGAAGAGGCCTGAACGGTAGGCTCTGTAATGGCATCTTTGGTTGACTCTTTTTCCGGAGCTGTCGCGGCGATTGCAGCATATCCTGCATAAGATCCACCAACGACAACGAAAGGTAAAAGCCAACGTAATACGGGTTTTGCTAACATCGAAAATCCTTTTTTATTGTTGTTTTCATCACCATGCTTTTATTAAATCTTTGACTCCCTGTAAGCATGATGGTGAGGGAATTACATTTGAATAGACGTCAAAGCAGCGCGTACCTTGCTTTTTCGGTTGCTAACTACAGAGTTATTGCCAATTCAAAGTTAATAAAATTAACAAAAAATTAACCAACTTCGCAAGTTGCCCTGACTTAACTCTTCTTTTAAATAGCAAGGGACGTGCCAGGCATTTATTTATTAAAATTCAAATAGTTATTATTACTCAACTATTTTAACCAGTGTGCTATTGGTCATAATCACCAGATATTAGTGATTATGACCAATTCAGACACAATCATAATTAAAATAAATGATTATCTGCGTTCAAAAAGGTGAACTTAATCCCGAGAACATGACAATTCATTGATTAATAGCCCGTTATCAAACCTTGTTGGATGCACGCTGCGGCAACTTAGGTCTATAATTTCCGATAAGTAACACTCTGTAAGACAAGGAAATGTACTTTGTTACATACACTCGCTAAGCTACTCTTCCCTTCTTTATTCACAATTTTATCGGCATGTTCATCCGTGTCATTGAACGATCCCAGTGAAAAATCCACTAGCTTCCAACTTGGGTATCAAGATGACTCCGTGCTTGCACAGTACTTTGAAGCTTACGGGAAAAACCCAAAGTCAATAACTGGCTTTTCCCCGTTAAATCAAGGACACGATGCCCTTCTTGCTCGCACCTCTTTAATCGAGTCCGCACAAAAAAGCCTTGATCTTCAATACTATATTTACCGTGGTGACGAAACGAGTCAGCTAATAACGTGGCGCTTGTATGAAGCGGCAAAGCGTGGAGTCCGAGTAAGGCTGTTGCTTGACGATATGCAAAAACGAAACGATGACGTGATGGCAGCCCTCAATGCACATCCTAATATCGAAATCCGCTTATTCAATCCGCATCAGTATCGCGACTCCCGCTGGTTCGCACTTGCCAGTGACTTTGAACGTCTTAATCGCCGTATGCACAATAAATCTCTGATTGCAGACAGTGTTTCTGCCATTGTCGGGGGTAGGAATATCGGCAATGAGTACTTTTCTTTTGAATCACAAGTCGAATTTGGTGATTTTGATCTACTGCTCTATGGTGAGGCGGTACAACAAACTGCAGATCAGTTCGACCTCTATTGGAATAGCGCCTATGCGATACCAATGGAATGGATAACACCGGACTCACAGCAAATTACCGACCTGGCGATTCAAAAGCAGGTCGACAAACTCCAGCTAGAGGAAAAGTTCTCAACCGGCCGTTATGACTTCACTAAACTGGATATGTACCAAGCTCTCAAACAAGGCAATCTCAAGCTCTACTGGGGAGAAGCAAAAGTATGGTTTGACTTACCCGATAAAGTTGCGACCCGAGAGAGCCAACTTATTGATAATTTAACGGAGCTGGTTAAAAGTGTTGAACATTCATTTGTTCTTATCTCCCCCTATTTCGTCCCAACCGAAGTCGGCACTCAAGCATTGAGTAACGCGGCCAAGCGAGGCGTTGATATCACGATAGTGACCAATAGTCTCGCCTCTAACGACGTGTTTGCCGTGCATGGTTGGTACGCAAAATATCGAACAGACCTACTCGAAGCTGGGGTCAAGCTATGGGAAGTAAAAGCGAGCGCGAAACTCAAAAGCAAGTGGAGCCTAACGGGGAGCAGCAGAGCAAGTTTACACGCAAAAGCAATGACGATTGATGACAAGACGCTGTTTGTTGGCTCGATGAACTGGGATCCACGTTCAGCCGCTTTGAATACCGAAATGGCCGTTGTTATCGAACAGCCAGAATATGTGCAAATGTTTCTAGAACAACTGCCGAATCAATTGTCGAATAACGCCTATGCCTTAACTCTACGCGACGGAGACATTGTCTGGACTGACATAAAAACAGGCAAAGAATATGATTCTGAACCAGAGGCCGGAGTATGGCGAAAAATGGGCGCTTGGTTCTCCGGCATATTGCCAATTGAAGATCAGCTATAACAATTGCCAATGTGTCAAAACCTCCCCGATAAAGCAATACAAGAATGGACACTAGATTTGGGGAAACACAATAAATACAAGGAAGTTCAATGTCAGCATAGTGGAACGAGTACTATCAGAAAATTTTAAACCAACCTCACCGACCAAACGTAGAAAATGCCGTAAACCTACTGAAACTCGAGAGCAAAGTCGCTCTTGATATTGGCTGCGGAATAGGCCGAGACAGTCATTTCCTCCTCGAACACGGGTTTAACGTTCACGCATTTGATAGCCATGAAGATGCAGTAAAAACTTGTTTAACACGCTTTGAAGGCCACAAGCGTTTCTCAATTTCACAGTGCTGTTTTACTGAGTTTGACTACCCTCAATGCAGCCTGGTTATCGCGAATGCCAGTTTGTTCTTTTGCCCGGACGAAGGCTTTGAGCAAGTTTGGACCAAAATAGACAGTGCCTTACAACCTGGCGGTATCTTTTGTGGTGATTTCTTAGGAGTAAAAGACTCTTGGGTTGCATCAGAAATGCATCCGAACATTACCGCATTAACGAAAAAAGAAGTGGAAAGTTTATTCGCGGATTACGAACTCATTTCATTGAATGAAAGAGATGAAGACGGAACCACGGTAGTCGGAAGCCCAAAACACTGGCACATGTTTAGTGTGACCGCTCGCAAGCGCTAAAAGCGGTCTCTCAAGAAAGCAGCACTTCAAATCAGTGCTGCTATCAGAGATTAATTGACTGAATACACCACTTCAAAACGCTCCAAAACTAGCGTACGTTTCTCATGCCAATCTATGTTCAACTCATCGCATTCAGCTTTAAAAAATGCAGTATGCGCGTCACGCCACCAGTTTAAGGTTCTATCACCTTCGCCTTCTGCGTAGGCAAACTCTGCGGTTACATCCTCATATTTGCATGTACTTACGTCAGTAATTCGTATCACGCAAACTGGGTCCCCATCCCAATTCGTCACTACTTGTAAATGACCGACTTGGGGCATGCTTTCGCCATGCTCTCGATACCAAAGCTCCAAACTGCACGATGCAGTTTTCTGTCCAATATGAACCAAGTCTGCGCATACATTCGCGTTGTATTCATCGGCACAATAATAGTCAGCACTAACTGATGGTACGGCTGCTCTTTGTTCTAGTGATAATAATTTTAGATACTGCTCTAAGTAATCCTTAGCTCGCGCGTCCATGCTTGCTCCTTAGTCATCATTCCGCAAGGAGAATAAAAGATATCTCGACAAATAACCACAGGGAACAAACTGAAAAACAACAAGAATATGACTTCCACATAGACGACTGTTATTTCTTTTGTAATAACTTTGCTAAACGTTTGTGCTATTTGCTATTGTTGCATGGTCTATCTGTACTCTTCTCGTGAAAGGACGTTATATGCGCTTATTTATTGGTATTTTTTTCTCGCTGATACTTGCCTTGCCGACAATGGCATCGGACGAAAAGTATTCAGAATCGGATCTGTTAGATAGACCATTAATGGAACGCTATATTTTAGATGAGCTAAAAGCACTGCGTCAGGACTATCAGAGCCTGGAAAAACGAATGATCACAGAGATCACCGACCGCGAGCTGACGGTTGCGGATAAATCGTTGAACTATGCCAACGTGACCGTAACCTACTTCTTCTACATCATCGCAGGTGTCGCATCGCTGATCGCCTTTGTAGGCTGGCAATCTCTGCGTGAGTTTAAACACAACACCAAAGAGATGGCGGATAAACGATTAGAAAAGATCGCCCAAGAATACGAGAAGAAATTTGTAGCACTGGAGCGAGATTTAAAACGCAAAACTCGAATTATCAGTGAAAACAATAAAGAAATTGAGAAAATCAACGAGATCCATAACTTATGGTTGCGTGCGCAAAGCTCACAAACACCAGAGCAACGTATTGAAATCTATGATGAGATCTTGCTGATTCGCCCAGGTGATTTAGAAGCGTTGACTTACAAAGCAGACGCCGCGATGGAAATCAACGAATACCACTGGGCACTGAGCATCTGTAACCGCGTACTTGAAGTCGATTACACCAATGGTCCTGCACTGTATCAACGTGCTTGTGCATACTCTCGTCTTGGCATTGAAGAGCAAGCCATTGAAGACTTGGAACGCGCTATTGAATACAGCCCATCTATTCGTGATTTGCTTGCCGAAGAGCGAGACCTCGAATTGCTGCATGGTAACGAGCGCTTTGAAAAGCTCTTACACCTAGCAAACGAATAATGGAATGAACAGCATGAGTAGTCACTTTAACTTAGAAGACGCCAGCCAAGTGTTGGTTGGCGCTTTTGCCCTCGCCGTCCCCATCTCTTTTTCTGAAGAGGCGTGGCGACTGGGTGAAAGCTTGCCAATGGCAAACCTGCTCATGCTGTTAAGCCTTTCTGTCATTTTCCTCAGTTTTTTCGCCTATCAAAGCGTGTTCCAAAGCCACATCAAAAATCGCGTATCCATTTTTATTTTTCGTGTGGTTATCGCGTACCTCATTGCGGCCGTTGTGGTGGCGTTAGTTCTTTTCTGTCTTGATAAGCTGCCACTAATGAATGAGCCTTTGGTTGCGATAAAACGGGTCATCGTCATCACAATGCCGGCGTCAATGGGTGCGATTGTGGTGGACAGTTTCGACAAAGAATAGGAATAACACCTACTCTTCTAACGTTAAGTTAGAACCCGAGTGGTCTTTGCCTAACACATCTTCTGGGTTTCGCAGTGCGCAGGTTTCTAACGACAAACACCCGCAGCCAATGCATCCGCCCAAATCGTTTTGCAGGGCTTTGAGCTTTTGAATTTTTTGCTCCAACTGTTCATGCCAATGGCTCGCCATGACTTCCCATTGCTGTTTGTTTGGCGCTTGATGTTTCGGCAGCTCATCTAGCGCATGTTTGATTTCTTCTAACGACAACCCCACTTGCTGCGCCGCTTTAATCACCGCAACACGGCGCAAAACGCTGCGGTGGTAGCGGCGCTGATTGCCTTGATTTCTCCAGCTCGAAATCAGTCCTTTTTGTTCATAAAAATGCAGGGCAGAGACCTTCACTCCGGAACGTTTTGCCACTTCTCCTACGCTGATTTCCATCCTTGACTCCCTGTGTGTCAATTTTGTTAAAAAAATGCTTTACCTCAAGTTTACTTGAGGTTTTAAAGTTGCACCATCTTAATTAACGCTAAACCTAGATGGTCTCGAAATAATGCGTTCGGAATGAACAAGTTGGTCGACAAACACAGCACCGTTATAGGTCAACGTTTTGAAATCCAAAGGGAACTTGAGGCAAACATAATGAAAAATAAAACTCAGCCGTACTTAGCAGGCCGCTTCTTCGACAGTATCTCATCTGGCTTGTTCATGATGGCACTGCCATGGGTCATGCTTTCCGAGCCCAAAATGGGCACATTCGTCGCTTTAGTTTCTCTGAGCTGCACCGCGATTTCTTTTCTAGCAACGCCTTTCTTTTCCACTTTAATTGACCGACATTCACGCAAAGTACTACTCGTGCTCAATCAATGGATTCAATCGGGTATGGCTTTGGTGGTGTTCATTGCTTATTGGTTAGGGTTTGAGTCACACTGGTTGCTGGCTTTGCGCAATTGGTGTATTGGGTTTCGAGTAATTTTGCATGGACGACCAACAATGCCTTCACCCAAGAAAATTATCAGCACCATGAGTATGCGAAAATTTCGGGTCAGCAAGAAATTGTAATGCAATCCACGACCCTCGGAGCTGGCGCGTTGGGTATTGTTTTGCTTGAAATGTGGGGCATGAAAGAGTTTGCTTTGTTTGCGGCCAGCGCCTCTGCGTTAGCAGCGATGTTCTATATTCTGACGCCTTATACTCAACAATTAAGGGCATCAAAATCCGTTGCTTTCATCGCGCAACTCAAAGAGAGCAAACAAATATTCCGTCTCGAACCCCGATTTTATGGCTTTATTCTGCTCTCTTGCCTCTCTTATCCTGCATTGACGTATTTGAGCAAACTGGTGCCGATTTGGTTTTCTGAACAAGGCATCTCTGGCGATTGGTTTGCAGGGTTCAACATCAGTTTTGGCCTCGGCTCGTTGCTAACCGGCTTCATTGTCACCAAAGTGCTAAGCCGTGCCTCCCATAGCCACATTATGTTTGCTTCGATGGTCATGGTATCTCTGGCGTTTATCGGAATGAGTTTTGCGATAAGCCCGTTGACCATCTTATTGTTTACAGCTCTGTTTGGTGTGTTTAACGCACTAAATCGCATTGCAAGAGTCAACTGGATGCATCACACCGTAGCGGTTCATCAACGTGGTCGTGTTGATGGCGGCATCAGCATGTTTTCCACCACCATTCAATCTCTCAGTTATGTATTAATCGCGATGTTGAGTCATTACGAGCTAACACAATACGGTTTTGCAATAGCAGCTGTTGTCATGGTGTTAGCAGTGGTATTGATGGGATTACTCAGCCGAGACGTCGAGCAGTTTAACGACATGCCCCTTCATGCAGCGGCAAAGTGAAGCATAGAAGTTGAGAAATTGAAAAAGCGAGATAAGAAGATAACCAAAATCGTCTTCCTAACTTTCTACACCAGTACTTTTTCCTCTATCGCTCATCAGCAAGGTTGGGTATTCTGAGGTGACCAACATGAGCAGAAGGAATTCGCAGTGAACTTAAGACAATTGGAAGTCTTTTACGCCATTATGCAAGCAGGAACGGTGTCTGGTGCTGCTCGCTTACTGCACGTTTCCCAACCTAATGTCACTCGAGTTCTCGCCCATACTGAACAACAACTGAGCTTCGCTTTATTTGAGCGTGTAAAGGGGCGTCTCGTTCCCACTCAAGAAGCCAAAGCCTTATTGCCAGAGGCAGAAAAGGTCTATCAACAACTCGGACAATTTCGCTCTCTGACCAACAAAGTCAAACAGGGAACTCAACATTTACGAGTCGGTGCCCCGCCTGTTTTGGCTGCGCACTTGTTAGCGCCGACTGTCGCGTTGTTGTCGAAAGAACACGGCATCTCCTTTGAGCTCTTAACGGCCAATCGCGATGAGCTGTGCTCCGGGTTGCTGAAACATGAATTGGATGTCGCCATCGTGTTCGGTGAAGAAACACCACCAGCGATCATGGGGCACGTATTATTGAAAGAAAACTTAGCACTGATCGCTCCTAAAAGCGCAGCGATACCCGTAGAAAAGACCGTCATTTTAGAAGAACTCATCAGTCACGATTTACCCATTATCGGTTTAGATAGTCGAGACCCTCTGGGCTTGCTGTTGCATCAAACCTTGTCAGCGCGTGACGAGCATTATCAACATGCCATCACCGTACGCAGCTACTCCGCAGCGGCTGAACTGGTGAAACACCAAGCAGGGTTCGCCATTGTAGACCCATGGACTGCAAAACAATATCGCCAAGATAATGCCGTCTCCGTGCATGCTTTGGAGCCAAACATGTCCTTCTCTGTCTCTATTTTATTCGCAGAGCACACGCCTCAATCCATTGCGACAAAGCAATTTATCACCGCCCTAAAACAACAGATGGTTTAAAGGTATAACTTGAAGTTATATCTGCCCAACAAATAAGCATTCGGTTTCCTAAATCAGTCTGGCTACATTAATGAGCAATAACGATGACGAAGGGAACCATCATGCAAATTGCTCAACCTTACCTACTCTTTCTTGGCGATGTAACCGATCCACTCGCAGCAAAAACTGCGCGTGGCATTTACCAATGGCGACCTGAGATTTGTCTTGGCCAAATCCGCCTGACGCCAGAAACCGTATCGCTTGGTTTAACCGACATGACACTACAACAAGCGCAGCAGCAAGGAGCAAAAACGCTGGTACTTGGCACAGCAAATCCAGGAGGCGTCATTCCCGAAGCTTGGCAAGCAACCTTACTTGAAGCGGCAGAAATGGGATTTGAAATTGCATCGGGCATGCACCAACGTTTGGCGGAATTTGCTCCTCTTGCCGCTCTAGAACAACGCGGATTAACCAAACTGTATGATGTTCGCCATTATGATGCACCGCTCAAGGTCGGCAATGGCAAAGCACGCGCAGGCAAGCGAGTACTTACTGTAGGGACAGATTGCTCCGTGGGCAAAATGTATTCTGCCCTCGCCATTGAACACGCATTAAAGCGTAAAAACTGTCGCGCAGAGTTCAAAGCAACGGGTCAAACGGGAATTCTCATCGCAGGCAGTGGCATTTCAATTGATGCCGTAGTTGCCGATTTTATCTCCGGCGCAGTAGAAGCGATCAGCCCCGACTTCACCGACCACGATTGGGACATCATCGAAGGGCAAGGTTCATTATTTAACCCTTCGTTTGCTGGCGTAAGTTTGGGCTTACTTCACGGCGCACAAGCGGACGCTCTGGTACTGTGCCATGAGATTGGTCGCCCGCACATCCGCAACTTACCACATGCGAGCTTGCCAACCATTAAACAAACGATAGAAGCGAATCTGGCCGCTGCTCGCCTCACAAATGCAAAAGCTCAATTAGTGGGTATTTGCTTAAACACTTCGGCGATCAGCGAAGAAGATGCAGCCCAGCTATGCCAGGATTGGAGCGACAAATATCGGGTGCCCGTCACCGACCCTGTGCGTTTTGGCGTAGATGCGGTTGCAGATAGGCTCCTTACGATTTAAGAAACATTTACGGTTTAGAAAATAACTGCGGTTTAGGGAAAACTAGTGAGATGAAAATTCATGTAGAACCCGTCACGATTGCTATGGCGACACCATTTCGCATCTCTCGCGGCAGTCGGACAGAGTGCCACGTAGTCCGCGTGACAATTGAACACCGAGGCATGATCGCCCAAGGAGAATGCACGCCATACCCTCGTTATGGTGAATCAGTTGAATCGGTAATTAAGGCGATTTCTCACGCCACGCATGAACTGCAAAGTTTGTACGCCAAAGGTGACGCTGATGTGATGGCTCTCAAAAGCCAGCTTCAATCATTATTGCCCGCAGGAGCGGCAAGAAATGCGTTGGATTGCGCCCTTTGGCATCTTCTTGCGCTTTTGAGCCACAAGCAACAAGTTCACGACCTCTTTACGTTACCCGAGGCGATTGTGACGGCGATGACGGTTTCTATCGACACGCCGCAAGCGATGGCAAAACAGGCGCAAGCTTACCTTAGCCAAGGCGCAAAACTGCTTAAGGTAAAACTGGATGATGAAAACGTGATTGAGCGCGTTGCAGCAGTACGCGATGCCGCGCCGCACGTACAAATTGTCTTAGATGCGAATGAAGCGTGGCAAAACCTCGACCTCGCGACGGTATTTGATCAACTCGAACCGTTTAATATCATCATGATCGAGCAACCGCTGCCACAAGACCGTGATGACGTACTCGCCAGCATTCCGCACCCCATTCCACTTTGCGCCGATGAAAGTTGTCACACCAGGGAGCAATTGCATCAACTGCTTGGCAAATACGAGATGGTGAACATTAAGCTAGATAAAACGGGCGGGCTCAGTGAAGCATTATTGCTGGCCGACGATGCAAAAGAACTCGGTTTTAGCCTCATGTCCGGTTGTATGTTGGGGACGTCGCTGGCGATGCGTGCTGCGTTACCCATTGCTGCTCAGGCGAGCGTTGTCGATCTTGATGGCCCGGTGTTGCTCGGACAAGATATAACGCCGAGCTTAGTTTATCGCGACGGCGAAATCGTTCTTTCCAAATAGCCTAAACAATCCAGAGGTTTTGCTCCAAAAGTCAGAACCTCTGAGTTTATGATCTCGATTAAAAAACAATCAGCCCCATCATGAAATAAGTCACATAAATTATATGGTTATTACGGCATGCTAAGATTACAGTAGTCCAATAAGGTGGTCTTATGCATCGAGTCATCCGGAAAATGACATGGAAGACGAATAGGCGGTAATCCCGCCCTACTCCAATGCAGTGCGTGGGTTTCTCTAACAACCCACTTCCTAGCAATTCGTAGGTTTTTCACGCCATCTTGCAAGGAGGCTCTATGCCTATAAACAAAATACGCAATATCGCTTTCGTCGGCCAAACCGGGACCGGTAAAACCACGCTGATAGAAAAACTGCTCTTCACCTGCGATGCCACTCACCATTTAGGCAGCGTAGAAAAAGGCGATACCGTTACCGACTTCGACCCTCAATCCATCCAATATCAACACAGTATTGAAGCAACGCCAGTCGCACTGCGCTGGAATAAACATCGGCTCAATATCATCGACACTCCGGGACAAAACGAGTTACTTGGCCGTACGATCAGCGTCTTTCCTGCCGTTGAAACATCCGCCCTTGTCATCGACCCTCAAACACCACTAAACCAAACTTCCGATCGCCTATTCACCTTTGCAAAAGAGCAGCAAAAATGTCAGATGATCATCATCAATAAGCTCGATAACCACGGTAATCAGTTAGAGAGATTGATGGAGAACATCGTTGAGCATTTTGGTGACCACTGCTTGCCGATCAACTTACCTTCGACTGACGGGGAATCTGTAGTTGACTGCTATTTCGAACCAGAATTGGGACGAGAAACCTTACTTGCGACGGTAGATGAAGCTCATGAGACCTTGATTGACCAAGTTATCGAAGTCGATGAAGAACTGATGGAACTGTATCTGGAACAAGGTTCCGAACTCACCGCAGAGCAACTACATGATCCGTTTGAAGAAGCACTGAGAACTGGACATGTGATTCCGGTCTGTTTTGTCTCAGCACAAACCGGCGCGGGCGTCGAGCTTCTGCTTCGTACCTTGGCGGAGATCATGCCCATGCCAAACGAAGGTAACCCTCCTCTATTGGAAAAGAACGGCAAAAAAATCAAAGTAAATTGCGAAACCTTAGAGCACACCGTCGCACACGTGTACAAAGTCAGCGTCGACCCATATATGGGAAAACTTGCCTACTTACGTGTGTATCAGGGTGAAATCAATGCGGGCAGCCAGCTTTATATTGGCGAAAGCAACAAGGCATTTAAAGTTGGGCACTTATATCAACTGCAGGGCAAAGATAGAACCGAGATCCCTCGCGCGCTTGCCGGCGACTTCTGCGTTTTAGCCAAAGTGGATGATCTCGAATTCGATTCAATCGTTCATGACTCTCACGAAGAAGATGGTGTTCAACTCAAGACGTTGGACCTTCCTGACTCCATGTATTCTTTGTGCTTGAAGCCTCTTAAGCGTGGAGATGAGCAAAAATTAGGCGATGTACTGAATAAAATCGCCAGCGAAGATCCTTCGCTGCGCATCGAACATCGCGCTCGCACCAACGAAACCATCATCAGCGGCCAAGGGGAATTTCACCTCAAAGTCGCATTAGAAAAGATGGCGAACGTGTACAAGCTGGACGTCGAAACCTGCCAACCAAGCGTCGAATACTTTGAAACCATCACCAAACCTGCCGAAGGGCATTATCGACACAAAAAACAAAGTGGCGGTGCAGGCCAGTTTGGTGAAGTGCAATTGAAGGTTCGCCCACTCGAGCGCGGTGCCGGATTTAAGTTCATCAACAAAGTGTTAGGTGGCGCAATTCCAACCGCGCTTATTCCCGCGGTCGAAAAAGGTATTTTACAAGTACTCGAAGAAGGGGCGATTTCTGGCAACCCAATCAAAGATGTGGAAGTCACCGTTTATGACGGTAAATATCACTCCGTCGATTCGAAAGAAATTGCGTTTGTCATCGCAGGTAAGAAAGCCTTTTTAGATGCGATCAACAACGCTGATCCTATTGTGCTGGAGCCCATTGTCCAAATGGAGTTACACGTCCCAACCACAAACGTCGGTGACGTGTCTGGGGATTTGTCAGGTAATCGAGGATTAATAGAAGGCACCGAACCGATCGATAGCCAATTCACGTTGTTGAAAGCCAAATCGCCAGTAAACGAGTTGCAAGATTACGCTCGTCGATTGCGAGCTATCACGGGTGGTGAAGGCAGTTTTAGTATGACTTTGAGCCATTACGAGCCCGCGCCACCAGCAGTGCAAAAACAAGTCTGCCAAGGCAGTGCTCAACAAGGTTAATTCCCTAAGATTCAAATCAATCAAATAAAAAAGCGCCCTCAAAATGAGGGCGCTTTTAGGTAAATTAAAATTTATTTATCGAGAGACAAACCGATCTGACTGATTTTGCTTTCAAACTCTTCGATGCTGTTCGCTTTGTAAGTCGGAGCACCGTTAAAGTAGCGCGGTTTCTCTGGCAGCATCGCATTTTTCAGCTCTTGTTCTTGGTCGATATTGTCATGATAAACCGTTACACGATTTGGAATATCCTGCTTTATTACAGCCATATTGGTTCTCCTTGTTTAAATCGAATATTAAGCGTAGAACGTGGTTAACGATGCGTAAAAGCCACTGTGCAAAATTTAGACACCAGCGACAATTTTATACTCAAACCATTGCATTATTTTGTTTCAATGTTCTCTTTAAGTATTCTTGGAGCACACACCTTTCGCGTTTAAGGTAAGTGAAGATTCCACCATCAAAAGACAGGATGTCTCATGTCAAAGCAAGAGCTTAACCAGATGGGCAGTGCCAAAGTTTATCTGGTAGAAAAACACGGCATTTCATTCATTGAAAAGCAGCAGGTAGAACAGGTTGAGGTCGCTTTTTATCAACACCAGGCTAAACCATTCAATGAACTTGGCATTCTTGTACCTGAGCTCATTGATTACGATCACCAACAAAATACGTTACGAATCGAGTATATCCCGCACTCTGTCAATCAAGAATTCCTGCTTGAAGAGCCCCGCGTGATAGAACAACTAGCTAAAATACATAGACTATCTCCGACATCAGATGGTGTTTATCATCCTCATCAGTGGACACAACCAGCCACTTCCCAAGCTTTAAGCACGCTCAAACTAGACGCAAAAACAGAGCGGTTCTTTTATCAGCTACAAGAGCAATCCGGCCCGCTTTTCAACACCAAAAATTTGATCTCTGGAGACACCAATGCCGGGAACTGGGGGCAACGAGATAATGGCGATTTGGTGCTGTTCGACTGGGAACGTTTTTCGACAGGGCATATCGCGATAGACTTAGCGCCACTAGTCAAAGGCATGGGCACATTCGAAGATTATCTTGGTGTGGCGCATACCTATACCAAGACGGCAAAGCAAAGCGATGCGAGTAATTTAGCAAGAACGATTGCAATAGCTAAAACGTGGATGGTGGTAGAAGTGGTGAATATACTGGTCTCGAGACAGAACACTCAGACCAGTAAATACATTGACTGGTTTAAACAAACCTTACCGAAATGGGCAAAAGATCTTAGCGCTCAGATGACGAATTAGGTTCGGATATTTGATACAAACGTCTTTCAGGCTCTGCACAAGAGGTTTCACAATTGCACACCTTATCAACACCGACATTATTCAATCCGCCACAACTCCCTTGAATACGCTTGTTGTGGAAAATGACGCCAAGCGACATCAACAAAATGATTGCGAGAAAACCAAGAAAGGTAAATAACCAAACCATATTAACCTGCCTTATTAGCCATCGTCTTTAGCCTAAGTATAGCAGGGCGAGAAGTCACTTTAAGTAGCCCTGTTGGTGCTTTCGGTCTTGCCAGCAAGGAGAGTTTGGATTTTTTGCCACCACAACCACAGGAACCGCAACCGCCTTTTGGCTTGTGAGCACTTTTCTTATGATTGTTTGAGGGACGACCTTGAGACGGCTCAATGAGAGGCTCTCTTGGAACCGCAAGTACATCTTCCAATGAGCTACGGGTAGAAAGCCTGAATACTTGCGTGCCACTACGAAGTAATTTGGCTAATGCGCGTTCACCGATATTTCGTACAAGTACAGCATCCACATTGTACTCTTGCAGAGACTGAATTAACTGAGACTTCGCATTGCAACCTGCTTGTGGCATCGAAGCAATGTTCGCTAAGTTTTTTAGCATACCGTCAGTATCAGAATAAATAGCAATATATGGTGCTTTAACAAAGTGGTTTGCCACCCGCTCACCATCATTAGGAATAGCATAAATCATAAGTTTGACTCCTCATCCGGAAAAACTAATGCATGACCTTCAACTAAACTTTTTGCGACTTTCAATCTTGCACTTTTTACTGTGTTACCAAAAGTTTGTCTAGAGATGCCCATCTGTTCAGCAGCTTGCTGCTGGCTAAGACCCTCTAAATCGGCCAAACGCAGTGCTTCTAGCTCTTCTGGTAATATGGCGACTTGCTCCAACTGATGAAATGGCACGCCATTGGGTTTGAAACAATGGTGTGCAGCACGTCCGCATATTCGTCTTTCTATCTTTGGTCTTGCCATCATTATCCCTCGAAAACACAGGGTCAAATTACGCCTTAAACTGGCATATGCCAATAACATTTTTAGCATATGCCAATAAACTAAGTTTGCAAAAATCGACACGATAAATACGTAAGACATCAGGATTAATTAGACATCTAAGAATTGACAAACTTTGGTGACAAACGAGCAAAAAGATCAATTCTAATTATCTAGATAATAAAAACGTTAGTTTGCGCAGACTTTTCATACAAATACGCGCTAATGTATTCATTTTATTGGAGAAGAAAAACTATAATCCGATCAAATCATTCATTTGAACACTAATGATTATTTTATTAAAAGGGTGTCTACCTAAGTAACTATAAAGTGCAGGTCGACCACATTGAAATGAGCCTAAAGCGTAAAACAATAGGTGGAGGACCTATCGAACCACCAATCATTACTTGGTCTACGATCCCAGCCATTCTTGCTGAATCACGTCTCTTGAGGGCACCTAGATATATCAGAAAAGGAAGTAAATATGTCTGACTCGAATTGGCTCAGCGAATTCCCAGAAATGGATCGCTCTGATCTTAGAGCTATTCGCAAAACACTCGATGGCGCCTACCGAGATTTCTCTCGTGAATATGGTGAACTTATCGAGTCTCTCTTTGATCCGCTCCTTTCATTTCTTGTCTGGTTTGAAAAACTGCTTATTTCAACACCTTGGGTCGTTGTTTTAGGCGTCTGCACCGCCCTCGTTTATGCCGCTAGTCGCTCTTGGAGACTGGCCATCGCATGTTTTGGCTCACTTATCCTGATTGGCTACTTCGGCATGTGGGAAGACACAATGCGCACGCTCAGTATTATCACGGTGTGTACCATGCTGGCAATCACACTCGGGATCCCTATCGGCATCGCTATGGCGCGCTCTAATCGTATTCAGTCTGTTGTGACGCCATTACTCGACGTCATGCAGACCATGCCGGCATTTGTGTACCTCATCCCAGTTGTTATGTTACTCGGGATCGGCAAAATTCCTGGCCTCATCGCAGTAGTAATCTACGCGATTCCACCTGTTATTCGTTTAACTAATTTGGGTATTCGTTTGGTGGATAAAGAAGTGTTGGAAGCCGCAACCGCATTTGGTGCCAGCAGTAAACAGCGGCTTTTTGGGGTCCAACTTCCGCTCGCAATGCCAACCATCATGGCGGGAATCAACCAAACGATAATGATGGCACTGTCGATGGTTGTCATCGCATCGATGATTGGGGTAAAAGGTTTGGGCCAGCCCGTTCTTAAGTCGATTACCAATCAATATTTCACTCTTGGTCTTTTAAATGGTCTAGCCATTGTCGCCCTAGCGATTCTTTTCGACCGCGCTTCACAAGCGTATGCGAAACGCACTCAAGCCCATCTAGGAGATTTAAAGCATGACTAGTCCACTTATCGAAATCAGCGGTCTGTATAAAATCTTCGGCCCCAAACCCAACAGCGTGATTGAGCGCGTCAAGTTGGGACATAGTAAAGAACACGTGTTGGCGGAAACGGGGCACACGGTCGGGCTAAAAGACATCAACCTCCAAATTAAAAAGGGCGAGATTTTCGTCATCATGGGTTTATCCGGTTCAGGAAAGTCCACCATGATTCGCCACTTCAATCGCCTAATCGATCCAACCAAGGGACAGATTTTGGTGGAAGGGGTAGATGTCATGCAGCTTTCTAACAAGGAGTTAGAGCAGTTTCGTCGTCATAAGATGTCGATGGTGTTTCAACGTTTTGGCTTATTGCCTCATCGCACTGTTATCGACAACATCGCTTACGGTTTGGAAATTCAAGGAATAAGTAAAGAAGCGCGCTTATCAAAAGCAAACGAATGGTTGGATACCGTTGGATTAACGGGTTATGAGAACCAATACCCCGCTCAGCTATCAGGTGGTCAGCAACAGCGTGTGGGCCTTGCACGGGCACTGGCTACCGACGCCGAAATACTGTTGATGGACGAGGCTTTCTCAGCATTGGACCCTCTGATTCGGAGCGAAATGCAGGATCAGTTAATAGAACTGCAACAGCAGTTACACAAAACGATTGTTTTTATTACTCACGACTTAGATGAAGCATTGCGCCTTGGCGATCGCATTGCGATCCTTAAAGACGGTGAGCTTGTCCAACAAGGTTCACCAGACGAAATATTGCTGCATCCTGCCGATGAGTACGTTGAAGCCTTTGTAAAAGACGTCAATAGAGCGCGAGCATTGACGGTTGAGACTGTGATGCAGCCACCTTCATATCGCATTGCCACTAAAACCATTGAAGAAGCGCTCAGTGAGATGAAACGTGTAAAACGTGATTATGCTTATCATGTAACCGATTCAGGCTATCAAGGCGTGATAACGCAACAAGGGTTACTAGACGCGACGAAGTTAGCTCACCCCCCAAGCTGGGATGATGATATCTATGAAGAAGTGCCTATCATCTCTCCCCATTCAGCCATTGAGCAAATATTGACTGAAACCATGTCGTGCGAATACTCACTGCCCGTTGTCGATGAGCATGGTCATTTGAAAGGTGAACTAGAGCGTCGTACTGTTGCTGATCTATTCGCTTATGAAGACAGCACAAAACGAAGCACCTCGCGTTCAAACATCGATAAGGCCTCTTAACTGATTTAATAAAACAGCTCACAGCAATGTGGGCTGTTTTCACTATCTCTGCCCCCCACCCCTCTAGATATTTATTTGTAGACTCAAGCTTGATATCCCAATCAACATTTACATTGTTCTGATTTTCCTGACAATTTCATGCTCATATTCGGTTTTATTGACATAGATAGATCATTCTATTGCTTTTTGATGACGCAAATACCTGATAAATGTCTACTATTACTCTCATACAAAATCTTGATTTAAAGAGGGATAAAATGAAAAAAACAATGTTGGCACTAACAGGCGCGGTAATCATTCTTGCAGGCTGTCAAGATGAGAAACCTGCCGAAACAAGCGCAGTTGAAGTACCTCAAGCGACGGAAACTGAAGTCACTACTAGCGCAGAAGTTACTACAGAGACAATTGACACGCTGCCAGTAGCAGAAGAACAAGTCATCACTGAAGAAACATTTGTAGACTCTGAGCATAACGCACAAAATGCCCTGGACTGGAACGGCACATACAAAGGTACGCTTCCATGTGCGGATTGTTCAGGTATCGACATGACCATCACACTAAATCAAGATGGCACTTACGTACTTGAAGAAAGCTACCAAGACAAAGAAGACGGTCAGTCAAAGTCTGAAGGCCAATTCACTTGGGATGCAAACGGCAGCATCGTAACGTTGACAAACGAAGATGCGCCAAACCAATTCTTTGTTGGTGAAAATGTACTTATGAAGCTAGACATGAATGGCGAAAAAGTAACAGGTGACCTAGCATCGTTATACAATTTAGCGAAACAACAATAAGTCAATATCGATACCTGATAAATAATCTAAATCCGAGCTACCCCAGCTCGGATTTTTTCTTTCCATCGACGGCGGTTGTCTTTCTTATCTTCCTTCTCCGATCTTACATTCCGCTTCTTATCCTGATGGTTCATTACATTTCCATACGCTTTGCTGATAGAGGCTTACAACTTCATTTTGTACAGTGTTCAAAACAAATCAGAACAACTCGGAAAAATGATGAAAAAGACATTAATTGCACTACTAACTCTGACTGCTGCTGGTTCAGCGGTTGCTGGTGATACTTATATTCGTAACGGTAACATCTACAACAATGAAGGTGGCTGGAACGCGGAAGTCGGAGTGGCTCATGGCAGCGATCTTTTCAAAGATCAAAAATACAATACAGCTCCAATTCTAAATGGCGGTTACCATGGTGACGACTTTAACGCCGATCTAAGTGGCATTAACTACCGCTTCTTCGGTAACACCAATGAATTAATCAACATGAGAGCTTACCTTGTTGGCAGTGGTGTCATGCGTGACGGTGATATTGCAAAGAGCCTGAAAGGCACGGATAAACGTCGCTTTGCTGTCGATTTAGGTTTGAACACTGACTTTACGTTAGATCAACACAATGTGATTTCAACATACCTTCAACATGATATCAGTGGTGCTTACAAAGGTTACTTAGCGGGTGCGACTTACTTCCACATTATGAACTTCGGTAGTGTTGATTTTGTTCCTTTTGCTAACCTAACTTATCAAAGTGAAGACTACGTAGATTACTACTTTGGCGTAAAACAACGCGAAGCAAATGCAAACCGCAAAGCGTACAAAGGTGATTCAACAGTAAGCTATGGTTTAGGCTACAAGCTAGTCATGCCAATCAACGATAACTGGCAAGTGAGCCAAATGACACAATACACTCGCCTAGGCAGCGGTATCAGCGACTCATCTATCGTTGATAGTGCAAACCAATGGGTTGTTGGCGCAAGTGTGTCGTACAACTTCTAATCCGATACGCCCTTATAAAGCCATCATTTCGATGGCTTTATGCGTTGGACATTTGCATAATCTTGAACACAGACTCTAGTGTGAATGAGCAATCCATAACCTATGTAAATCGCTATAGCCTGTATTCTTCACCTGCACACCTCGCACTTGCTGTGTTTTTGTCACTTCTTCGTAGCCAACAAACAAAGGCAAATATAGGTACTGATCGCGCAGCGCTTTCTCTAGGTTTAATAAAGACTGTAGCGAGTGATCATCTGCCATCGCCCTGCGAACCTTTTCTCTATGGCTTAACATCTGGCTTTGCTCAAAACTAAAACGCAGTCCAGTTGCTATCGACAGCCATTCGAAGATGCCATATTCAAATGGTGCTTCCATGACTTCCTCAATGAAGAGCAAGTCTGCTTGGTGAGACACTACCTCAGGAAAACTAATGTCATCAATAACAATGATCTCTAACTCTAATCCCGTTGCACGAATCACACTGTGCAACCATTCGGAATGGCGAATTAGACTCGGTATCGTCCAGACAGGTTCAGCTAATACCACTTTACCTTTCAGTTTAGGTATCACACCACCATCTGTTATTGATAAATCTTGCTCATGAGTCTCTAACTGAATGCTGTCAACGGCACTTGGCGCATCATAAATTCGCTTTTGCACATGGATGTAATCAGCGAGTTGATACCAAGTTTCTTTTGTGAGTTGGGATTCCGCGCGTTCGCGGTAGGTCAGATATGAAAATGCGCTAATTTTTTCCACTTCAACGTGATCGGAGCTTTGGTTAAAGCTCAACATATTTAAGGTTTTAACATCACCATGAGACAGCGTTATTTGATCTAACAATGCGCGTGCTGAAAAATACTCTTTGTGCGCTTCAAGAGTCATACTCTCCTGGTTCCAGCCGCTGATTTTAAATGGCCCAGTCCCTATGTGGTAGGAATAACTAGAACCGAAAGAGACGACATCTCGACACAGAATAGACGCATGAGGAGTTGCTAGCATGTATGGAAACAACTTGTTCGGATGCTTCAATATGATTTTTAAGCAGTTAGATGTTTCTGCAACCACGCTATCAATGCATTGCCAGAGCTCGTGAACTGGTCCTTTTATCTCCCTGAGTCTTTCTATACTCCAAACCACATCCTGTATGTTAAGGGGTTCGCCATCATGGCGATATATGCCTGGCCGCAACCATAACGTCATTACCTTGCCTTCCATTTTCCATTCGTGTGCTAACGATGGCTCGATACCACCATTGGAATTTTGGGTCAGCAATACGTCATAAACGCTTTTCGCGACGTGTAATTCAGTGTGACGGTAAGTATTCGCAGGGTCAATTTTGGATACCCAAGGGTAAGAAGAAATCAAAATAGCGTTATTTGATTCGTTCAATCGATTCACTTTTTCAGAAGCGATAGTCAGTGCTCTAACCGCGGTTTGACCGAACCAATCAATAAGTTTCGTTATTGAGTTCATTCTTCCTCTGCCAAGCTCCTCAACCAAAAACTCGGTCATCGCTTGTTGAAGGGAAATAGTAATGTTCAGACGACTGGCGTTACTTCTGCCAATTGCAGGTTTCCAATCTACCCAACCGTAAGAGGCAAGCTTTTTCATCACAATAGAAACATTGCGCCTTGACGTACAAATTACCACTTCAAGCTCAGACAGCGTAACGAAGTGATATTGATGAGGTTCAAAGTGCTTTAACAGTAGATCCAGATACCTAAGATTGACATCGTTCACAAAGATTCCTAAGAGTTATTCCAAAGCAAAAAAATAGCACAGGACGCTTAGCAACTAAACTTCCTGTGCTATATCTAAACAAATTCAAAGCTTGGACTCAGCTCGACCAACAGAAGTCAAAAACGTGTACTAAGCCAAGAGGTAACTTGAATAAGTATTCTTAGAAACGGTAGCTCATACCTACAGAGAACACGTTGATGTCAGCATCAACCGTTACTTTTTCATTGCCAAATTTCGCAATGTCTAGCTCAGGCATCATGTATTCCCACTCAACTTGTAGAGCAAAGTTTTCTGTAATAGCGAACTCTGCGCCTAAACCGTACATGCCTGTCACAGTGCTGTCAGAAATGGTGGTATGGCCTGCGCTACCGTCAATCACAGAGTTGCTAATTTTGAATTCAGCATTGAAGTAAGAAAGACCAGCTTTAGCAAAAAGGTTGAAACGATCACCAATAGGTAGAGTCGCCTTTGGTTGAATCGATAGATACTTCATATCACCAACAGTAACAACTTTGCCGTCTAAAGCGTCGTAGCCACCAATGGCTGCTTCTAGAGAAATGTATTCGTTGAACTTGTAACCACCAAATACTTTACCTGAAAGGCTTGAGTCATCTTCAAGTTTAAGCTTAGTGCTAGCGTTGGTACCACCACCATTGATAGAGCCATTAACATCACCAAACGATGCTTGACCTACCGATGCACCAACGTAAGGAGCTGCGTTTGCAACAGAACATGTTGCTAGAAGGGCTGTCATTAGCCATGTTTTTTTAAACATTGTATTTCACTGCCTGTTAATTATTGAGGTTGTGTTTTGCCCATCCTTAAGCACGTCATGCTATCCATTTCACTCGGTTTCAAAACCAAGTTGATGTTAATGAATAAAAACTCAATAAAACATGAAATATTTAAACACAACTTTGCCACTTTCTTTCTTAATCATGACAATTTAGTCATTTCATAAGCACTGTTGCTTCAACCAATTAGTGAGTTTGATAATTTCCGCCTGCTTGGCTCGGCTCTTTTTATGAATAAAATAAAAGCTGTCCCCCGTCTCTAATCCATGAGAAGGGATATACACCAAATCATGCGCTTTATCTCTTTCATTGAGCATAAAATCATTCGCAAATGCGATGCCTTGGTCATAACGTGCAGCCTCAATTGCCAACAACATATGACTAAAATGTTGAACATCGACATCTTTTGGCAAAGTGTAACCACCCGCTCTGCACCACTCTGCCCAGTCTTTTCCTCTCTCACGATAAATAGAGTCTGTCGACAAAATAGGATATCGCCAAAGCGCTTCTGGAATGGGTTGATCTTGTAACTCTTTCCAAATTTTATGGCTGCATACCGGATACAGCGTTTCCGCGTATAACTTCACCGACATATAGTTGCGCTTTGGCTTCTCTACCGTGATAAAACAATCACCAACGCTATCTGTCTGCTCAGGATCACCAACAACCATATTGAGTGTCAGATCGATTTCCGGATGTAACCGCTTAAAATCAGACAAACGCGGAATAAGCCACTTTACGGCAAGCGAGCTATAAATCGCTAAACGTATGCTGCCTTTGTCCCCTTCTCTCACCTTTTGGCTGGCCATCGCAATAGAGCTAATTGCCGGGCTAATATCCTCTAAATAACGAGCACCAGTATCCGATAAAGAGAGCTTTCTTCCTTGACGAATAAATAATGACTCGCCCAAATAATCTTCCAATAATCGTATCTGATGACTAACGGCACTTTGCGTCACATTGAGCTCTTCAGCCGCAAGCGAAAAGCTAGAGTTTCGAGCGACAGATTCAAAACAGTGAACCGCTCTGAGTGGTGGCAATTTCATTATCTAAAAATCTCATACTTAAACTAATAAATATCACTTCACTTCATCCTATGACATCGCCTACTCTTTGGCAAAGAAAGAGGAGAGGAAATAAGTGAAAGTTACATCGGTCGGCGCAGCTATGCTGCTATTAATTGTTGGGAATCTCATTGCGGTGCTTTCGGACTCTTTAATTAAAAGTGTCGGAAATGAAGTGCCTATTTTTCAGTTTGTCTTTTTCCGACAAATTTCCGCAGTGCTTTTCCTACTGCCTGTCTGCTTGCTGACAAAAAAGACTCACTTTCTTGAAGGATTTAAATGGCATGCTGTCCGCGCTCACGTGTGGTTGCTTGGTGCTATATTTATGGTTTTGGCGATTTCATCTTTACCGCTCGCAACTGCGAACGCAATCTTCTACGCCGCGCCATTAATCATGCTGCCGCTTGCCGCGATATTTTTTGGCGAACAGCTGTCTAAACAATCGATCGCGGCTGCGATCATGGGCTTTGCTGGAGTGTTGGTCATCATTCGCCCAGATCAAATCGACTGGGCAGCGATTTCGGCTTTAGTTGTGGCTATTACCCTGGCAATCAATAACTTGCTCATTCGAAAACTGCCAAAAAATCAATCTGTCATGCAAACGTTATTGATGACAAACTTGGCAGGTATTCCCGTGGCTTTCTTACTTGTTCTGATCGAAGCGGAACCTTGGGACTGGAGTGCTTTCCCTGTCGCTGCTGGCTCAAGTTTGTTCATCATGATTTATGCGGCAACATGTGTGATCGCTTACCGCTCGATTGATAGCAACAAAATTGCCAGCGCTGAATACAGTGGTTTAATTGGTGCCGTGTTTGTGGGATTAATCTGGTTTGGAGAAGTGCCAGACATATTTATGGCGATAGGAACAATAATGATTGTTGTGCCGCTGGTTTGGCTTTCTAAACGAGAACGTCGCAAGAAAAAGCTGCAAGCTCAACAAGAGCGAGAGCAACAAGAGGCGCACGTTACTTAAAATCGCGCTCTATCTCAAAATCTCAAAGACTAAAAAAACCGAGTCGTAAGTACTCGGTTTTTTTATGTGGCTCTAATCCATTCTGATGTAAGCGACCACATGAGATAAAAACTGCCTTGCAAAACGATCATTAAACCGGATGCGATATTCATGATCGGCTTCCGATACTAAACGCCAACCTTCAGCAAAGTACTCTTTGATATCATCGACCGCTTCTTCTTCATTTTTGATGTGTTTCGCGTTCCACTGATAAGTGCAAGAGACAACCATCAGCCCGCCAACCTTGGTGGCTTCTTTTAGAGCATTGATCACGCTAAGTGGCGACTCACATTGATCAATCACATTTAAACATACGACTAAATCAAAGCGAGATTGGAGAGTATCGAGCTCAAAAGGCTGATTAATTAGCGTCAAATCAACATGAGCACATTTCTGTACGATATCTCTATTCTCTACCTCTAAAGCGTTTAAGGTGTTCACATCGTGAAGATAAGTTAGCTCGACTCGTTGTTCTTCTATTAATAGTTGCTTCAAGCCATCCATCAACCTATTTGAAGGCTCAACCAGCGTCGCTTCTTTAAGGCTAGGTAAGCGTTGCACTAACTCATAATAGTTTCTTCCCAGGGCCGCCCCAACCTCAAGTAGGGAACACGGCTGAACGCCGCTCTCAAGTGCCGTCTTCGCAATAAAGTCAGCGACTTGGGAACAATGTGGTGATGACAAAAAAGAGAGTGGGACTTGTTTTGAGCGACTGGTTATCGTCTCAATCTGCTTATCTTCGATGAACTTGTCGAACCATTGCGCTTCGAAATAACCAGCTAAACCGCGATCGGTCAGGTAAAAATCTTCCATGTTTTTTCCGTTCGTACTTTTAGAAAAGTGATTGTATCGAACGCTGAAATTAACTGGTAATTCTGGCTGCACATTCCCGCGGGAAAATAGATGAAAACACCGCTTATGTGAAAAAGCCCTTTCGTCTCAAAGATAAAAGGGCTTGTTAATTACTTCGGTTGAGGAGCTAGTTATTGCGGAAGAACAACTTTGCCATCTTGAATTGGGAACGTTTTTGTCGCTGGCTTGCTCGCTAAGCGAACCGTCGTTGGCGCACCTGAAACTTCATAAGTGACATCGTAACCCACTACTTTTTCAGATGTTGTGTATTCTGTGTGACACTGCTTTTTCGTCGTTGTCACTACATCGCCTTGTTGCACGTTCTCCTGAATCTTACGACCCGTTAATGCACCAGCAATCGTACCAGCTGCAGTTGCAATCACTTTACCTGAGCCGCCACCGATTTGGTTACCCAATGCCGCGCCAGCTGCTGCGCCGCCGACCGTACCAATTATTTTATTATCATCCGTAGGGGCAACTTGCTCCGTTACTACCACGTCTTTACATACTTGGTGTGGATTTTTCACTGTTTCAGTCACCGCTTCAACCAAAGTAATGTTTGCTTGGGTTGGAGCTGGTGGCGTTTTGTCTTTACAGCCTGCTAGTACAGCAACAACTGCCGTTGCAATTGCGATAGATTTCATATTCATGATTTACATCCCAGTATGGTTTGCTTTGATGAGCGGTATAGTAAATCGCAATTAGGAAATCACATCAGGCGAAAACAAACCCTCTGTCATTAACGAGTAAAGAAACACTGTTTTATAAAAGGTACGTCAAGAAACACTCAACAGAATGTCAACTGAGCTAAAACCGTATCATTACTGATTATGATTAGGCTTGATTAACCTATGAGGCTTATTTTTAAGCCAAGCTTAAAAACAGTTCGTCGTCGGTTAAATACTTATGACGGTGACTCAGGTTACGCACGTGCATAAACATAAAATCAGGAAAGCCAGGAGCAATAATGTTGTTTGGTTCCCAGCATACACCACCAACAAACACATATCGCCCTTGCTTGTCATCTTCGTGAAGGGGGTTATTAAGAGGAGAAGAAAACTCTGCGCGACAACCTTCAATCACACAAACAATTTGTCCTTTAAAAAGGCCGATCACGCGCTTAACAAGATTTGCCTTGATGCCACATTTCCATGCTTGACGAGTGGCCATCTCATAGCCATATTTTCGGATCGCTTTCTTTTGCAAATGTACTACTAGGTTCATTTTGACTCCTGATTCAAGCAATTACGCGAAGCCCAAAGTCATAAAAGCAGATAGACGTCTATACCCGAGTGACCTCATGGTACATGGGAATAAACTACGTGATTAGACTGAGTTTAGTGTCCGATGAAAATACACCTTCCACGATGCTGTAACGTATCGATTTACACCAATCATAGGCACATAGCACATCAAAAAAACAACCTCATTTTCGAGTGCTTTCCTACGCTGTATCTGGTTACTTCTGCGTATTACTATAACGAAATCACCCTCTACGTTTGTCTATATAAATTTGTCGTAACGATAGAGGGTGCTTATCAAGAAGGAGGGATAACGCCTACGCGTCGATGAGATAGTTTTGACCTTCAGTTTCTAGACGATCAATCAGTTTACGACACTCATTTAAATCAAGAGGTTGCTCGAAGCGGCGCCTGAGGTTCATCAAAAAGAAGATATCTTCACACATGGCTTTCTCAGGTTCGTCACTGATTTTTGCGACTGGTGAACCATTGCACATGACCATTTTGATCACGATAGAAAGTGGCTGGTAGGCTTCACCCTCTTTATTGACATAATCACCCATATCGTTCGCAAGAAAAGTACCGATACCAAAACTCACCTGAATACGTCCCTGGAAATACTCGCAAATATCTAACGCTTGTTCGAAGTTAAGTCCGTCTGTAAACACCAGCGTTTTTGTTAACGGGTCTATATTAAGCGACTGATAGTGTGCAATCATTTTTTCACCCCAGCTATAAGGGCAACCACTATCGTGACGTACACCGAAATACGCGTTACTTAGCTCTTCATCAAAGTCTTTAAGGAAGGCATCAATACCAATCGTGTCGGTCAGTGCAATACCTAGTGCACCGTTAAACATTTTTTGCCAACGTTGCAAAGCCACTTTTTGCGAATCTCGCACATTCACCAGAGCTTGATGGCCCATAAACCATTCATGAGCAACGGTACCGATAGGCGTCAAATTCAGTTCTTTTGCTAAGTGGTAGTTGCTTGTTCCTGTCAAACATTCCGGCACTTCCTGGCACAAGAACTCCAGCATGGTGCGCTGAGCTTGAAAGGAAAAACGTCGACGCGTCGACATATCAGAAAATTTAAAGTTAGTGATGTTACGACGTTTTAGTTCGGATTTTAGGTACCGAACTTTCTCTTCTAAAACGGTGGTAAATTGCGCTACAGGGATATCTGACCAACGTTGACGGCTACGAACTTCAGACACGATACTCATGATGATCGTTTCGTACAAAATAGTATCTCGCCACAAACCATTGATAGTAATGCGTAACTGGCTTGAGCCATCAGCCTTGGCTTTATTATGGAAAGAGACATCACTTTGCGGGTTAAACCGGAAATGGCGCAATGCATCAACAAAATCAGGATTCAGGTAAGGCGCGACACGCTTGATGTATTCGATCTCTTCTTGCGTAAATTGAATGTCTTGCAGTTTAAGAACTTCTGCTTTTACCTCTGGTAGCAGTTCAGAGAGATCTTCCTCGCTACGCACAATAAATTTGTATGACACCATCGCATCAGGGTAAAGCGCTGTTACTGCGCTCATCATATTGACTTTGTAAACATCAAAATCCAAAGCGCTTTGAATGATGCGGGAAGAAAATAGTTTGGTGGTCATTAGGTGCCCTTCTACACGCCCTTCCTGGGTATATAACTTTTTGTTACTAACTAATTTGCGTAAACAATAAACACCCATCTATAGTTTGTCAACTTTTGTTACTAACCACTCATTTTTATAAGGTTTTTCTGTCTAGAATTCGCACACAGATTGTGAATAAGTCAGATTCATTCGTAGATTTATACTCAAGGCGTACTATGAAGCACTACCAAAAACGTTTCGCACAACTCGTTACTTACCCATTGATTGACCACTTGTTATGCGCTAGATTACTTACAAATCAATATTAGGACCCAACCATGATCGTATCTGTCGACATTATTCCATTCAGGCTATCTGGCTGTGCCGATAAGGGATTGGAAGTGTTGTTGATTAAACGTTCAAATCCAAATCGGCCATACCATGGAGTCTGGGCACTACCGGGCGGATTTGTCTTTGATAAAGACTTAACCAGTGAAGGAGGACGCCCGGCCGATGAAAACTTTGAGGCGGCGCGTCGCCGAATTTGCCGCGAGAAAATCCATACCTACCCTCGTCACTTTAGTGAAGCTTTTATCGACGGCGATCCCAAACGTGATCCAGAAGACTGGAGCTTAAACATTACGCACTACGCCTTAGTCGATCGTAACAATGTAGAGCAAATCAACAATGCAGGTGTACCAGAGTGCCAACTTAAATGGTTTTCGCTACAAGCTATACTCAATGGAGAAGAAACTCTCGCGTTTGACCATCAAAAAACCATTGAAAAAGCGTGGCAGAAGCTTCGTGCATCCATTGAATACACATCGGTTCTTTTGTTTGCATTAGACAAAGAGTTTTTGGTTGCCGACATCATTTCTGCTTATCAAGAGTTTGGTATTGATATTAGCCGAATGACGATTAAGCGCCGCTTGATAGATTCAGGCGTACTAAAACCCACCAATAAAGTCGCTTCTACCAACAAAGGCAAAGGTGGAAAACCCGCAATGGTATATACGCTGACCAGCGACGAAGTAACCTTTTTTCAAAACTGTTTGCGTGGATAAACGCAGGCAATCAGACAGACAAGGAGTCTGCCATGACTGTTCGAGTAAACTATCAAACTACAGCGGTGATCGACGTTGACCCAGAGAAAGGCTTTAGCGAGTTATGTCCAAATGAACTGCCCGTTGCAGGTGCGTTGGAAATCGTACCGGAGCTTCTGAGTAATCATGCCAAAGGCCGATTAAAACTGGTGAGCCGTGACTTGCACCCACCGAAAGCAAAATGGGATGCAGAAACACCAGCCAACATGCTTGAACCCGTCGGTCTACCCAATGTGGATATAAAATGGAACCGCCATTGTGTGCTTGGCACAACAGGTTCTGAACTGCTAGACGGTTTACCACCTGTTTTGGACTATGATTTTCAAGTTAATAAAGGCATGGATCCTGATGCTCATCCTTACGGTATTTTCTTCCATGATATTGCCGATACTAAAACGACAGGCGCACATGAATTTCTAAAATTCAACGGGATTGATACCCTAGTGATCGGTGGTCTCGCGCTAGATTTTTGTGTGAAGAAATCCGTCATGCAAGCACTGGATCTTGGCTACAATGTGGTGGTCAACCTTGCTTCAACTCGCGCAGTGCTGCCTGATAATGTTGAAAATGTGCTGACAGAGCTCAAGGATCAAGGCGCATTATTTGTCGAAAAAGCGGATGACATCATCGTAGAAAAATTCGCCTAGAGACGATAGTAACCGAGAAGGATTTCACTATGCATCAACATGAAAAATTGAATTACGTTGAATTTGGTTCCACCAATATTAACGCTACAAAACAATTTTTTGAGCGTACCTTTGACTGGACCTTTATCGATTATGGTCCTGAATACTCTGCATTTTCAGGACAAGGGTTAGATGGCGGATTCTTCAAATCTGAGTTTGTAAACCAAACCGCAAATGGTGGCGCACTTTTAGTGTTTTATAGCTCAGATATTCAGGCCACGCAGATAAAAGTTGAGCAGCATGGTGGAAAAATTATCCGCCCTATTTTCGAATTTCCCGGCGGCTGTCGATTCCACTTCACCGAACCAAGTGGAAATGAATTCGCAGTATGGTCGGAGAGCCATTAGTACTTACCCCAACACCACTTCCACACCTAGTTTTTTGATTTGCTCAAGGTCGCTTTTCGGAGCGGCTTTGTCGGTTAACAACACCGATATTTCGTTGGTATTGCCAATTGAAGAAGGATAAATCTGTCCAAATTTACTGGAGTCCGTCAGTACGATGTTACGTCTATTCTTTGCCAGAATGGCCTCTGCGATGTCGGCACGCATCATGTCCCGGCTAGTAAAACCAGTGTCTTGGTGAAATCCGTCGATATCCAAGAAAGCCGTGCTGAAGTGAATGTTCTCAATACAGAGTTTGGTGAGCGGGCCAACGAGGCTCTCGCCTTGATGCTGATACACACCACCAAGCAAGATGATGTTGGCAGAAGTGTTACGGATGAGATGGGCGATGTACGCCGATGGGGTAATGATGGTCACATCGCCGCGTTCAGCTAAAGTGCGAGCCAAGAGCGCATTAGCACTGCCGCCCTCGATCAATACGGTTTCGTTTGGTGATACCAAGTCCGCCGCTTTATTTGCAAGTGATTGTTTAATATCGAAACGGACTTCTAATCGGGTATCAATATCATCACTTTGCAATGCGGTAGCTGCGCCGTGTACGCGCTTTAGATAGCCCTGTTGCTCCAGAAAATTCAAATCCTGCCTGATGGTCACGCCCGACACGCCTATAATGTCAGAAAGCTCCGTGACTTGAACGCGTTTACGATCATTCACTAATTGCAGGATTTCATTTTGTCTTGGGTTCACAGGCTCGCTCCTTATTAATGAGCTTGCAGTATACGCCCGAATACTTTCATATGAAAGCAGCCTATGAACGATAGAAATAAGCTAAGTCGCGTTACACCGTAAGCTCAAGACGGTTGCCATCTGGATCTAAGATGCAGCTTTCGTAGTAACCATCACCCGTTTGTCTCGGACCGTCGATCCATTGGTAGCCATCATCTACTAAGGTTTTGGTTAATTGAACCACTGCCTGCTCTGATCCTAAAGCGAAGGCAAAGTGTGCTAATCCTGTTACCTGCATCGCATGAGATTTTTCACAAGCGGTCACACCTTCCATCGACATTAACTCCAATCGTGCTCCACTTTCAAACGAAAGAAAGTAAGATGAAAACTGCTTAGTTGGATTGTGGTATTTATCGTTAGACACCGCGTTAAAATATTTCTCATAGAAGGCTTTTAACTCTTCCAAACGTTCTGTCCAAATCGCGATATGTTCAATTTTCATTAGGATTCCCCTTAGCTCTTAACTGCGCTTAATCTAACGAGGAAAAGCAGCACAAAAAAGAGAGCAAATCACCACCGAGTTGTTCCTGTTTTATGTCCGAACTGCTCATCGATGAGTCATTAAATCTATGGTTGGAGTTGTGTTTGAGCGAAAGTGATGTCCATAATGGCGCAAAGTTTTACAGGATAAAATGATGGAAGAGATTTACTTCGCAGGCGGCTGCCTTTGGGGCGTACAAGAATTTATGCGCCACCTTCCAGGCGTAATCAGCACCGAAGCTGGACGCGCAAATGGCAAGACGGATAACACTCAATCTGAATACGATGGCTACGCAGAATGCGTTCGCACCGAGTTTGATCCAAGCCAAGTGTCGGTTGAAACCTTAATGGGCTATTTCTTTGAAATCATCGACCCATATAGCATCAACAAGCAAGGGGACGATGTTGGTGAAAAGTACCGTACCGGCGTATACAGCCGTGATACCAAGCACCTTGAAATCGCCAAATCGTTTATAGCAACAAGAGACGATGCCGATAAGATTGCGGTTGAAGTCTTACCACTAAAAAACTACGTTCCAAGCGACGAAGAGCATCAAGATAGACTCACTCGTTTCCCAAACGATTACTGCCACATCCCGTTAGATTTGCTGCATAAGTACAAAAATCCGTCTTAATGGATTAGTCAAATTCAGCGTAACAACCCTCCCTAACCTCCCCATGGCTTCAGATTCGGAGCTTACATTCGCCAATGTGTCTCAGGGGAGGAACTAGCTGAGTTCACTATCAGTTCTCCTAAGCCATCACTCCGCTCCGCGACGAAGGAGCGTGGTGATAAATCTATTGCCAACGAGCAACCTGTACCATTGACCCCAACAAGCGCTCAAAACAAGAGTGCTGCTCGCTTTATGTCTTTTCTCAAAGAGGTAGAAAATAGAGCTATTAAAAGGGTTATTGGAGGAGATCTAGCACAAAGCCTCTTTTTTATAGCAAAATTGAATCATATTTGATTCCCTTCTCGTTTATTTTCAAGCTTCATTATTAATTTCAAAATAACTGGAATATAAATCACATAATAAATTTTATAATATTCCGCGTTATTAATGACGGCTATCACACTTAAGCTTGGGTGATACAAAAGTATAGTTATTGTATTTTTTTTACTATTTCCGAAAACCACTTCATTAATTAAATTTGACTCATTACTTCAGTACCAATGAGTCACAAAATGATTACAGAACTAACAAACGTCAATTTAATTAACGGCAATCTTCAAGAAAATAATAAAAAAGAAGTCTTTGAAGAGCTAGCGCAAATGCTATTCGAAAATAATCGAATCAGCAGCAAAGAGGCTTTTTTAACCGACATAGAAGCACGTGAAACATTAAGCGTGACTTCAATGGACGGCATCGCCTACCCACACGCAAAAAGCAAAGCGGTCACAGAGCCTGCAATCGCTGTTGGCGTAAAGCGCGAAGGCATCGAGTATGGCGACGAAGAGGGAGTCAAACCGACCGTATTCTTCATGATTGCTTCACCAGATAACGGTGCCGACCACCATATTTATGTTCTTCAAGAATTATTCGGAAAATTTAGCGAAGAGTTTATTGAAGATATTCATAACGCAAAAGACGAAAACCAAATACTAAATATTTTAATTAATTCATAAGGCGTGAAATTATGAGTACAATCACAGCTCAAGCTAGCAATAATAGCGATTTCAAAAAACTCCTAAGTACCATGAAAGGTCACCTTTTATTCGGTACTTCTCACATGCTTCCATTTATCGTTGCGGGTGGTGTACTACTGGCGCTGGCGGTAATGGCATCCGGTAAAGGTGCGGTTCCTGCAGACGGGTTATTGGCTGATATTTCTAATATCGGTATTAAAGGTCTGGTGTTGTTCCCAATTATTCTTGGTGGCTTCATCGGTTACTCAATTGCAGACAAACCAGCACTAGCGCCAGCGATGATCTCTTCTGGCATCATGGCTGACATGGGCGGCGGCTTCCTAGGTTGTATCGTCGCTGGTTTTATCGCTGGTGGTGTAGTTCTACAACTTAAGAAGATCCCTCTTTCTGCTAACATGACTGCGTTGGGCGCTTACTTCATCTACCCACTTGTTGGTACGCTTATCTCTGCAGGTATCGTTCTATGGGGTATCGGTGAGCCAATCAAGATCTTCATGGCTTCTATGAACGAATTCCTAGCTTCTATGGCTGGCGCTTCTAAAGTGGTTCTAGGTACGATTCTTGGTGGTATGACTGCATTCGATATGGGCGGTCCAATCAACAAAGTAGCAACGCTATTCGCTCAAACTCAAGTTGATACTCAACCATGGCTAATGGGTGGTGTTGGTATCGCAATCTGTACGCCTCCTCTAGGTATGGCACTAGCAACATTCCTATTCAAGAAGAAGTTCACTAAGCAAGAGCAAGAAGCAGGTAAAGCAGCAGCAATCATGGGTTCTATCGGTATCTCTGAAGGTGCTATCCCATTCGCAGCAAACGACCCTGTACGCGTTCTTCCTTCAATCGTTGCTGGTGGTATCGTTGGCTGTGTGTTCGGCTTCCTAACAGACGTACTACTACACGCACCATGGGGCGGTCTAATCACAGCACCTGTATCAAGCAACATCCCAATGTACGTTGTGGGTATCGCACTAGGCTCACTAACAACAGCAGTTATCGTTGGCTTCTGGAAACCAGTCGCTGAAGAAGAAGCAGAAGACGAAATCGCAGAAGCAGCACCTGCACAAGCTCAAGCGGCTCCAGCAGCAGGCGAAGGCGAGTACGACATCGTAGCAGTAACATGTTGCCCATCTGGCGTAGCACACACATTCATGGCAGCGAAAGCACTAGAGAAAGCAGGTGCGGCAGCGGGTCTGAAAATCAAAGTAGAAACTCAAGGTCAAAACGGTATCCAGAACCGCATCACTGACCTAGATGTAGCAAACGCGAAGTTGGTTATTCTAGCTCACGATATCCAAGTAAAAGACGCTCACCGCTTTGCAAAAGCAAACGTTGTTGAGTGTTCAACGAAAGAAGCGATGCGTAACGCAGCGACTCTTGTGAAAGCTTAAACCTTAAGCTCCTCCCCCTAAGAGCCCTTTCCCCCAAAGGGCTCTATTTCAAGTTTTTAAGTTTTAGTAATACCCCTGATTTTTTTAACTATATAACCCTACAATTTACAAGGCTTTAAAAATGAAATTCAAACCTTCCCTACTCGCTTGCGCAGTTCTCAGTGGTCTAGTCGGTCTGACTGGCTGTAACGACGACACAACCAACATTTATGAAGGCGGTGACACCAACCCTGCACTGCCGGATATTCCTGACGGCGGCAAGCCAGTATGTCCTCCAGTTGGCGATGGCGACTGTGATGACAAGCCAAACCCAGAAACACCTGAAATCGACATGGGCGTTCACATCCCAGTAGATTTCGCCGATATGGACGTAACACGCTACGTCAACCCATTCATCGGTACAGGTAACCTAGGCAACACCTACCCTGGTGCAACCACACCACACGGCATGGTGCAGCTTTCTCCTAACAACGGTTCTAACGGCTGGGAATACATTTCAGGCTACTACTACCACGACGCACGTACTTCCGGTTTCTCTCATACCCACCTTTCCGGAGCAGGTGCTGGTGACTTGAACGACATTCTCGTCATGCCAATCAACTCACGTTCGGATTTCATGATTGATGAAGGTTCGGCAACGCTAAACCTAGAAGCGTCTCGCTTCCAACATCGTGACGAGCAAGCGACAGCAGGCTACTACAAAGTCGATCTATTGGATTACGACATCAAAGCAGAATTAACGGCATCTGATCGCGTTGGTGTACACCGCTACACCTTCCCTCGTGATGAGAAGTCAGAAATCATCGTGAATACTGGCTTCAAAATTAACTGGGACTACACCTCAGATTCTTACTTGAAATGGGACAAAGACAACAACCGTCTTGAAGGTCACCGTTTCTCAGATGGCTGGGCACCAAGCCAAAAAGAATTCTTCGTAATGGAATTCGACCAACCAATCAAAAACGTTCGCTTTGCTTACTACGATAAAGAGCAAGGTCGTTACATGGACGTGCCAGAAGGCATTACGGAAATCGGTAACGAAACACGTGGCAAGTACCAATACGCGCGCGCTTACGTTGAATTCGACACATCCAAAGACGGCTTAACGGTTGAAGCGAAATTGGCGCTATCAAACGTTGAGATCGGCGAGAACGGCAAGTCAGGTGCTTCTCTTAACATGACAGAAGTTGCGGGCATGAACTTCGACCAAGTACGCGAAGCGGCAACGAAGAAATGGGAAAACGAACTCGGCAAGATCCAAGTCTCTGGCGACGAGGATTACAAACAGACGTTCTACACCGCGATGTACCACTCGTACCTAGGTCAAACCATTCACTCTGACTTAGATGGTCGCTACCGCCAAGTTCACCAAGGTCGCAACGCTTACCCAGATGGCAACACACCTTGGGGCGATAAGATCGATACGCTGAAAGAGTCGATCCGCACTGCCGATGCTAACAAAGATGGCAAAGCAGACTTCACGCGCTACGACACTTTCTCGTTGTGGGATACCTACCGCGCAGTTCAACCACTATCTTCGATTCTTGAACCTGACCGCCTAGCAGACGTGGTTCTCTCTATGCTGTCTTACGCCGAAGAAGAATGGGTAGATGACAAAGGCAACGTGCGCAAAGGTCGCCTGCCTGAGTGGACATTCAAAGGCAACGAAACAGGCATGATGATGGGCATGCACTCAACGCCTGTGATTCATGATGTGTTGTCGAAAGGCTCACTAGAAAAACGCATGCTCGATCTTGGCTTTACAGAAGCAGAGCGCAAAGACGTCAAAGAACGCTTAGTTGAAGCAATGATCACCGACGCGCGCGCCGCAACGAGCCAAGGCGTAGCATGGATCAAAGAGTACGAAGAACAAGGTTACGTGCCAGCGCAATTGCACGACACTCCACCAGATTCTTACGGCGGTCACTCACCATTTAAAGACTCTTGGACAGCATCTTACTCGCTTGAATACTCAATGAACGACTGGGCAATCGCACAATCGATCAAAGAAGTGTTTGGTGAAGAAGATCCACGCTACACCGAGTTCGCTAACCGTTCTAAAAACTGGCAAGCGCAATTCGACTTCGGCGGTAAGCAATACCAAGGTTGGTTCAAAGCCCGTGACTACGATGGCGAGTTTATCGATGCAGGTTGGGTAGACCCAATCACCGGTCGCGCGGTTGGTAAAGACTGGCGTCCAGACATGTTCAACTGGTCATTCTCTGAATCGAACGGCTGGCAATACTCGTTCAGCGTTCAACACGACATTCATGGCTTGATTGACCTGATGACACGCTTCGACAAGACACAAAACCCTGAAGCAGAACGCGGTGACTTGTTCGCAGCGCGCTTGGATGAGTACTGGTCAACCTACCCAGACCGCAACGCAGGCGACAACCAATTCCCAGTGTTCAACACAGGTAACGTCGGTCAACACGTTCAAGGTAACGAACCAGATATCCACGTACCGTACCTGTACAACTACGTAGGTCAACCTTGGAAAGGTCAGGCAGCCATCGCCGCAGCAACCAACATTTGCTACAAGAACACCGCTGACGGCATTTGTGGCAACGACGACTTCGGTACGCTCTCTGCGTGGTTCGTGTTCCGTGCACTTGGCTTCTACCCTGTGAACGCTTCTTCTGGCATCTACGAAATCGGTACTCCGCTGTTTGAAAGCGTGTCTATCGATGTCGGCAACAACCAGAAGTTCACGGTTACCGCGAAAAACGTTAGCCGCGAAAACATCTTCATTCAATCGGCTCGCTACAACGGCAAAGACTTCAACCGCACTTACCTGACTCATGACGAAATCATGTACGGCGGTGACTTGGAGTTCGTGATGGGCGACAAACCAAATCAACGTTGGGGATCTCTAGAGCAAGATCTTCCACCAGCACAAGGCATCGGTGAGTTCTTGCATGAAGACGAGATGCCAGCAGGTTCTCGTTAATCCCAATAGTGACAACTCAGCCGGGGGAGCGCATCTCCCGGCTATCCCTACAAGAAAACTTTATAAGCAATCCTTTATAAACAGTCTCTTATAAACACTTTTATATACAAATAACGACAAAACGGTATGCACATGTTTAAACGTAATCTTATCTCTTTGGCTATCCTGGTTGGTCTGACGGGTGGCTTGGCTGGCTGTAACAGCGACAACGATTCTTCCTCTTCACTGCCGGGCGATCCAATTGTTGATCTTGCGGTGTTGAAATACGTCGATCCTATGATCGGCACAGCAGCTTCTGGTCATACATTCCCGGGCGCGACGGTACCGGCAGGTATGGTTCAACTGTCTCCAGATATTTTCATCGGTTCTAACACAGACCACGAATCAGGGCTTAACCCTTGGCACTCGGCTTCTGGCTACTGGGATTCATCCAACTACGAAACTGGCGAAGTAGTTAACACTGACGTTCCGCTGTACGGCTTCTCCCATACTCACCTTTCAGGTACAGGCGCAACGGACTTAGGCGACATCTTGGTTCTGCCATACGCAGACATGGCGAACACACAGCTGAACTCTTTCGACAAAGCCAATGAAGAAGCAAGCGCAGGCTACTACAAAACCAAGCTAAACCAAGGTCAAATCGAAGTAGAACTAAGCGCAACCAAACGCGTTGGTTTGCACAAATACACCTTTGCTGATGGCGCAGACCGCAACGTGAAGTTCGATTTGGGCCATACCCTAATGAACAACAACGGCAAGTCTTTGAAGAACAAAGTAGAAGTGGTGGACGAATACACCATTCGCGGTCGTAAAACCTCAACTGGCTGGTTCCAAGGGCAAGATCACCAAGGTCAAGACATCTTCTTCTACGCGAAATTCAACCAACCAATCGCCAAGGCACTGTTGGGCGAACAAGATCTAGAACCAACGCGCGAAATGCGTAATGGTGCGGTTTACTCAGGCGATGATCTGACCGCTTACCTAAACTTCGGCACAGGCGAAGAGCCAATTGAAATCCGCGTCGGTATCTCTCCAGTTAACTGGCAAGGTGCACAGAAAAACTTAGAAGCAGAAGCACCAAGTTTCGACCTAGCACAAGTGAAAGAAGACGCGGAATACGCGTGGGCTGAGAAGCTAGCAAAAATCAAAGTAGAAGGCGGCACAGAAGCAGAGAAAACCAACTTCTACACTGGCATGTACCACATGATGATCGCACCAATCGAGTTCTACGATGTGGATGGTCAATACGTGGATATGCTTGGTACAGTGCGCACACTGAAAGATGGCGACACACCAAACTACTCGATTTACTCAACGTGGGATACGTTCCGCGCGGTTCACCCAATGTGGACTATCATCGACCCAGACCAAGCAACGCTATACGTGAAAGACTTGATTCGTAAATCCAACGACGAGTTTGGTCTATTGCCGAAATGGGAAGGTCACGGCTCAGAAACCGGCACCATGATCGGCTACCCATCGGCAGCGATTTTAGGCGATGCGGTAACCAAAGGCTTGATTGATGCAGAGCAAGCTTACACCGCATCAGTAAAATCAGCACGCTACACACCGCATGAGTACCCACAGATTCATGACGACATCCTAAGCTCACTCATGGCAGGTCAGTTGAACTACCACGAGAAAGAACAGTGTGTTCGTTACCCGAACTGGAACTCAGTGTCGTACTCGTTGGAATTCTCATTCTACGATTGGACGATCGCAGAAATGGCGAAAGCCGCTGGCGATATGGACGCGTATGAAGAGTTCAAAGCTCGTTCTTACAACTCTTTGAAACACTGGGATGCGAACGCAGGTAACGCAGACGGCACAGGCTTCTTTGTACCGACAGAACTGAAAGAAGGCGATCCATGTGCGCTGAAATACGCTTCAACTGACTTCGACCCTTACAAGTCTGACGCGTTCTACTACACAGAAGGTAACGCGTGGCAGTGGCAATGGGCGTTCATGCAAGACTTAGACAAGCTGACTGAAATCATGGGCGGCACACAAGGTCTGAACGACAAGCTGAACAACCTATTTACTGCCGATCCAAATGGCGGCGAAGCGCACCAAGACATGACAGGCTACATCGGTCAGTACATTCACGGTAATGAGCCTTCGCACCACGTCATCTACTTGTACAACCGTACTGAAGAGTCTTACAAGGCGCAGGAATACCTAGACCAAGTTTACGACCAGTTCTACAAACCGACGCCAGACGGCATCATCGGTAACGAAGACGTAGGTCAAATGTCGGCGTGGTACTTGATGTCAGCACTGGGCTTCTACCAAATCTCGCCAACCGATCCAACCTACAGCATCGGTCGTCCAATCTTCGACAAAGCGACGGTAGACATTGGTTCTGGCACGTTCACGGTAACGGCTGAGAACAACGGTCCAGACAACATGTACATCAAAGAAGTAACCATCAACGGTAAGCCTCTGGATGTTTACAACACCTTCCAGCACAGCGAATTCAAAGCAGGCGGCGAACTGCACTTCGTGATGACAGCTGACAAGTCTGAAGCAATGCAAGCCAACCTAGGCGAATAATGATTTTGAGGGGACCTTGTGTCCCCTTTTCTCGTGGAATAAAAACAATGAAACTAAAAAGAACCCTACTCTCTACCGCAGTGTTAACCGCCATGCTTGGTCTTGCTGGTTGTGGCAGCGACTCTGACCCAGAAACTCCGGTTATCTCTACCCCTACTTTGGAATTCGTTGATACCTTGATCGGCACTAAAGGTCTTGGCAACGTCAACCCATCTCCAGTTATGCCAGAAGGTATGATTCAACCGTCACCAGATAACTTCGATCCAAACGGTTGGAATGGCAAAGGCTCACCTGTCGAATACGATCCTGTGCACAGCCTGCTTTCTGGCTTCTCAATGACTCACATTTCTGGCGCAGGTAAAGGCGACCTAAACGACTTCGCCTTCTTGCCATACACCGGCTTCAATACCGATGCCGTGACCATGGATAAAAGCTCAGAAGTGGCAGAAGTTGGTTACTACTCGGTTGATCTTGTAGAAACTGGCGTAAAAGCTGAGCTGTCGGCGACCGACCGCGTGGCATTCCAACGTTACACCTTTAAGCCGGGTGAAGATCGCAAAGTGCGTATCGACCTGCAACACGAACTGTTGGAGCAATACGGCAACCACTCTCGCAGCATCTACTACAAACGCGTTAACGACACTACCGTCGTAGGCGCGCGTACCTCAAACGAATGGGGTCAATGGCAAACCGTGTTCTTCGCGGCAGAATTCTCTGATCCAATCATTGAAGAGAACCTGTACACCAAGCTGGCTTCTGAGAGCAAACTGACTCCAACTGACGCTACGGAAGTCGGCTTGGAAGATTACCGCGGCTACGCAGAGCACAAACCAATGCCGGGCGAGCCAGAACCTGACCCAGAACGTTTGGCAAAACGCGCAAACGATGTCCTGACTCATTTGAACTTTGGTAAAAGCGATGAGCCATTAGTGGTCAAGGTAGCGATTTCTGGCACTGGCGTTGACGGCGCACTGAAAAACCTAGAAGCAGACACCAACGGTTGGGATTTCGACAACGTCGTACAACAAAACCGTGTGGCTTGGGAAAACATCCTTGGCGAGTTTGAACTGAAAGGCGGCAACAAAGCCGACAAGACCATGTTCTATACCTCGCTCTACCGTACGTTTGTTGCTCCATTCCTATACCAAGACGTGGATGGCAAATACCGTGGCATGGATGGCAAAGTGCACCAAGCAGAAGATGGCTTAGTGAACTACTCAGTGTACTCAATGTGGGATACCTTCCGCGCCGCACACCCACTGAAAACCATCATCGACAAAGACCGCGCGATTGAACACGCACGCGATCTATTGAACAAATACCAAACGGGTGGCGTGCTACCAAAATGGGAACTGCACTCGGATTACACTGGTGAAATGGTCGGTCATCCTGCAGTCTCAGTTATCGCCGATATCATGGTCAAACACCCAGAAGCCTTTACCGCAGCTGAGTTTGATTTGGCGTTGAAAGCCGCTGGCGAAACGGTCAACTTTAACCTTGATAAAACTGAAAGCTGGGTGCCTTACCAAGATGCTTGGAACGGCGACAAACGCTTCACAGTAATGACGCGTCATAACGACTACCAAGAAGACGTCGGCTTTATTCCAGCCAACACTAAATGGGCGCCGGACTCTGGCGAAAAACCGGGTTACGTGGAAGGCTTGAAAGTCGATAAATACGACGAGCTCGTGAACGAATCGGTGTCTTACGGTCTTGAGAACGCATACTACGACTGGTGTATCGCTCAGATCGCTAAACTTGCGGGCAACGACCAACAGTACGACCGCTACATGGCTCGCTCAGAGTCGTTCAAGAACTACTTCGATTACAACCCAGAGCAATACGGCAAACTGCAAGACACCAAAGGCAACGCATTGGGTGCAACGGGCTTTATGCGTCCGGCTTACATGAACAGCGGCAGCAAGGTTTGGGCGAACAACCTGAAAGCCGAATGTTTGGACGAGAACATGGCACTGTCTATCCCAGACGGTATGGACTACAACGCGTGTAAAGACCGCAAAGCGCTCAACGAAAGTGACGTGTTCTGGCCTTACCGTGCTGAGCACCGTGGCGAAGACTTTACCGAAGGCAACACTTGGCAATGGACATGGTTTGCACCGCACAACTTGAACGGTCTAGCCAACGTGATGGGCGGCGAGCACATCGACCGCACTGACTTCTCTCTTCCAGAAGATGTAACCGAACAAGGCAAAGCGGCATTCCTCGCTAACTTGAATGCGCTGTTTAATGCGGACTCCAACGCCGACACGAGCCAATCACACGACATGTCTGGCTACATCGGTCAGTTCGTGATGGGTAACGAGCCTGATCACCACGTTCCTTACCTATACAACTGGACGGCGGAACCTTGGAAGACACAAGAAATTGTCGACCAAGCGATGAACGAGTTCTACCACCCAACGCATGAAGGTCTGATTGGTAACGAAGACGTCGGTCAGATGTCGGCGTGGTATGTGATGTCTGCATTGGGCTTCTACCAAGTCACACCAGGCGAAGCAAGTTACACGATCGGTCGTCCTCTGTTCGACAAAGCCGTGATTCCAGTCGCGGACGGTAAATTCACCATCACCTCAGAAAATAACAGCCAAGAGAGCATCTACGTGAAGTCGGTGACCATCAACGGCAAACAATTGAGTGACAACTTCAGCTTCGCGCACAGCGATTTGAAAGACGGTGGTGAGCTGCATTTCGTCATGACTTCAGACAAATCTGAAGCGATGAAAGCGCAGTAACCGATACCCATCCAAATAACGAAAGGGGGCACCTAGCCCCCTAAAAAACTTCACTTCAGTGGAACCATAAAAATGAAACTAAAAAGAACCCTTATCTCTACCGCTATACTCGCTGCCATGTTTGGTCTTGCTGGTTGTAACAGTGATGACGACAACAGCAAATCTGGTACTCCATCCCTCGACACCACGCTAACCCAATACGTCAACCCATTGATTGGTACGGGCGCAGATGGTCACACCTTCCCGGGTGCCGTGGTGCCTTACGGTCTGGTACAACTTTCTCCTGATACCGAAATGGAAGGCTGGGGCTCCGCTGCTGGTTACTTCGACCACGGCAAGCTAACTGAAATCCCAGTGTATGGCTTCTCCCACACTCACCTTTCTGGCACAGGCATTACCGACCTTGGTGACATCTTAGTTCTGCCTTTTACTAAGAAAGAAAACGCCGTTTTCAACACCTTCGATAAAGACAACGAAACCGCAGAAGCAGGCTACTACGCGGTTGAACTGAACAAAGGCGAAATCAAAGCCGAGCTAACTACTACGCAGCGTGTTGGCTTCCACCGCTACACCTTCAAAGAAGGCACCACGCCGCACATCAAGTTCGATTTAGACCACACACTCAACAAAGGTCACTTCAACAACCGCACCATGAAGGGCGATTTGGAGTTCATCGACGCTTACACCATTCGCGGTTTACGCAGCTCGAACGGTTGGGCGAACAACCAGCACGTCTACTTCTACGCCACCTTCAACCAACCTATCGTCAAAGCCATTGCTTTGGTTGACGGCGCAGAAACGGAAATCGATGTGAACAATGACAACATTGACGCAGTGAAAACCATCGCTTACCTAGAATTCGCACCATCATCAACACCGCTAGAAATCCAAGTAGGCTTGTCACCGACAGGCACAGAAGGTGCGGAGAAGAACTTAGAAGCAGAAGCGAAAGGTGTGTCATTTGATACTGCGCGCGCTCAAGCCAACGACGCATGGCACCAAGAGCTTAGCCGCATGATGGTATCTGGCGGCACAGAAGATCAAAAAGAGATCTTCTACACCGCGCTTTACCACGCTTCTATCGCGCCAATGATTTTCCAAGATGTCGACGGTCAATACCCAGCGATGCGTACTCGCATTCAAAAAGACGCGGGTGACACACCAAACTACTCCGTGTACTCCATGTGGGATACCTTCCGTGCAGCGCATCCACTGAAAACCATCATCGACCAAGAACGTGCCGAAGAGTTTGCCAACGATCTAATTCGTAAATACGAAGACGGTGGCATCTTGCCGAAATGGGAACTGCACAGCCACTACACGGGCACTATGATCGGCTTCCCTGCGGTCTCAATCATTGCTGACGCGATGGCAAAAGGTTTAGACATCGACCCACAACTTGCCAAAGAAGCGGCTGAGTTTACGGTGCGTTACCACGAGGCGTCTGAATTCCCTGATTGGACGGAAGACAACAACATCGGCGCAGCAAACGTTGTGCAAGTGAAAGTGTACGAAGAAAACGGCTTTGTTCATCACGGCTACTGGAACAGTGCGTCTTACACGCTTGAGTTTGCTTATGGTGACTGGGCAATGGCAGAAATCGCGCGCATGGCTGGCGATGTAAAATTGCAAGAAGAGTTTATGACTCGTGCCGACAACTGGCTTAACCATTGGGATGCCGAGACAGGCTTCTTACGTCCGAAAAACCACCCGCTTAGCTCATCACCAAACAAACCGCCTTTGGAGTTCAACCAACCGATTGATGAAGAGCGTTTGGATGAGTGTGAAATGGTTGAATGGCCGGAAGGCTCTGGCGTGATGAAAGAGAAATGCCCACTGCTACCGTTCGACCCTTACTACGTGGACGAGTTTGCCTACACCGAAGGGAACGCGTGGCAATGGAAGTTCCAACCAATGCACGATTTCACCCGCCTGAAACAAGAAATCTACCAAGCCGACTTGGCGCAAGGCAAAGACACCACGCCAGAGAAAGCGTTCCGTGAAGACTTGGACGAACTATTCAATGCGCGTTCTTCAAACACAGGTGAAGAGCTGCCAGATCTAACGGGTTACATCGGTCAGTACATGCACGGTAACGAGCCATCGCACCACATTCCTTACCTATACGCGCTAACGGATGAGCCATGGAAAGCGCAAGAGTACCTAGACCGCATCATGTCAGAGATGTACACCAGCGAGCCAACTGGTTTGATTGGTAACGAAGACGTGGGTCAGATGAGTTCTTGGTACTTGATGTCGGCAATGGGCTTCTACCAAGTGACGCCTGCGGATCCGGTCTACACCATCGGTCGCCCTATGTTTGATGAAATCACCATTCCAGTGGAAGGCGGCGAATTCACAGTCATCGCAGACAACAACAGCCCACACAACAAGTACGTGAAGTCCGTAACCATCAACGGCAAACCGCTGGATGCCAACTTCACCTTCAAACACAGCGAAATCAAAGCGGGCGGTGAGCTTCACTTCGTCATGACGGGTGACAAGCAAGAAGCGCTTCAAGCTCAGTAACGTTTTATGTAATTCGTGTTTAAAGAATAAGCAGATAGATTAACTCAGTGGCAGGAAGTGACGCGCTTCCTGCCTAAGGAATCAAGATTATGAACTTTACGAAAACCGCTATCGCCACCGCAGTGATTGCAAGTGTTATTGGTTTGGCTGGCTGCAACGATGACGACGATAACACCTCACCAAGCGTCGATACTTCCAACCTAAAATACGTCGACCCATTCATTGGGACAGGCTTTAACGGACACACCTTCCCGGGTCCTGTTGTGCCAGAAGGCATGGTGCAACTTTCTCCAGATACCGAGCTGATCGGCTGGCACTCTTCATCAGGTTACCACTTTGATAAAAAGACCTTGTTTGGCTTCTCCCACACTCACCTATCCGGCACGGGGATGGGCGGCTTAGGTGACATTCTGTTCCTGCCATTTACCGAAGACAAAGCCAAGTACATCGAAGACAGCGACGACTACCGAGAAGCGATTTCGGTCAAGATGGACAAAACCTCTGAAGTGGCAGAAGCAGGTTACTACTCTGTGAAGATTGCAGAAAACGGCATCAAAGCGGAGCTTACGGCGTCTGAACGTGTCGGCTTCCATCGTTACACCTATCCGCAAGGTCAACCACAACGTTTGAAGATTGACCTCAACTCCATCCTAAACAGTGACTGGGGTTCGACCTCTCTGCGCAACAAACTGACGGTGAGCGAAGACGGCCATACCATCACGGGCGAGCGCGATGCAGCGCACTTCTCTGGTTGGGCGAAAAACCAAAAAATCTTCTTCTATGCGACTTTCGATAAGAAGCTCAAAGACGTCTACATCCTTGCTAATGGTAAGCCTGTTGACGGCCTAACGGCAGAGCACGTTTCTGAATTGGTTTACGATGACCAAGGCAATCCAGTTAAGCGTGTCAAAGCGGACGTAACTGCCTACATCGAATTTGAAGATGAAGACTCACAGGAGTTGAACGCGCAAGTGGCGTTGTCTGCGGTTGATCCACAAGGTGCAGAAAACAACCACGATGCCGAAGCGAATATCTCTTTCGATACTGCGCGCAACAACGCACGTGAGAAATGGGCAAAAGCACTCAACTTCTCTATCGAAGGGGGCACAGAAGATCAGAAAGAGATCTTCTACACCGCGCTTTACCACACCAAGATTGCGCCGATGGTGCATCAAGATGTAGATGGTCGATTCCGTGGCATGGGCAAAGGCTCAATTCGTGAAGGCGAAGGGGAATACTCCATCGCTTATGGTCAAGCAACAGAAGAACAGCCAAACTTCTCGGTTTATTCTCTATGGGATACCCAACGTGCGTTGCACCCACTAAAAACCATCACTGAACCAACCCGTGCGGTGCAGTACGCGAAGAATCTAGTTCAGAAGTACACTGAAAGCGGCTTGCTACCGAAGTGGGAGCACTTGGGTGACGAGACAGGCACCATGGTCGGCTATCCAGCGGTAGCAGTGATTGCCGATGCGATCACCAAATTCCCAGAAGAGTTTACTCAACAAGAGAAAGAACTGGCGCTGAAAGCCGCGATCGACTCTTCGACTTACGAGAGCTACCCTGCATTGCAAGCCGATTGGGATCAGGGCGTCTTGGATCGCACTTTAACTAAGCACATCGATTACATTGAGAAAAACGGCTTCACGCCTGCCATCCAACGTGTCGATGGTGAACCAGTCTTTGAAGACTACACGGTTGAGTCTGTTTCTTACGGTCTGGAAAACGCGTTCTACGATTGGGCTATCGCACAAATTGCCAAAGCAGCCGGTGATACTAAAGCGGAAGAGCAATACCTTGAACGCTCAAAAGGCTACAAAAAGTACTTCGATTACAACCCAACGGAATACGCAGAACATGGTGTAACTGGCTTTATGCGCCCAGTGATGATTGATGAAACCTTCATGACTCCATTCGACCCATACGGTACGGAGCACGAAACAGGCAACTACACCGAAGGTAACGCGTGGCAGTGGACTTGGTTTGTACCGCATGACATCGCAGGCTTAAAAACCATCATGGGTGGCGATGCTGAGTTCCAGAAGAACCTAGAAGCAACCTTCACCGCAGAAAGCCAAGGCACAGAAACACCGGATATGTCTGGTTTGATTGGTCAAGTTGCGTTTGGTAACGAACCTTCACACCACATTCCTTACCTATTCAACTGGACCGCAGAACCTTGGAAGACACAACAAGTCGTCGACCACATTCTTGATGACATGTATTTCGCTGCCCCAGAAGGCGTAGTTGGTAACGAAGACGTGGGTGCCATGTCCGCTTGGTATGTGATGTCTGCATTAGGCTTCTACCAAGTGAACGCAGCAGAGCCTATCTACACTGTGGGTCGTCCGCTATTCGACAAAGCGGTGATTCCGGTGAAAGGCGGTACGTTCACCATCACCACAGAGAACAACGCCGATGACAATATGTACATCAAGTCTGTCACCATCAATGGCAAAGCTTTGGATAACGGTTTCTTCTTCGACCATTCCGAGTTCAAACCAGGTGGTGAGTTGCACTTCGTGATGACGGGCGATCAATCAGAAGCGATGAAAGCACCTCAATAACCTTCACTTGAAATGTGTTCCTCAGGCCAAATCAGTCTGAGGAACATAAGCTCAAATCAATCCCTTCCACTAATGACAGTGTCATTTCTGCTGCCGAAACTTCTTTGCAACCCGACGAATTTTGTCCGCACCACAACGGCGTAAATTCATCTCGGTTTTGCTTCTCCATAAGCGCTCTTAACTGAGTCATTTCAATGGAAGCATATGGGAATTTCGGCGCAGACTCACAGATGTAGCCTAGATCCGACATCGCGCGATTCACAATGCCTCGTGCTGGCCTGCCCGAGAAAACATTGGTCACCGCCGTATGCTGCGCACGCTCACTGGCAATCGCATATCGATGTAAAGACGATGTTTTCGCCTCATCACACAACAAGTAGGCGCTGCCAACTTGAACAGCACTTGCCCCTAACTTCAGCGCGGCTTCTACACCATTTCTATCGGCAATTCCTCCTGCAGCAATAACAGGTAAATTCACGCGCTTAACGATTTGCGGTAACAACGCCAACAAGCCTAATTGAGTAGATAAATCATCCGATAAAAACATGCCTCGGTGTCCACCAGCCTCCAAGCCTTGGGCGATAATGCCGTCAACGCCTTTTGCTTCCAGCCATAGTGCTTCATCCACCGTGGTCGCTGACGAAAGGATCTTCCCGCCCCACCCTCTAATTCGAGCTAACAGCTCATCGTCTGGCAAACCAAAGTGGAAACTAATCACTGGCGGTGCAAATGGTTCAATCGCGTCAGCAATATCATGATTGAAAGGCATTCTTGTCGGAGCGTTTGGCTGAGCCTGTACGGTTGCACCAACTTCAGAAAAATACGGTTGCAGCGTTTTTTGCCACTCTTCGTGCTTGTTGGCGTCATATTCCGGCATTTCATGGCAAAAGAAGTTGAGGTTGAACGGTCGGTTGGTTGCCTGTTTGATAAGTTGAAGTTCTTTTACGATGGCGTCTTTGTTCAGCATTCCACAAGGTAACGAGCCAAGCCCGCCAACATTACTGACAGCTATGGTCATTTGGCTGTCTTGCACGCCGGCCATTGGCGCTTGAATAATCGGTAACTCTGTTCCCAAAAGTGTATTAAATACCTTGTTTATCATGATCTTTCCTTGAAAACTTAACCTTTACCTGTGATGGCTCTGCGCCATAGTTATCCAGACTAGACTTTCACATGATTAACCACTTATAAAGTTAAAGTGATGCATTTGTGCGCTATGCACTTTTGATAGAAATGACAAAGGGAGCCTATGGCTCCCTTGATGTAGTGGCGAACAAGAATTGAAATGGCTATCGTGCTACATCTGATTCAAGCTCTAATTCTGCAACAGAAAGCATGGCAAACTCTTCCTCGGCGGTTGCTGCAACCAATTTGTTGCGGCTGTACAACCCATAATAAACACCACCGATAAGAAACAATCCCATTGTCATGAAAAAGGCTGAGGGATCAAAAGCATAAACACCTGTCATTGCGATCAAAGAAAGCACCAGAGAAATACTCGAAGTAATTATCCCGCCAGGCGTTTTATATGGGCGAGCTAACTCCGGCTGTTTAATTCGCAATAAAATATGGCTCAAGGACATTAATGCGTACGATACAGTCGCACCGACAACAGCCATCGCCAAGATTAAGTCCCCCTCCCCCGTAAGAGAAACCAAGAACCCAAAAACGCCCGGAACCAAAAGCGCACGAGAAGGCACTTTTTTGTCACTGGTTAATGACAAAGTTTGCGGCAAATAACCCGCGCGGGAAAGCGCAAACACCAAGCGACTGTAACCATAAATGATAGAGAAGAAAGAAGCGATAAGACCAGCCAATCCAAGTAAGTTCACGGCCATTGCTATCGTTGAATTGCCTGTAAGCTTCAGCGCGTCAACTAATGGCACCGCGCTATCGCCTATGACCTTTGAACCAACCGCACCAGCCAAAAGAACGACTACTAGAGTTGCGGTTAGTAATAAAAACAACATCGCACCAATGATGCCTTTTGGAACATCTTTTGCCGGATTTTTTGCTTCCTCTGCCGCTAAAGGTACACCTTCAACCGCAAGAAACAACCACATTGCAAATGGCAACGCCGCCCATACGCCATACCACCCAAACGGCAAGATTTCTGTTGCCTGAGCCGTCGCCGGAGCAATATCGAATAAGTTATTAACATCAAAGTGACCAATAAGCACAGCAGCAGTGATTAGAATAGCTAGCACAGCCAAACCGCTGATGACCATCATTACTTTGAGAGCTTCGCCAACACCTGCCATGTGAATAGCGATAAAGACGGCGTAGAAAAGTGCGTAAACAACAGGGCCATCGATACCAACCAATTCATTCACTGCTGAGCCAATAAAAATTACTATCGCAGCAGGCGCGAGCGCATATTCAATCAAAACTGATAAGCCAGTGAAAAAGCCACCTGTCGGCCCCATCGCCTGCCTTGCGAAGCTGTAACCACCACCCGCAGCAGGAATAGCCGCAGACATTTCAGCTAAAGACAATACTAGCGTGAAATACATTACTGCCATCGCGATAGCAGCAATAAGAAAGCCTCCCCATCCTGCTTGAGCGATGCCAAAGTTCCAACCGGCGAAGTCACCAGATATAACATACGAGACACCTAAGCCAGCAAGTAAAATCCAACCTGCGGTGCCTCTTTTTAGCTGCCTTTTGGCCAAGTACTCCTGATGTTTAGACATAGTAAATCCTTCTACTTTGATGAAATTAAAAAGTTGTCGCTGTGTTTATCTTCAACGCTTGCGCCACTTGGCTCATTGATGTCGGAGCGATCTTTCAGGTTCACTCCTGACAGTTGTAATTTTCGAGCCTCCTTGAGCAAGTAAAATGCGCGTTCACAGGCATCGTCATAACTGAGCCCCTGAGGGCGCACATTGGAAATGCAGTTTCTTTGGGAATCTTTAGAGCCTCGTTTAGCCCCCCAAGTGAGATACATACCCATGCTATCCGGAGAAGTTAAACCTGGCCTCTCTCCAATTAAAACCAGCACGGCCTTAGCGTTAAAACATTCACCAACATCATCCCCTACTGCTACTCTTCCTTGCTTTACGATTGTGATAGGTGTGAATTTCCATTGATGTTCATCATCAGCGCTTAAAAGAGAAATCAATCGCGTAACAACAGGCACGGCATGGTTTTGAATTGCGACGGAAGAAAGTCCATCAGCAATAACAATCGCAAGATCAATGTCAGTGTTATGCTCATTTGCTATCGAGTTGAGCGTTTTCCAAGAAGATTCATCGAGCTGCCGTCCTAAATCGGGCCTTTGCAAGTACATAAGCCGATCACTCACTTGGCTGCTCACTACCACTGGAGGCTCTAAGGTATTTTCAAGAATCGAGTAAGAGTCCGACAAACCAGCAACGAGAGACTCAATATTCAAACTGCAATGCACTGCATCCATAGCTTGGGCATGATCCAGCTGAAATGAGAGTAACTCGTTGGTTGGTACACTGTTTCCGCTGCGACCCAGAGCGATCCGAGCAGAGGTGAAGTCGCGTAACTTGCCCCAAGGATTGTGTGTGACAACTTCAGACTCGTCTTGTGTGGACTGAGAAATGGTGATCACTTTACCCATGAGAATACCCCTTATTCAGTTGATTAATTGCTCCCGAAAACGAGCGAGAGATTTGCTCACTTAACCGAACGTCTTGCACGCTCTCGAAAATCTGCATCTCCATTAACCATTGTTCAAACTCTGGAGCTGGCTTCAAACCGAGTACTTTTCTTGCATAAAGAGCATCGTGAAATGAGGTAGTTTGATAGTTGAGCATGATGTCATCAGACCCTGGAATACCCATGATGAAAGAGCACTCGGCAACACCTAATAGTGTCAGCAAGTTATCCATATCATTCTGATCGGCATAGGCATGATTGGTGTAACAGATGTCGCAACCCATAGGTAAACCAAGCAGCTTCCCACAGAAATGATCTTCAAGCCCAGCACGAATGATCTGTTTGCCATCAAACAGGTACTCTGGGCCAATAAACCCAACAACTGTATTAACCAACAAAGGATCGAACTGTTTCGCGACAGCATAAGCACGAGCTTCGCAAGTCTGTTGATCGACCCCATGAAATGCATTCGCAGACAACGCTGTACCTTGTCCGGTTTCAAAATACATCACATTGTTTCCTACACTACCTCGATTCAAAGACAACGCGGCTTCATGGGCCTCTTTCAAAATCGACAAGTCGATTCCGAAGGTATCATTCGTCCCTTGCGTGCCGCCTATCGACTGAAAAACGAGATCGACTGGTGCACCCATTTCAATGGCTTCGATCGTGTTCGTGACATGAGTTAACACACAAGACTGAGTCGGTATTTGATAGTGTTGAATCACCTCATCCATTAAGTTCATTAACTTAATAGCTTGAGGCACATTATCTGTTGCCGGATTGATACCGATAACCGCATCGCCATTTCCGTACATCAGACCATCAAAAATGGTCGCTGCGATACCGTTGAGAGAATCAGTGGGGTGATTCGGCTGTAAGCGAGTAGACAGGCGACTCGGCAAACCAATCGTATTCCGAAAAGCCGTGACAACTTGGCATTTTTTAGCAACGAGAATCAAATCCTGGTTGCGCATAATCTTACTGACTGCGGCCACCATTTCTGGTGTTAAACCTTGACGAATTTTAGCCAACGTTTCACCATCGGCTTCTTCACTCAGCAGCCAATTTCGAAAATCTCCGACCGTCAAGTGCTCAATCGGTTTAAAGGCTTCAAGGTCATGCGTATCGATAATTAGGCGAGTGATATCGTCGCTTTCGTATGGAATAACCGCCTCGTTAAGAAACGTTTTAAGTGGTAACTCAGACAGCGCCATTTGTGCGACTACACGTTCTGCCGCTGACTGAGCACAAACCCCAGCTAACGCATCGCCTGAGCGCTCCGGTGTCGCTTTCGCCATCAAGTCAGCTAATGACTTAAAGGTATAGACTTTACTGCCTTGTTGCCGACGATAAGTTGCCGTCATTGCTCTTCCTCTTCACTGTTTGGTTCGCTTTTTGCTGAACTATCAATAAGCTTTAAGAAAGTATTGCCAAATGTGTTCCGTAGCGTTATCAAAAACTGGCAACATTTATAAACCAATAATAAACAATGAGTTATATAAATACTGCTCCAACATGACTCACAAAAAAGGAATGAGTATCACAAGGATGAGTAACCAAATGCCCCAAACTGCACCAATGCTGTGCATCCATCACACTAAGGATGCAAACCAACAAGCTGCGAGTCTGATAAACTGGCAACAGGAATATGACCAACTCAGCGATGGTCGATTTTTAGGTCAAATTCGAGAACGACGATTTCCCAATTTCCATGTATTTCGTGAAGACAGTAACCGCTCGCTAAGACAGCAATGCAGGGTTGAAGAGGGAGGTATTTGGTTGGGTTTGAGTGCGGAAAATAAGCCGCTACACCTAAATCACAGTCAGTTTAATTCAAGCCAACTTTTGCTTAGGCAAGGTGGCGCTGATTTTGAGTTAATGACACCGGAGCAGTTTTCTATCTATGGAATAGTGCTCGACAAAAACTTCGTTCACATCATAGAAAATCAACTTGAGCTTGGGAGTATCCAAAACAACACATTGCACTTAACGGGTTTGACGGAAAAACACATTCAACAACTTAAATACTACTTAGGCACGTTACTTGGTTCCGCCGAGCCAAGATGGTCTGAAACCACACATCAAGCAATCTTAAAAGATATTGTGCTGGAGTTGTTCTCACTCAGTTCACTGCACACGAGCCATCCGATATCAATCTCTCATCGTCAACACGTGATGCACCGTATAAAACAACAGCTACAGGATCTAGACTACCGTACACCGATAACCGTCAGTGAACTGTGTGACGCAGTACACGTCAGTCGTCGCACACTACAGTACACCTTTGAACATTGCTGTAATACTTCCCCAAAGCAATTCATACACCGAATTCGGCTGAATCAAGTACGTAGAGTGCTACAAAGCCCTGAAGATAATCGAACGATTGCAGAAATCGCTTTTGACTTTGGTTTTTTCCATCTCGGGCAGTTCAGTCAAAGCTACAAGCGGCTATTTGGTGAGACGCCAACTGAAACGAGAAAATGGGAGTCCAGCAAATAAAATGACAGGCAGTATATTCTTTCGGATTCTGAGTTGGGGCTATTTTATGTAGTCGCAATGATTTTCTGAAACTTAGCATGAAGGTCTTCAAGTGCCGCTTCAACATCCGGTTCTGCACGGCTCAAATGTGCGATTAGCGTCATGAAGTAGCAGTCAAAAATCAACGGCATCTTGTCTTCAAGAACAGAGCTTCCGCTTGAAGATTCAAACAAAGCTTGGTTAAACGACTGGTAATAATCCAAATCCCAAATCACCTCTTTCAACAAGGCTCGGCTCAGCTCGACGTTCGCAAAATAGTAGCGATAGTATTTCTCCGTCAGCGCCAAACCAATGTCGATAGCTGTCTTACCTTCCACACTGACTAGCGTCTCTTGGCTGATCTGTTGCAGTTGCGTCAGCATCCCTTCGCGCAAAATCGACAGTTTGGTCGGGAAGTGGCTGAACACCGTACCATCGGCGACTCCTGCTTCTCTCGCAATCTGCCTTGTGGTCGTCATGTCATAGCCATTCTGAGCAAAAGATGCCCACGCGGCTTTTAGGATTTTGTCTCTGGTTTGTTGTCGCTTCGTCATTGATGTATCTGCTTAATGAGCCTGAAAGGATCATACCTTTAGCGGCTGACATTGACAAATTGAGCGCGCTCAATTATAAAAATGAGCACGCTCAATTTTATATAAAAACAAAAGGAATCGCTCATGTTCGTATTAAACAAACTAGTCCAAGGATTGATTTTCTTGCCGACCATATTCTGCTTTTCTTATATTTTAAGACCAATATTGATGGTGATTCTCATCCCAGGTGGGCTCGCACTTTTGGCGTTAATCGGTGGGGCAGAAGTCCGGGCGGAACTCAAAGCCATGCTGCTTGAGGAGCTTTTTGGGGTCAGTCCATCGCACACCACCTCGAAAAAGGCGTGAGTGCGCGAGAAACGTTGGCAAGGTTAAGCAAAAAACAAAACGCGCAGGTATCGAGATATCAATACCTGCTCGATATAGATGTTCTGAAAAGAGGACTGGCGTTAGTCAGTATTCATGTTCTGACCGATTCGCCATAAAACGCCACTAGGGTCAAACAAACAACATTCGCGCATGCCCCAAGGTTGCTCGACCAGCTCAGTCAAACGCGATCCAAATTCCTCATGGCCCACTTTGGATAAGTGCTGATGCCAGCTTTCTGCGTCTTCTACGAGCAAGTGCATCATGAAGTTGTTGCCGTGTTCTGGCTCATAAAAATTCTGTAAAAGAAACGCGCAACTACCTTGAGAGAAGTACGCCACATCACCGAAGTCTGACGCCATATCAAAGCCTATCGCCTCATAAAAACGTTTTGACAGCGCGTAATCTTTCGCAGGAACAAATGATTTGATTTCAACAATATTGAGGTTGTCCATTTCCAATTTCCTAAGCCTTTTTCCATAAAACTGACTGACGTAATCTCGCTCTACGCCTTCTATTCGCCTTGCGTAATCTGCTGTGATGACAGTGACACACACTCTGCCATTTGCGTTTGTAACCACGTGATAAATTTATGTTCGAGTTCTGTACGCTTTTTATCTTGACTCAATAAAACGTAATTGCAACCTGATGGAGAAAACCCAAATGGTGCGACCAAATTACCACGCTTAATATCGTCCATGACAAAAGGATACGATCCCATCGCCGAGCCTAAGCTATCCACCGCGGCTTGTATGCAAAAATAAAAATGCGCAAATGATTGCTAAGTGTTGCCGTTGAAGGTTTCACAACGTGTTGATTGCTGCCAATCCGCCCAAGCATGTGGGGCGGGATTGGTCATTTTCGGCGCGATGCTGGGCTTAAAGACTTAATGCGCTTGCGATCAGATTTCGACCATAAAAATGCGGCTACTAGAGCCGCATTACAATCCACAAACCTTCGGTCTGATAAGTGAAACGTTTATTGAGTGATAACGGTTAGCGTATCCCAATCAATCGTGAAGCGAATTTGTGCCTCAGTGTAGTGGCTAGTTGTACCTTGATCGTACCAGTTACACGCATTGCGAGAGAAACCTTCTTCAACTTCTTTCATGCCCGCTCGTGCGATCATCTCCGTTTTTGGCTCTTCTCCGCGCTCAAATTCTGGTGTGAACACATACTGGAATTTCGGTTTGAAACCGTAGATCAAACGCGGCAAGTTCTCTTCTGGTAATAGGTTCTCGTTTGAACAACCTGTGTAGTGGTAAACGCCCGCCCATTTACCGTAGTACTGGTAATCGTTGGTGTAAATTTGGCTAAGAGAGGTGGTCCACTTAACGCCCATACCGCGTTCCATGGAAGCCTTTGGTTTGGCTGCGGTGACGTAATCCTTACTTGAGTAGCGAGACGTATAAGCCACACCCAGGTCGGTCGTCAACGAGCCAGAAAAACTTGGTGCTGAGCCCGGTGTTGCAGTCGCGGTTAAGCCGATAGACGGAGCAACCGTGGTTGTCGATACGGAAACATCATTGGCTTCGTTTTGCGGTGAGTAATCCTCACTAAATACCGGCGTGCCACCCGCTTGATAGATACTGTAGTCGAATGCGACTGGGTAGTTTTGAGTAAAACGGTCCACAATCGCAGCATCGTAAGTGTGTTTTACACCCGGATTACCTGGTACATAACCATTCCCTAGAGTGATCACGCGAGCCGCTTTTTTGTCGTTCTTTGAATTATGGAATAACTCAACCAGTAACTTCATTTGCACACGGCTACCACGAAACGCATACGGGAAAAGCTCAGGCTCGCTTTGCATCACGACCTCATAGCTTTTTTTCAAGTAACCTTCTAGCGCGATGTCATCAATCAAGACACTTTCTACAACCTTGTTATCAGAAGCAGCGGCAGTAGCGGAAATCCCTAACATTAAGGGAAGCAGTATTTTCTTATTCATTATTTTATTACCTCACTTGGGAACAGTCCCAATTTAAGCTAACACATTGAACAAGTAGCAACAACCAAACGAAAACGATTCACATTATCAATAATTTGACCTACACCCAGAAATAAAAAAAAAACAGCCAACTTACGCTGGCTGTTTCGATACAGTTAATGGATGACCCGAGCGTCCCCTTTAAATAACTGAGACAGATCGATAGTGAATATCGTCACTGTCGGACGTTTAGGCAGAGCATTTTCGATCGAAAACTCTGGCCCAGCTGGAACGAGGGGGAAGTGAATAGCCGTCGGCCACGTTGACGAAGCTTCATTACCGCTCGGCTCAGATATTGAGAAAGAAAACGCAGGTAAACGGGTCATAACACTTACCTCAAATGACTGATTCGCGGGCTCAAGCGAGCCCGCTTAGGTTTTGCAATGTTATTGTTGTTTTAACGCTGACTTAATCACTAACGATTGATAACGTTAGATATCAAGTTCTTTGTCTTCAACGTGGTTGGTGATCATCGCTTCAGTCGTGATCATCAAGCCAGCAACAGACGCCGCGAATTGAAGCGCTGAACGTGTTACTTTCGCAGGGTCCAAGATACCCATTTCGATCATGCTGCCGTATTCACCTGTTGCAGCGTTGTAACCGTAATCGGCATCACCCGCTTTGACAGCATTCGCCACAACTGAAGCTTCGTCACCTGCGTTGGTTGCGATTTGACGAAGAGGCTCTTCCATTGCACGTAGCGCAACTCGGATACCCACATTTTGGTCATCGTTGTCGCCTTTTAGATCCGCCAATTCTTTCGCGATCTTAGTTAGGGCAACACCACCGCCAGCAACAATACCTTCTTCAACCGCTGCGCGAGTAGCGTGTAGCGCATCGTCCACGCGGTCTTTCTTCTCTTTCATCTCAACTTCGGTTGCAGCGCCGATCTTGATCACCGCTACGCCGCCAGAAAGCTTCGCAACACGTTGTTGAAGCTTGTCTTTGTCGTATTGAGAGGTGGTTGTTTCGATTTGTTTTTCAATCGAAGCCACACGATCAGCAATCGCGCTTGCTTCTGCTGCGCCACCCACGATGGTTGTTGTGTCTTTGGTGATGGTCACTTTCTTCGCACTACCTAGTTGCTCTAGCGTTGCTTTTTCGAGTTCTAGGCCGATTTCTTCAGAGATGACCGTACCTGCGGTTAGTACCGCAATGTCTTCCATCATCGCTTTACGGTTGTCACCAAAACCAGGTGCTTTCACCGCAGTCGCACGCACGATGCCGCGCATGTTGTTCACAACCAATGTCGCTAGCGCTTCACCTTCGATATCTTCAGCAATGATCAATAGTGAGCGAGAAGATTTCGCCACTTCTTCTAGCACTGGCAATAGCTCGCGGATGCTGCTGACTTTTTTGTCCACCAATAGGATGTAAGGGTTGTCTAGCTCTACGCTGCCATTTTCTTGGTTAGTGATGAAGTATGGCGACAAGTAACCGCGGTCGAATTGCATACCTTCAACCACAGACAATTCGTTGTCTAGACCTTGGCCTTCTTCCACCGTAATCACGCCATTGCGACCCACTTTTTCCATCGCTTCTGCAATGATTTCACCGATCGCGCGATCGCTGTTTGCAGAAATGCTACCCACTTGGGTAATGGATTCTTTGTCGCTACATGGCTTAGACATTTCACGTAGTTTCTCAACCGCCGCTTCAGTGGCTTTGTCGATACCACGTTTTAGGTCCATTGGGTTCATGCCAGAAGCTACCGCTTTAAGACCTTCGTTGATGAAAGATTGCGCCAGTACAGTAGCCGTCGTTGTACCGTCACCCGCTTCATCATTCGCTTTGGACGCCACTTGTTTCACCATTTGTGCGCCCATGTTTTCGAACTTGTCTTTCAGTTCGATTTCTTTCGCTACAGACACACCATCTTTGGTAATGGTTGGCGCGCCGTAAGATTTATCAAGCACAACGTTGCGGCCTTTAGGGCCTAGTGTCACTTTTACTGCATCCGCCAGTAAGTTCACACCTTTCAGCATTTTTTGACGTGCGTCATTAGCAAATAATACGTCTTTTGCAGCCATAATTATCTCCTCAAAAAACTACTACAAAAATAATTACTCAACGATTGCTAACACATCAGATTCGGACAGAATCAAGTATTCTGCGCCGTCAATTTTCTCGGTTTTCACGCCGTAACCGTCATTGAAAATGATTTGGTCGCCCACTTTGACTTCCATCGCAGCACGTTCGCCATTTTCAAGGCGTTTACCTAAACCAACAGCAATGACTTTCCCGCGGTTTGATTTTTTAACCGACTGAGAAGTTAAAACGATTCCCCCTTCAGATTTATTTTCCACCTCTTGTCTTTCAACAATTAGCTTGTCATTTAAAGGACGAATTTTCATTTTTAAGTGCCTCCTACTTGGAACCAAAAATAAAAGACAGAATAAACATCAAGATGGATTTGCGAGTCGACCGCTCGCTTTCGATGAGAATAATAAGGTCGAAAAATTGGAGTTCAAGAGGTGGATTTCATAAAAATTTTTTATTGAATTGAATAAAATCTTCTATCGAAACTTTTGACATTCACGACCACTTAAAACCTCTTTATGATGGAAAATGTGTTCAATCAAATCTAGAGTGGTTACATACTCTTAAAAAGGATAATCAAACAATGAAAAAGGTCGTATCTCTGTTTCTTGCAACATTGTGCGTTGGCTTGCTTTCTCCCAACGTGGCGGCTTCTGAGCGTGCTGAGCAAGGGTGGCAACTGATTGAGAAAGGCGCAATGATTGTCGATGTACGCACGCCGCAAGAGTTCTCTGAGGGGCATGTAGACAATGCGGTCAATTTCCCTCTATCTGAGCTTGATAAACATTTCCAAGACGTCGATAAAGATCAAGCGATCGTATTGTACTGCCGCAGTGGTAATCGCTCTGGTAAAGCGTATCAATATTTGCAATCGCAAGGGTTCACGAATCTGCACAATGCAGGTGGCTTAGAAGAACTGCAAGACGCCAAATAATCATCTCTGTTCTAATTTCAAAAATAAAAGCACAGAGAGCGTTGCAGACTTATTGCAACGCCCTCTGTTACTAAATAAATCTCTTCCGCTACTACTCTATTTGGGCCCGGCCTCAAACTGAGTCAGGTTATCCGATATCTCAAGCCACGGCGCTTTGGACGCGACAAAAATATGGAAATTTGGCTTGTGGGATGGTGCATCATCCAAGACACCTAAGCGAATATTGACAATCCCATTGTTCTTTTTCGAATACAGGCTCGACCCGCAATGGCGACAAAAACATAACATGGTATTTTCGCTTTTCTGATAAGTCTGAATATCCTCTTTTCCTTGAACAATTAACAACTTATCCAAAGCGACACCACCTGCAGACGAGTAGTCGGAACCTGTGAACTTGCGACATTCCGAGCAATGGCAATTTCCCATGTACTTGAATTCATCTGCCACTTCCAATTTCACCTTACCACACAGACATGAGCCTTTGAGTACTTCCATTTGAGTCCCTTTTTGTTATGAATCTAATTGAATTAGACGAATACACCGACACCTTGCCACTGCAATGCGAAAAATTAAAGGCAGGTAATACAGGTTTTCAAAAATGAAACGAAAATGTAAAACACTCTATTCAGAGGAAAGATAGGTGCGCTCATCACATGAGAGCTCAAGCTATTGTCGATACAAAAACACCAAGCAAGACGCTTGGTGTTTTCTTAATATTTTGTCTAACACAGTCATCGCTCTTAATGAGAGACGCCTTGTTGAGAAAGTGTAGTGCTTAGAAAATGCAGTGCTTAGTAAAACTGGTAGCTTCGTTTGCACTCCAGTCACCTTTTGGCTTATCTTTCAAGTTCTCACACCATTGCTCGCTGCCCACACCATCTTGAAGAACACAGTGCTTCGCAAAGTCTACTGCGTTGTCTGCTGTCCATTCTGTTTTTGGCTTATCGCGCATGTCGTTACACCAGCCTTCAGTGCCCACTTCATCACTACAAGCGGTTAAAGCAGAAGCCGCCAACATCAGCATGACTAGTTTTTTCATAAATTTAAGGTTCCAGTTGCAAACAATATTAAAATAAAACTCAATCGCTTCAACAAATGCCCATTCAACGGTCTGAACTAAGCAATCACTTGTTGAAGTGACTTTTGTATCAACTATAACGAAATTATCAGTCTACGTGTTAAGACACCGAAAAATTATTGAGCCAAGCTGCGTAAATGACACCATAAACACCTATAGGCAGCGCGCTTGCGTTAATGCACTGATCTTAGAAGAACCCGTGCCAAAACATGCTAAACGTAACTCTAACGCCATTTGCTCAAAGTGCTCGACCACCGCTTGAGTGCTTATGGTAGCCGCTTTCAAGACTGCGCCCGCTTGCCCAACGAGATTGGCGCCCAAATGTATGGCTTTCGCCGCTTCAAGTCCGTTATGCACACCACCTGAGGCGATCAAAGGTAATGTAGGATGCTGTGCTCTTATTTGAGTCAAACATTTTGCCGTTGGGATGCCCCAATCGCGGAAAAGCTCGGCTGCACGCTGCATTTTCGGGTTATCTTGGCAATAGCCTTCAACCGCGCTCCAACTTGTGCCACCCGCGCCCGCTACGTCAATGGCATCCACACCGGCGTCAACCAATCGCTGCGCAACGTGACCACTAATACCAAAACCGACTTCTTTAATAATGATCGGAACATTCACGCGAGATTTAAGCTGCTCGATAGCGTGTAAGACCCCAATCCAATTATGGTCGCCATTTTTCTGAAACGCTTCCTGCATTGGGTTTACGTGTACAAACAACGCATCCGCTTGAATGGATTCAACCGCACGCTGCGCATTATCAAGTTTACCTTTGTCGCGCAATTGAGCGGCTCCAAGGTTGGAATAAAGCGGCACATCTTTGGCTAAATCACGAATGGTTTTGCCTAGACCTGCGTGTTGGCGCTCTTCTAAGCTAATACGCTGCGACCCCACGCCCATCGCAATGCCTAATTCACTGGCGGCTTCAGCCAAACGACAATTGATCACTTCAGCGTCTTTCGCTCCACCTGTCATCGAGCTAATCAAAAACGGCAGCGCCAATCGGTGGCCAAGAAACTCCGTCGACAGGTCGATCGCCTGAAAGTCACATTCTGGCAGCGCGCAGTGTTCAAACTCGACAGACTCAAAGCCCGCCGTTTTATGCTTCATGCTCATGTCATGATGTAAAACAGCATCTAGATGTAAATCTTTTCGGTTAGTTTGCGGAGCCATAATGTCACCCTAAAGTAAAACAGTCGCGCAGTATTGCGATCCTTATCAGTAACGTCAATGCGAATTTTCTGAATTCACGAGATTACTTTTCCGAAACCAGTAATGAATCACGACTTACTCTGACATTATAGGAAGAGAAACTTGCCTTCCGTTTTAAACAAGCAGGCGAGTGTTTCTCCAAGTTGAAGTAATCAGCGTGCAAGACACCACGATAAAAATGGGCCGCATACTTCTCTAATTTACTTTGCGTTTTCTGACAGAATCAGAGACACAACGGTGCTTGTGGTGGTTGGAGCAAACTGCTCAGGGTCATCACAGAATTGAATTTTTCCTTTTTCTTCAACGTGGAACAACGGTACTACCGAGTTCCCTTTGTGGTGTGCTAAATAGTCTTGATACGTAAAGTTGTCGCTCAATTTCGTGTGTTTTATCTCTGCACCGCGGCTCAACAAACTGGCCAGCTGGGTATAGCTTACGTTACCGCCCATCAGCAATTTACCGTGGTACTCCTGAGCCACAGAGTGCTTCTCGCTACCATTGCCGTTGGTTTTCACTTTTTGCAAGCAGTGAACTTTATCTTCACCAAACTCGTCGACAAATTGCATGCAAGCCATAATGTTGAAATGCTGGTCAGGCGTTAATGCAACGACTTGTCCCACCCCTATCAGGTTCAAATTGTCATCTGCGTGACTAGAAATCGGATTCCCGTAGTAGTAATCCAGCCCCAACATACGAACTTGACTGATGTACTCCCAGTTAGAATCGGTCATCAATATGCGGCGGTCATAACGTGCCAACGCTTGACCAATTTCTCTTGCTACTCGGTTAGCACCAATCAACAAGAAGCCACGTGGCGCTGGCTCCGCGACGCCCAACATCAATGCGACAGGACGTGCCGTTGCACTTTGTAAAACAACCGTTCCGATGATCACCATGAAGGTCATAGGAACCAGTAAAATCGCTTCATCAATACCGTATTCGGTCAATTTGATCGCGAAAAGAGACGAAATAGAGGCAGCGACAATACCGCGCGGTGCAACCCAAGACAGGAACAGTTTATCTTTAAGTCTCAAGTTACTACGGATGGTTGAGAGGAAAATCGACAACGGACGCGACACCAACTGCATAAATACAAACAGCAATAACGCGCCACTACCCAGCGCAGCAAAATCATCCAAGCTGATGCGTGCAGCAAGGAAAATAAATAGGCCGGTGATCAGCAATATGGTCAAGTGCTCTTTAAAGTGCAGAATTTGTTGAATATTGATGCCCTTTGCGTTGGCAAGCCACATACCCATTACAGTAACCGTGAGTAATCCGGCTTCAGACTCGATATGGTTGGAGACGGAAAATACGCCGAGCACGATCATCAAAACTGCAAATGGCTGCAAGTATTCCGGTAGCCACGCACGGCGCATAATTGTCGCGACTGCTGCGCCAGAGGCTGCACCAAGAATGACGCCCACGGCAATGAGCGTCCCGAACACTTCAACGCTATTTATCGCGCTGTGCGATACGATGAACTCATAAACCATCACAACAAAAAGCGCACCGAGTGGGTCAATCAAGATCCCCTCCCAACGTAAAATATTAGCAAGCGTACTGTTAGGCCTTACCGTCCGAAGAAGTGGCACGATCACCGTCGGACCTGTTACCACGGTTAAGCTGCCGAACAACATGGCGAGCTCCCAAGTAAAACCGAGGAAATAGTGCGTCGCAATACTGGTTGCTGCCCACGAAATGATGGCCCCGATGGAAACGATACTCCAGACTGAGCCACTCACACCGCGAATTTCTTTAAAGTTTAGGGTCAAGCTGCCTTCGAAAAGAATCACCGCAACCGCCAATGAAACCAAAGGAAAGAGCAAATTCCCTAAAATCTCATCTGGATTTAACCACTGCATAAATGGCCCGACAATCAACCCAGCTAGCAGCAAAAATAAAATCGCTGGTAAGCGCAATCGCCATGCCAACCACTGACAACCTAAACCAATGACCCCAACCGCTGATAGAACCAGCGCTTCATTACCCACTTGCATTAATCATTTACCTGTTTTGTCTTTTTTCGCGTGAATGCGCTATACCCAAATAACCTCGGGCGTGCGGTTCAATAAGCATGACTTGGCATGCAGACTAAACGGCTTACCTTCGACTCTTCGACAGCACGCCTCTGAAATGCACATTTTTGAGGTCACTTGGGTATCGCATCAGAGTTATGAATATAGTTGAACCCCAATGACTTAACGACTCATTTCTGTTCATCAGATCTTAAAGTGACACACAAGTATGTCGCTTCGTCGAATTCATCATTACGCATTGAGTTTCATTATGTAGAATGATTCTTAAAGAAAGCGCGGAACCTAGCACTATATGAAGCTAAGGCAAAGCGCTTGGACTAAGCTTTAGCGTACGTGCTCAAAGTTAAGAATCGTGTGTCACGCGACGTACGCAAGGAGAAATGGATTGTACGTAATACTAGCACTGTTCATGGCGTTGCTCGCCATCCTCATCGGAGTGAAAGCCGCCAACCGAGCAGCACTTTTAGAAAAAGAGCTAACCAAACTTCGTGAAGAGGTAACATCACTGCGAGTCAGTCTAAATAAGGACTCGAACCAACCAACGCGTCAACAATCCAGCGTTGAAGAGGTAACAAAAGAGGCAAACTCCTCATCCTCTAAGGAGCATGACCCGATTACCGACCGAGCATCTTATCCAAACGCAACACATCAAGCTCAATACCAGGCAAGCGAAGTTCAACTGGACGTTTTTAGTCAAGAACAAGAGTCTATATTGCCAAGTAGAGTGCAGAGCCTGTTTAGCAACATTCAAGAAAACTGGTTGGTTTGGGTGGGCGCGCTGGCAATGCTAATTGGTGGGGGGTATCTCGTACAGGTTATTGGTAGTCACATTGAGTTTTCGCCATTTATGCGTGTGTCCTTTGCGTTTGTACTCTCGTTACTTATGGTGCTTGTTGGCGAATGGTTCCACCGCAAAGAACAACAAAATCCTCAACGAGCAACACGAGCCCAAGGCTTTACTTATGTGCCTGCCGCCGTTACCGGAACCGGGCTAACTGGCATTTACTGCACGGTTATCTTTGCGTTTGTTGTTTATCAAATGCTGACGCCTAGTGTCTCGCTTATCATCTTAGCCGCTGCTGCATTTTGTAGCTTGGCTCTATCTTTACAGCAAGGGCCGTTGATGGCGGTGCTTGGTCTGATTGGTGGATACACCGCACCGTTATGGATTGGTGGAAGCGAGCCTAATTACTTCTTATTAGCTGGGTATATCAGCGCGATATCGGTCGCGGCAACATTGCTAATGCAAAAAGTGCGTAGTGCATGGATTTCTCCAAGCATCGCACTTCCACATGTGGTTTGGATGCTGTTGCTCATTGAAAGCATGCCGCTTGAGACACTTTTTTCTTGGCTGGCTATTTATCTCTCCATTACTCTTTATCTTATTTTCGCCGTTCCAAGACTGGGTTGGACACTCAATCCTCGTTATCATCACTGCCAGAATAAGTGGACAAATCCGCCGACCGCTACCTCTCTCGCGATTGCGTTATTGACCTTTTCGGCTGTCACTAGAATGCCAGAATTGGACACACTGCAAATGGTGTACTGTTATGCGCTGCTCGTTGCGACAATATGGCTCCCAGCGGTTCGCACAGGTTGGTCATTGCGCGTATTTTTGCCTTCCATATTGGTCTCTGCGACCGCACTTGTTGTCCTCACTGTCGCGTTTGACGCTTTGTATATGCCAGAACATGGTGCCAGTATCTTACTCGCATTGGCCACCAGTATTGCACTGATCTGCTGTCGAACTTATTGCCAGTCACTCAGTGACCGATCGCAACTCAGTGGCGTGCTTCTGTTGGTACTGGCTCCTGCGATGAGTTTGATTACGTTGTTTTATGTCGACGAATTTATGCAAGGCTACCTGTGGCCCTGGACTACATTCTGCGCATTGGTGACCGTTTATTACGTTGTACTTGGTCAACGCTTACATTCGCTAGCATTGGAATGTTCAGCCGTCATGCACGCTTTAATTGTAGGCGTCGCCTTTGTTTGGTTAAGCGATACCTGGTTGACGACAGCCATCTCGATACAAGTTGCCGTAATGGCGTTACAGACTCAATCAGGGGTATTTCGCCCCGCAAGTTGGGCGATTAAAGTCGCGATGGGGATACTGGTCATCCGCCTCACTCTTTTACCCTTCATCCCTGAATGGCAACCCGTAGAAGCAGGACATTGGGCTTGGGTTATTGTGAGTTACCTACCGTCTCTCATCATCCTGCTCTATGCTCGAGCCACGCTAAAGCAAGTGGACCTCGAACTGACCAACTGGTTTGAAGGCGCATTTTTGCATGTATTCTTAATGGCGCTATTCACCCAAACCAACTACTGGTTAACTGGGCAGTACGGCTATTTGGGACACCTTGATTTCACAAGCGCCATCGTTTTTGCTAACCAAGCGTTGGTTATGGGTTTGGTGTACAGCTACCGTAGCCAATTTGCACAACGCTTAAGCCGCATCTATGAAGCCTACAGCTACCTGCTTTGGTGTGCCTTCGCATTGCTGATAATTTTGCTTAATACGGCAGAGTCGCCATTGGTGACTGACAACGTCTCAGCCCAAGCTCTTCCCGTCATTAATATGCTAAGCGTCGGCTGGTTGCTGCCAGCTTGCATCCTACTTATCGCAACCTTTAGAGGCTGGAATACGTTACAGGTTCATCGATTTGCGGTTGCTAGCCTAGGCTTTGCACTTGCTGCTATTTGGTTAGGTATGTCTATCCGTCAATTCTGGCAAACCACATCCATGATGTTGTACCAACCGACCAGCATGGCAGAACTGTTCAGTTATTCAGTAGCAGGTTTGCTCGTGGGTGGATTGCTTACTTGGCGCGGTGTGACACACAGAGGGTTGATGATGCAGCGCGTGGGTCTAGTGGTTTTAGCTTTTGTCGCACTCAAAGTATTCTTATGGGATGTTAGTTCTCTGGATGGGTTCTGGAGAGCAATCAGCTTCTTAGGTTTAGGAGCATCTTTAATCGCGCTTGGGTGGTTATTCCAGAAATTGAATCGCTCGGTGGCAAAAGCACTCGAACCATAAACGAATTAAAGAGAGATTCCCGACAATGCACCGTTCTCGTTATTGGGGGCGATAGCGATGCAAAGCCGGGAATCATTGGAGTGTTCGTTATTTTAGCAACGCAACAACCGTATGACGACGCACGTTTGCTTGTGCATTCAACGCTTGAAAAGTCGAGGTGAACTCACCGGACTTCTGCACAAAACCATCCAGTTTTGCATTCACATCATCCACAGAAAGCTGCGCGGTTTTATTTTGAATTGAGCGCATTTGAGTATTCAATTCACCATGAAATGCTTTCGCTTCCTGCAAGCTCGTTTGCACTTGTCTTAGATGCTGGTTCACTTTGGCAATCGTCTGTTTCATGCCATCGCGTGATGCCAAATCAAACCCAAGTTCTGCAATACCATCTGGCTCTGACTTTAGATTTAGAACGTTCGGCTGGCCCGCAGGAAAACGGTGCCCTTCGCCCGTGACCATCACTTTCTGCTGCATTTGCTGATAAGCGTTGTCTCTGGCTTCAAATAAAATACTGCCATCGTCAGCTAATGAGGCACGCATCCCTAAAGCAATCAAGCTTCGGTCAAGCATTTTGACAGTTCGAGCACCATCGGCTTGTCCATCGAACTGAATCATTACCGCTTGACCCTGAGGGAAATCCAAACGAATTTGCTCAGCCTTGTCACTTAAGCGATGTACGTTCAAGCCAGGAATAGAAAAGCGACGAATGTCTGCTTTATCTAGCTTTAAATGCAGTTCGTTGTCGAGCACTTTCTGGCCGTCGAAACGAGCATGCTCCACAACGTTCTGAATAGTGGCTTTAGAACGAACCAATGTATCTTGCAAGCCAGGCACATTTTGCACGCCTTGATTCACCGCTTGCGTCAAGCCACGTTTAATTTGAGTCAGCTCTTTGCCAATCACCTGCAACGATTTCGATGCGATCTGCACTGCCGTCGCTTGCTGCTGACCCTGGGTCAGTTGAATCCCAGAGACAGAGTAGGCTGACGCAGTGTCAGCCTGAACTTGCGCCGGGCGCGGTTTAATTGCAGCACTTGAGTCTGCAGAACGGGTCGGCATGATAGAGGCTTGTTCTTGCCCACCCAAGCGTATGCTATGGGGTCTAACCTCTACTGTACTCATTACCATAAAAGAACTTCCTAACCTTATAGACGGTCAAACAACGATAGATCATTGATCTTTACATAGCTCGCTTGCGTTGCTTGCAAAGCCGCCATGTAATTGCTCAAGCGTACCGATGCTTCACCGTAATCCAGAGCTGAGAGGTCACCTGATACTTTATCGACGAACAGTTTATTCTCACCATGAGCACCGCCAACCAAATCTAGGTTATTGTGTCGACCACCAATCTCCGTCATCGTGCCAAGTACGCTTGCCAACGTATCATCAATGGCACTCAGGCTTGCGTCCACTTCAGCTTGGAAATTCGGACTCGGGTTCTCAAATTCTGTAATTAGATTATTAATTTGATCCAGTACGTTTTTGCCGCCACCAAGGTCCAAAATATCCTTTGCCGTCATGTTGGAATCCATCGTTACGCCTTTCGCAATCGTCACGACACGTTTATCGCTGTTGCCCTCGATGACATAACTACCGCTTGCACTGTTTATAGCAGGGGTGTCAGTTTTGGTGCCTGAAAATAGGTAATGTCCTTCTTCATCCTGAGCATTGAAAGACGACTCAATTGAATCACGATAGCTCTTTAGCTCCGTGATCATACCGGTACGGTCTTGATCAGTCAGTGAGCCATTCGCGCCCCATAATGCAATATCACGCATGCTCATTAGGCTCTCTTTCACTGAGTCTAAATGTGTTTCTTGACTCGAAAGCGTGGTTTTGACGTTTGCGATATTGTTTTGATATTGGGCGATGGCACTGTTTTCACGATCCAAATTAAGCAGCTTAATCGATGCCATTGGATCGTCAGATAGTTTAGTTAGACGCTCACCTGTCGTCATTTGTTGTAGCACGTGCCCCAGACCTGCATTGTTACCTTGCAGACTTTGCAGCATCATTTGGCTAAATTGATTGTCACTGATTCGCATCTGGGTTTCCTTTAGAATAACTGCAATACAGAATCGAACAGCTGATTCGCTGTGCTGATCACTTTCATGTTGGCATTGTGTGCATTAGCAAACGTCATTAAGTTAGCCGCTTCTTCATCACTGTTAACGGCACTCACATTGTCACGAGCCGCATGTGCTTGCTTGTTCATGGCTAACTTAGCTTGGTAATCGGCGTCTGCTTGGCGTGCTTTAATCGCGGTTTGACCCACCATAGAACTGAATGCGTCATTCAAACTCACTGAGCCATAGCCAGTCACAGAAACAGGCTTGTTGCTTAAATTAATCAACGACTGCAACACATCCGCATTACCTGGCGTACCATCACTTGAAAAAGCAAGCTCACCTGGAGTTAACTCAGTGATATCCAAACTTGCCGCTGGGTTGGCAGGGTCGTAACTGAACAATGGTTTACCTGGGTTACCATTTAAATCTTGTCCAGTAGCGAGCACAGCGTTGTATTCATCCGCTAACGCTTTCGCCATGTCATTCAAAGCCAATTGGTTTGGTTTTAATACATCGGTTTGATAATCGTTAATCGCACCTAATTTGCCACCAAGAGAGTCACCAATCGCAAAACTTTGGCTTGAGAATGTTACGTGTAAGTCTGCTACGTAAGGGTCACTAGGGTCTGGAACGGCTGCGAGTTTGCCATGGTCCGTGCCCATCACAAGTGGCTGACCAGAGGTCAACGTTACCTGAACACTGCCGTCAGGCTGTTCTGTTGTTCTGATTTCGATGGTTTGAGATAACTCGCCGATCAATTTATCTCGTTCATCCATAAGTTGCGATGGGTTGCCACCTGTTCCTTGCATTTCAACCAGCTGCTTGTTTACCTTCGCGATGTTTTCCATGAGGCTATTCGCGTGGTTGAGTGCCGCATTACGCTGGTCGCTCATATCTTTATGTTGGTTGTGCAAAGACTCGGTAAGCGTATTAAAGCGGCGCGCCAACGCTTCAGATTCGTTGATGATTTGTTGACGGTAAGGGATCGACTCAGGCTTAACCGTGGCATCGTTAAGCGCAGCGTTTAGAGAGTCCAAACCAGCAGAAATACTGAAGCCATCGGCCCCTAGCGTATTTTCCAATTGGCTCATGTTGCTGGTGTAACCAGAAGCGTACGCCGCCATACTGTTAGTTGACCACGTTTGCTTAATCAGAAATTGGTCTGTAACGCGGCGAATGCTGGTGACCTCTACCCCTAAACCAGGGCTTAAGCGGTTAGCTTTTCCGTCATCGACTGATGCCATCAATGCTTGTTGACGACTGTAGCCCACAGTATTCACGTTCGCCACGTTTTGTGCCGTTACGTCTAAGGCCACGCGGTTCGCGCCTAAACCTGAAAGGGCAATATTAACTAGGTTCATTTACAGCTCCATTTTCCTGATCAACGGCTGAGAAAACGCGGTAGTCATACCGGCCTCACCGAGCACCTGTTTTACAGAGGCGACGGCTTGAGAGGCGGTATTAAATAAGCTTGAGTTCCCCTCAATCTCGTTAGCATCAAGCTGTGAGATAGATTCAGAATTCGCACCTTTACCATCGTTTGCAGATGAGATGTTACGCGCAGCATCAAAGGCGACTTCGCGCATAGAGGGGCTAAGTTGCTGGATGAGCATATTGGCAATGCCGGAGCTCTGCTTTTTTGCCAGTTCCATTGCCAGTTGCCCATCGTACATATCGCGGAAAACACCTTGCTGCTGGCTTGCAAACGGGCTGTCTTTATCCGCTAGAACATCGCTGCTGCTGCGCATTTGACGCAGCACCATTTGTAAAAACATCGCCTCAAATTGACCCGCTACTACTTCAAGCGCGCCTTCCTGATCTCGACTCTGCTTGATGTTGGCAAGTGCGCTGTTGTCGTGATACAGCATCGAATTCAGTTGAGTTTGTTCATTGGTACTGTCTAGTTTCATCCTTAACTCCTTAAATCACGACCAATTCAGCGTTCAATGCACCCGCTTCGCTCAGTGCTTGCAGGATAGACATTAAGTCAGTAGGTGTGGCACCTAAGCTGTTTACCGCAGTCACAATAGTGTTGAGCTCCGTGCCTGGAGGCCAAATCACCATTTGAGCTAAATCTTCGTTCACATCAAGATCCGTTTGGTTAACGACTTTCGTATCGCCATTTGCAAACGCATTTGGCTGACTGACTTGTTGTGATTCAGAAATTCGCACGGTTAAGTTGCCGTGGCTCACTGCCGCCTCACTCACTTTGACACTCTTACCGATCACGACCGTTCCCGTGCGAGAGTTAAAGACAATTCGAGCCGGCTTGCGGCCTTCCACGACGCTCATTTCTTCAAGCATCGACATCATCACTACGCGCTGTTGGGTATCTTTTGGTGCACGCATATCAATGCGCGCTTTATTGATCGCAACAGCAACGTTAGGCCCAAAAGTATTGTTAATTTCACGCGCGATATTTTTTGCCGTCGTGAAGCTTGGTTTACGCAGGTTTAAGGTGACTTCATCACGCTGGTTGAAATCAGTTTTGATTTCTCTCTCTAACGTCGCACCATTCGGGACGCGACCTGCCGTTGGTGTATTAACTTCGACTTTGGAGCCGCTTCGCCCTTCTGCAGACAAACCGCCCACCACGACGTTTCCTTGTGCAATGGCATACACTTCACCATCAATACCGCGTAAAGGCGTCAACAATAGCGTACCGCCACGGAGGCTTTTCGCGTCACCAATTGAAGACACGACCACGTCCAAAGTTTGTCCGGGGCCCGCCATTGGATCAACGGTTGCTGTCACGCTCACAGAAGCCACGTTTCGTAGCTTAGGGTTCATACTGTCATCAATTTGAACCCCAAACTGACGAAGCATGTTGGTAATAGATTGAGAAGTAAATTTCACTTGGTTTCGGTCACCCTGGCCAGCTAAGCCAACCACCAAACCATAACCAACCAATTGGTTTTCTCGAATGCCGCGTACATCGACCAAGTCCATGATCGGAATTTCCACTTCAGCATGTGAAGTGGTTGGTAATCCCAAGGTCAACACCAATAGGAAAGACGTAAAGAAAGATTGCATTGTCTTCATTAGAAAGGTACCCATGGGCTGTTGAAGAATTGAGTTAGCCATCCGGCTGCGTTGCTGTCAGCCAGAGCTCCGCGACCTGCGTAGGTAATTCGTGCATCAGCAATTCGTTGAGAAGAAACTTGGTTGCTGCGATTAATATCATCCACACGAACAATGCCAGTGAGACGAATAAACTCATCTCCCTGGTTAAGGCGCAGCCATTTTTCGCCACTGATACGCAATACACCATTAGGTAACACCTCGTGTACCGTTACGGTGATAGCACCTTGCAGCTTGTTACCCTGTGAGCTTGAAGCGCTGCCATCAAAGTTGCGGCTGCCATCGACACTAACCCCTAGCTCATCGAACGTTTTCGTTCCTATGGTCGGCGCCGCGAAATTAACCGCTGAGCTTTTGCCAAACTTAGTACCCGCTTTTTTGCTCGATGAGGTTTCTTCTGATAGTTGAACCGTTAACACATCGCCAACTCGGTAAGCACGACGATCCTGAAACAGGGTCATCGTGTATTGATGACGATAAAGGCTACCAGACTGGGTTTCCGGCAACGTGTAATCGAGCGTTGGTGGTGCGTATTCCTCGGCATTTGGCTCAGGCGGAATAAATTCCTGACGGCCGGCACATCCCACCAGCAACACGGCGGCTACTGCCCAACTCTTAGAAAGCCATTTCATTGCTTTTTCCTTCATCATCACCAATTTCATACTTACATTGATTGCGAAACAAACTTCAGCATGTCATCTGCAGCAGAGACCACTTTCGCATTCATCTCATACGCACGTTGAGTCGTGATCATGTCGACCATCTCTTCCACTACTTGTACGTTTGAACCTTCCAATGCACCTTGCTTGATGAGGCCTGCGCCATCTTCACCAGCAATCAGTTCATCTGCCGGGCCGCTGGCTTCCGTTTCACGGAACAAGTTACCACCCACGGCCTCTAAGCCTGCTGGGTTAATGAATTTTGCGAGCGTGATTTGACCAAGCTGCTGTGGCGTTGGATCGTCGGCCGTCGTTGTTGTTACCGTGCCATCAACACCAACAGAGAATGAAGAGGCATTATCTGGGATCTGAATTTGTGGCTCTAACGGCAAGCCTTGGCTGTTCACCATTAAGCCTTCAGAGTTGACATGGAACTGACCATTACGTGTGTACATGATCTGTCCATCCGAGTTTTCGATTTGAAAGAAACCCTGTCCCATAACGGCAAGGTCCAACTCTTGTGTTGTATTTTGAGTGTTACCTTGCGTAAACACTTTTTGCGTGCCAACTACGCGAACACCGCTACCTAGCTGAATACCACTTGGCAACTCGTTAACTTGGTCTACTTGAGCACCAGGTTGACGCTGAATGCTGTAGAAAAGGTCTTCGAATACAACTCGGTCACGCTTAAAGCCAACTGTATTTACGTTCGCTAGGTTGTTAGAAATGGCAGTCATCTTCGTGTCCTGCGCTGCCATGCCTGTTTTACTTACCCATAATGCTGAATGCATTTTTTATTACTCCTTGCGGGGCGAGACTTATCTCGCCGCCATTAATTTATTACCAGCTTGTGCCAACGTCTCGGCCGTTTTCATCATGCGAACTTGCATCTCGAAGTTACGCGTTAACGACATCACGCTAATCAACTCATCAATGGCAGATACGTTACTGCCCTCGATGTGCTCAGGAGAAAGTTGCACGGTTTCATCGGCAGCGAATGGCACGCCATCTACACTGTGCAGTAGGCTGTCACTCTCTTTTTGAAGTTGGTTCATTTCTGGTTTAACCAACTTCAACGTTCCCGCGACGATTTCTGCGCCACCACCTGGCGGAATCACGGATACTTGACCACGCTCGCTAATTTCAATCTTTTGATAATCAGGCACAACCAAAGGCCCATTTTCACCAAGAACAGGAAAACCGTTGATGGTCATGGCACCAAAAGTGTCGACTTGGATATTGCCCGCTCGCGTGTACGCTTCGTTACCCGCAGGAGTTTCAACAGCAAGATAACCCTCACCCATGATGGCGACATCCAACGGGCGTCCCGTTTTCATAATGTCGCCAGAATCAAAACGCGTTGAGGCAGAGTTGGTCACAACCATAGTGCGACCATCAAAACCTGGGCCTTGCATTTCTACACTGCGCACGCGCTCCATATCCGCTCGAAAGCCAGCAGTATCAGCGTTTGATAAGTTGTTTGAACGCACGTGCTGAGCCTTAAGAACTCGACTCGCACCTGACGTTGCAGTAAATAACAAGCTATCCATGCAAAACTCCCATTACACCGCGTTAAACAAAGCTTGAGTTAGCTTGTCGCTGGTAGAGATGGTTTTCGCGTTTGCTTGGTAGTTACGCTGTGCGGTCATAAGCGCCACAAGCTCACTGGTTAGGTCAACGTTAGAACCTTCTAGCGCACCTGGGGTTAAATCACCCAACGTACCTGAACCAGGGACACCCATGATTGGCGCACCAGAGCTAAAGCTTTGAGTCCATGCCGTACCACTCACTTTTGCTAAACCTTGTGTGTTGGCGAAGTCTGCAAGTACAACTTGACCTTGCAGCTGTGATTGGCCGTTAGTGTAGGTCGCGTAAACCATGCCATTACCTTCAACGCGTACTCCTGCAAGCTCACCGGATGTGTAACCGTTCGGGCTGTTAGTACTTACGCCGAATTTCGCACCAAACTGCGTGCTGCCTTTCAAGTTAATGTCGACACTCATCGCATTTGCGCCTGCCGCAGGGAATGAAACATTAAACGGAGCCGTCGGTGAAGAAAGCGAACCGTCTTTGTCAAACGTTACTGGTACCGTTGTCACTGGTGTTGCGCCACCATCCACTTGAACATTCACTTCCCAAGAGTTAGAAGCGGTCTTAGTGAAGTACTGGGTTACCGTGTGCGAGTTACCCAGCGAGTCATAGACTTTTGTGGTGTAAGACGAATTGAATGAGTTTGGATCGTCCGGATTAAACGGCGTTACCGTTTTATCAATGGCAGACGCACTTGCATCAAAGTTTGCAACAAAATCAAGACCGTCTGTCGCTTTTGCATTCAGTGATGACGTAGATACTTGGATATTGCCCACAGAGCCTGTCATCAGGTTGTTGTTGCTATCCACACTGTAACCTTGCAGTTTTGCGTCACTGTTAGCGGTAACAAAGTTATCTTTATCTGTCGCGAATACACCTGAACGCGTGTATAGCGTTTGACCCATGTTGTCTTTAGTGACAAAGAATCCGCCACCGTTGATCGCCAAGTCCATCGCACGGCCAGTTCCTGAGATACTGCCGTCTTTGTCGAAGTTCTGTGAAATTGACGCGACTTCTACACCACCAGGTTGCATGCCGTTGTATACTGCGGAGAATTCTGTGCGGCCACCTTTAAAACCATACGTTGATGCGTTGGCAATGTTGTGACTGATTGTGTTTAGCTCTGTGTTGGTCGCGTCCAGACCACTTAGTGCGATGTTAAAACTCATAAAAAGACCTCTGATTTCCCTATTTGGTTAAGCACCAAACTGAGTGATTTGATAGAAAGGAACGTTGCCAACGCCATGGACATTGACTAATGCTGCGCCGCCAGTATTTGGAATACGCACTTGCTCAACAGTGCCAGCCATGAGCACATTTGGACTTGCTTGCCCTTCTTGCACTTCTACTGCCACTGAGTATTTGCCTGGTTTAAGACCAAGTTCTTCAGGATTAATTGAAAAGTCGACGTCACCTTTGCCGTGAGCACCTAATGGCACTTTAGTGGATTGACCAAACTCATCTTTCACAACTAACGTCACTTGGTTTGAGCTATGAGCGAGTTCGATTTTTCCGTTCTGTACGCCTTCACCAAGCTCAAATTCTTTGGAGTTGACGTAAACAGTTTGTCCGACGAGCCCCGCTGTCGATAGCACTTGCATGTTGTCGAGGAGAATCATGCTCTGTTGCATTGTCTTGGACATATTCTCGGTACTTTGAACTTGAGAGAATTGAGCCAACTGACCAACGTATTCCGTGCCATCAAGTGGGTTAAGTGGATCTTGGTTTTGGATCTGCGCCACCATCAAAGAAATGAATTCGTTCTCTAATGAAGAAGCACTGTTCATATCTTTAGGATTTGGTGCAATGCCATTGTTCTCTTTTGCTTTAGTGCTCACAGGAGCATCAGACGATAAAGGTGTATATTGTGCGAGACTCATTAACTGCCCTGCCCTAATCTAAGCAGACCTTGCTGCATACTTTTCACATTTGATAACACTTCAACATTGGTTTCGAAGCTACGTGTCGCTGACATCATGTCTGCCATTTCAGCCACGACATCGATATCTGGGTAATACACATAACCTTCACCATTGGCCAACGGGTTGTTTGGCTCAAAGCGTTTCTCGGCTTCTCCCGCATTTTTCACAACGTCAACAATGCGAACTTCAGCATTGGGATAAACCCCGTTTTCCGTTGTCAGCTGCGCTTTTTGGTACACAGTCGCGAATACGGGCTTCAGCGCTTTATAAGCGTCATCTGGATTTGCAGACACCGCGTCCGCATTAGCTAAGTTACTGGCGACCGTGTTAAGACGCACAGTTTGTGCTGTCATCGCGGATCCAGTGATCGAGTAAATATCAGTGAATGACATAATTAACGTCCCTCAATCGCTTTCGTTAAGCCATTAAATTTCATGTTGAGAAACGTCAGGCTAGTTTGAAAGTCCATGTTGTTTTGCGTGAATTTCGCTTGTTCAACACCCAGTTCTACAGTGTTGCCATCTTTGCTGTTCTGGTAAGGCACCGAGTATTGGGCCTGAACCTGAAACTTAGGCACTGGTTTGTTCACACCGCCTGCAGCCACCTGGTTCATTACGGTGGTGAAACTTAGGTCTTTCGCCAAATACCCAGGGGTGTCAACATTTGCTAGGTTACTGGCAAGGACTTTGGTACGCTGAACGCGAAAATTAAGTGCCTCTGGATGTACACCTAAAGCATTTTCAAATGTGATCGCCATGCATCTTCCTTACAGTTGGCTCGAATACGCCAACATACAAACAAGATGCGTGCCATAAAAAATAGCCATATATATCAATGATTTACAAACAAGGATGGAAGCCAAACTTCCGGCTCACGGAAAGCATTAAAAGCAAGGGGAAAGTGCTTACTTCCTCAACATTAATGCTAACTCTGCTTGCTCTAATACCAGGACAAACTTTCGCCAACACCTCTGGCAGAACCCTAAGCGTTGAGGAGATAAAATCTGTTGTAGCAGAGCATTTCAAACAAGAAGTGGCCCAAAATGCTCACTCTAACCAGTGGGGAGAATACCAACTGGATTTCGACATGTGGGTACCAGGCTCGGCGAATCACCTACCTGAGTGTGAGTCGCCTCTGGTCATCACTGGTCGCGACAATCAAGCGTTGCCAGTTGGAAACCTTAAGCGCTCAGTAAGTTGCGATGACATCGCTTCACCCTGGCGAATTAACGTCACGATAAAATCTTCTCTGACACTGCCTGTCTTGGTTGCCACAACCACGGTCGGTCGAAATGAAGTTGTGACTGCCAAGCACGTTAAACTGGAAACGCGCACCATCTCGCGACAAGACGATTTTTATACTCGCCCAGGACAAGCAATAGGCTTAGAAACCTCTCGCCGTTTACGTGCAGGGCAAGTGGTCAACCCATCCAATTTATCGGCTCCACCTTTAATCGAAAAAGGCAATGAAGTCATAGTGATTGCGAGCAAAAATGGATTTAGCGCCAGCACGAAAGGAGTCGCCTTAGAAGATGGTGCGAAAGGGCAACAAATTGAAGTAGAAAACCTAAGTTCTGGCAAGGTCATTAGAGCTGTCGTAACCGGGTTAAACCAGGTTCATACTCAATTTTGATTTTGGACTCAGCGTAACATTTTTTAATTTTGGCTCTCGTCAGTAACGCTGAATTTCGAGTACAAAAAAAATATTTAATGTTTATCACATCCTAACCGCCTACTTAATTTAGAACATGATGATGAGGACCACAGCATGAAAATCGACAAAGTCGCGGGCGGTCATGTCCCACAAACAAAATTACAGCAAGCAAGCAAACAGCCTGTCGACGTCGTCGAACAGAGCAAAGTACACGAGCCTGCATTTCAAGCGAATACCGTAGCGATAGATCGCGCTCAAGCTGAAATGGCATCACTACCTGATGTTGATATGGAAAAAGTAGAACAAGTACGTAACGCATTAGCGCGTGGCGAACTTAGCCTAGATACCAAAGCACTATCAAAGGCGATCATGCAATTCCATACAGGTCACGAGTAATAACACACTAGGAAGAGATCATGGCAAGCGCAGTATCGCAGCGAATTCAACAATTTATTCGCTCAATACCTGAGGATATCAAGCTCTATCAACAACTTATCCCTTTGCTTCAACAGCAAAAAACGTTGTACTTAAAGTTTGATGGTGAGGCACTGAGTAACAATGTTCAGAAACAAATGCCAATACTCAATAAACTTAACCGCTCAGCCAGTGATAGAAGCCAGTGTATGCGAGAGCTGGGGTTAGCGTGTAATGACGCCAGCGTAAAACGAATTTTCAATGCTTTGCCTGCCCAAATAGGTATGCAAGCTAGAAAACAATGGGCGCTATTGGAAACGTTGGTAAGTCAGTGCCAACAATACAATCAGAGCAATGGCCACAGCTCTGCGGCGTTCCATGAGTTGGTCAGTCAACTCAAACAACCTGTGCAACACACTTATGAAGATAAATCGTTCTAAACGATGTTCGTCTTGCCTACAGATTCAGTCGCCATCTCGGCTGAGTACTGTAGGCCTTTTTATTTTTATCGCCTTACTATCCTGCCTTTCAATCACCAGTCAGGCGAAACCAAGCCCAGCTGATATTCAAACGCAATATCAAGTTTTAGCCCCATACAAACCACAAATTGCCAAGCGTCTCGATTCATCCAGCCCGGTGATTCATCACATTTTCAAACAACTGCAAAGCCACTCTTTACCAAAGAGTCTAGCCTTAGTGCCAATGTTGGAATCCTCTTACAACCCCAAAGCCGTTTCTCATGCCAACGCCGCCGGACTTTGGCAACTGATACCAGCAACAGCTCAACGATTCGGGTTGACCGTAGATACAAAACAAGACGATCGCTTTGATACAGAAGCAAGCACAGCTGCAGCACTCAAGTATCTGACGTTTTTATACAACAAATTCGATCAAAACATGGCGCTGACATTAGCGGCCTACAATGCAGGTGAAGGGCGTGTCGCACGCGCTATTCAGCGAGCAGGCAGTAACGACTTTCAGAAGCTCACACTACCTAAAGAGACTCGCCAATACGTTAGTCGATTCTTCGCGCTGGAAAAGTTGATAGATATCGGTCAGTTACAATCCTCATCATTTCAACCTTTACTCTTATTTGCTTCAGATGCTCCGATGGTTTCGCAACCGCTGATCGACTTTAGTCCACTACCTCCGTTGGTCAATTTGTGATAAAAATCACGACAAAATCCAATGTCAGAAAAACGTAAAATTACAAGATCGTGTTCGGCCAATTTGAAAACTCGTGATCTCTATGCAAACGTGTGCAAAAAAGTTGAGGTAAGGTATCTCAAAGATAAGAAAGAGTAGTGGTTTATTAAAAGGTACCCAAATTGCGCTTGCCAATTGGGTAGATATGCGTCACATTGCGTTTGCAAAAAACATGAAAACCAATGGTTGGACCTAATAATTATTTACACACTAAATGTAAAACAGCTATTGTTTTCATAGTTCGAAACAAATTTAAAATATCAAGATGACGCTTCGCTTGCGCGTCTGGAATAAGTCCGGGTTCCGGGGGGGAGTCCGGACTTTTTTTATCGATTTAAAAGCTGACCTATTAACAGAACAACGAGTAGGTAAGTCACTATGAGGCAAGCTAAGTTATTTATAGTAATTCTTTAGAAATCAACTGAAGCAAAAACGTTTCGCGCTCGATGCTCATGCCTTTTTTCGGGCTTTCTGCCATGGTCTTTTCATTGTGCGCTATCGCTTCGTGAATGTTCATCCATACTGGACGCATTCCATTTTTAACTTCATAGTCTTCATAAGCCGTTTCGCCTAACTCACGATCGATTTTACATGTATAGCAATACGATACCATGTGCATTACGTCAGCGTCGTCTTTGTACCAAGGACGAAATTCCTCAAAGATTCCGAAAGGCTTAATACCATGGATATTCTGCGCGCCGGTTTCCTCTTCTAGTTCACGAACTAGTCCAGCAATCACATCTTCACCATCATCAATACCACCACCTGGCAAAGTGTAGTCATGGTAACGCTCTGTATAGAGCAACAACACATCTTCACCATCTAGTACGATGGCGCGTGCCGCATTGCGCTGGAAAATAATTTTGTCGTCCAAGTGCTCAATGTCCGGATGAACGGTCGATTTTAAGTGTCTCATCGAAAATACCACTGTCATGTTTTGCGCGCATATTACCGAACTTCACGCTTTAAATCATCGTTGTCGGTCCAAATGCGTTCAAGACATTGGTTTGAACGCAACGGTTCTAACCTTCGTAACAATCCGCAACAAATAGAAGTGTGACGTGATAACCAGTAAAAGATGAGAATATCTAAATTCTTATACGTCCCTCTTACTTTTAACATCGATAAGACAATAATCTCTGAAAGTTGCCTATAATCAATACAATACTCGCCCACCCCATGCGGAGATAAAGAATGAAAAAGACAAATTTAATGATGGCTATGGCTGCAACGTTGGTACTGGCTGGTTGTTCAACTTACGAAGGTGCCACTCGCTCGACTGAGTATACCTCCGTCGCAAATCCTGCAGCCGTTTACTGTGTTCAGCAAGGTGGTGAGTTGGATACCGTTTCGGAAAATGGCGAACGTGTGACCTACTGCGTGCTGTCTGACGATAACCGTGTCGAGCAATGGGAATACTATCGCGACAATCATAAAGAAAGTGAGAGTGGCGACTACTAAATTTTTTTGTCGACACGTCAGATTCCCTCTATCACTTAGGAGCCTTTAGGCTCCTTTTTTATTTGATTTATCAAAACTTTCTCACTTAATTTTTACATACCTCTGACTTTACCGCACATCGATACTATATCGAACAGTGTTCTATTCTTGACATTCCTCTGACATAACTTTCCACTTGGACAATAAAATCCCAAACACAGATCACACTAATTCACATTTCTTCCACATTTTCTGGAACAGGTGAGCAAGATGAAAACACAAATAGTAAAAGAAGCCGAGTCAGCCCCAAGCAACGTTGTTACTGAAGAGTCAAAGCGCATCATTTATAAATCGAGTTTAAGCGCATTGATGATTGTCGCTATCAGTATTCTCGTTAACCTCAGTCTTCGCCTTGATTATGTCGTGTTGGGTTCAAGCCTTGGTGAGCTTTCCATAACAGAAACACTCCAGCTTGTGATGCTCGCGATTGCGTCATGGTCATTTTTTAGCCTATCTAAACAACAGCCTCAGCTAAAGCATGCGGCCATTTTGATTGCCGGCTTTTTCGCGGTGCTCATTATTCGTGAAACAGACTATTGGACAGACATGATTCGTCATGGTTCTTGGGTTTTTCCTGCGCTAGCTGTAACCGCACTGGCTTGCGCCAAAGCTTACCACGGTGGTAAAGGTACCATGAACGAAATGGCGACTATCTTAACGGTTCCCCACATGAAACTGTTAATTGGTGCCGTGATGCTATTGTTGGTCTTCTCTCGCTTGTATGGCATGGGCAGTTTTTGGCAACAAGTGATGGACAAGAACTACATCCGTGATGTTAAAAATATTTCGGAAGAAGGCATGGAACTCCTTTGCTACTGTTTGATCGCATTGAGCGCAGTCCGCACAAAACGCGAACTTAATGAATAGACTCAGGATCCAAGCGGCGGTTCAATGCAGTTAATATCGGATGAACGATCCTTAACGCTTGTTCCGCAGCTCCTACAGATTCATCCAAGGCCGTCATTTCGACGGCCTTTTTCATGTCTTCAATCTGTTGCAAACTATCTTTATCGAGTGGTAAAGCGAGCAATTGCTGAATGGCATGTCTCGCGATCATAAGCGGCTTCTTTCGGACAACCGATAAGTCTCGTAAAAATGCTCCCTGCTTGACCCCTTCTAAATAAACTCGGTAAGTCGTGAGTTCATCCAGTAATAAAAATGCCGCCGCCACAGGCCCTTTATGTGGGTATGGTACGCTGATATGTTTGTTGATATCCAATGGTAAGTTGAGAGTAACGCCCATGGATGCGCACTCAGATTTTAGTACTCGTAATAATCCCTGCTCATCCATCAAGGTTTGGATTTCTATGATTCGCTCAAGGTGGTAGTCATTCGACAACAAGGTGACCTCAACCGGACGCGCTGACCATAACTGGAACAAACCACTATCACACAAAACACGAGAAGCGTAACGCATGTTCTGAAACGTATTCAAAGAGCGATTTTCTAAAAGTACTTGATGTTCAGGGAACGGATGCACAGCGACCGCATTGAGAGATTTAAAATAACTGTACATTGCATCTGCTTCAGAAATGCGTTGACCTTGCGTTAATCCACCACAAAAAATAATCGCCGTTCGCTCTGTCGGCAATGACTCAATCGTATTAGATAAGGCTTCGACTCTTGTTACCCCTTCAACGGTCAATCTGCTATTGACGAGGCGTTTACCTAAAACAATGACCACATTGTCTAACTTCATTTCAAAATCTCGCGCTTAGTTGGCAGTGTTACAAAAATCTTCTTTCACTCCCGGCCTACAGGCTTTAACATCTAGTTAACAACACTGTTCTAGAGACCTTTATAAAGGTTCACTGCTAAAGGAAGTCAATTATGCTGTCGATTTTCGATATATTTAAGATTGGTGTCGGGCCTTCTAGCTCCCACACTAATGGTCCTATGCTTGCCGGATTCCATTTCACTCAACTAGTTAGCGACTCTATGGCGAAAGTGCATCGGGTGCAAGTGGACCTTTATGGCTCATTATCGCTCACTGGTAGAGGGCACCACACAGACCGAGCCACTGTCCTTGGTTTGATGGGAAATAAACCCGATACCATCAAAATGAGTAGCGCTAAAAGTGCGCTACAAAATACGATAGACAACAACACGCTGCTGCTCGCTGGTACGCACCAGATTGAGTTTAGCTACGACCATGACATCGTCTTTCATAGTGACAACCTTCCCCTGCATGAAAACGGAATGACGATTACCGCACTAGACGCTGCGGGAGACCAAGTGGCGTTTGAAATTTATTATTCCATCGGAGGTGGGTTCATCGCCACCGCTGACGAACTAGAAAACGGCACGCAACAAGATGAAGTCGCGGTACCATTTCCTTTCACATCAGCGGATGAGATGCTGGAAAAAGCCGAGACTAACGGTTTTAGTTTGGGAGGTATGATTCTACAAAACGAACTGGCATTCCGCTCAGATGAAGAAATTAGCCAAAGAGCAGAACAAATTTGGAAAGTGATGTCGCTCTGCATGCAACGTGGTTTCGATACGGAAGGGATTTTAGAAGGTGGTCTCAATGTCACTCGTCGTGCACCAAACCTTTTGAAAAAGCTCGAAGCCAACGCTGCAGTTGAGAATGATCCAATGGAGATCATGGATTGGATTAACCTCTTTGCCTTTGCGGTTAGCGAAGAAAATGCAGCTGGAGGACAAGTCGTTACTTCTCCAACTAATGGCGCCGCAGGGGTTATTCCGGCGGTATTGATGTACTACCATCGCTTCATCAAAGAGCTTGATATTAAACAGCTGAAAGACTTTCTTGCAGTCGCTGGCGCTATCGGCATCTTATACAAAACTAACGCATCAATTTCCGGCGCCGAAGTGGGTTGTCAGGGAGAGGTCGGGGTTTCTTCATCCATGGCAGCCGCTGGTTTAACGGCACTCAGAGGCGGCAGTAACGAGCAGATTTGTATTGCTGCGGAAATTGCGATGGAGCATTCATTAGGAATGACTTGTGACCCGATCGGCGGCTTGGTTCAAGTGCCTTGCATTGAAAGAAATGCCATGGGCGCAATGAAAGCCATTAATGCCTCACGTATGGCATTAAAGCGCACGAGCAAATGCCTTATTTCATTAGATAAAGTTATCGAAACCATGTATCAAACTGGTAAAGATATGAACAAAAAATACCGTGAAACTTCCTTGGGTGGCTTGGCCGTCATTCATATGGCACCGCCATGCGAATAATCAAATAAGCCCGCTATATCATTGCTGGCGATGCACTTCGTCAGCAATTTCCTTTCTCGCAAGACCTCTTTTTATTTGCCAGTAATCCTATAACCCCCCTTCAGCCCCCAATCAGTAATAAATATAACAAAATTAAAGAAAAGCAGAATTAAGCACTGCTTTATTCAAATTAATCTAGAACAACACATTAGCATTTAGCCACCTAAGCATTAGAAAATATAGTGCAGCATTTCCACGTTATGCGACAATTATTTCAATACTCAATCTTTCGTTTCATTACTATTTAATAGAAATAACAATACCTACCTTTCTCCGCTAATGTGAGTACAAAATTATGTGGAATAAACTCAATAAATCCATGATGTTCTGCCAAATGATGTTTGGCTTATCATTTTACGGTGTATTAGTAAGTCTAACTCGATTTTTTCTAGAGGATCTAAATTACAACGAAGCCGATACGATGATGATCGTTGGTGCTTTTTCGGCGATCGGGCCACTTTTCGCGATTGCGGGCGGCTTTATTGCAGATAAGTTTTTAGGCGCTTATCGCTCACTTTCTATCGCATATTTCGCTTTTGCATCCGGTTACGTATTACTCGTGCTGGGGGCTTCTGCTTCTAACGTTCCACTTTCAATGTGTGGTATTGCGCTCGCCAGTTATGGCCGCGGCCTGATGTCACCCTCTTACCCTAGCCTCTATAAACGAACGTTCAAATCACAAGAAGATTTTGAAAAAGGATACCCAATCAATTATTCAGTGAATAATGTTGGCGCCTTTTTAGGTCAATATTTGTTCCCAATGATTGTCCTTGTGATCGGCTTTAATGGCGGTTTTACCATCTCTGCTGTTATGGCAGCAGCGGCATTGATCATGCTATTGGTATTCCGCAAAGATCTTGTTGGCGTAGCCTCTGAGCTTGATCAAAAAACCGTAAGTTTAAAAAACTGGGTACTTTTTGCATTGATTTCATTGGCAATGATCGCGTTGGTATTTTTCATGTTTTCAAACATGGATATTGGCCAAAATATCGTATACGCCATCGGAGGGGCGGCGATCGCATACTTCATATCTCTGATGCTTAAAGCAAGCAAAGCTGAGTCTTTGAAGATGGGGACCATCTTAATTGTGACCTTGCTGACAACCTGTTTCTTTGTTTACTACGGACAAATGATGACCTCGATGAACATGGTTGCTATCAACACATTAAAAGGCTCTCTATTTGGTTTTATTCCGCTCGAACCAGAAGCAGCAATGGCAATGAACCCGCTTTGGTGTATGGTTGGTGGTCCTATCGTAGCTGGCTTTTTTGGGTTGCTGGAAAAGCGCGATATCTACCTCTCTACCGCGACAAAAATCGCCTTGGCATTTGTACTGACCGCGATAGCGTTTGGTATCTTGACGTTTGCCGTGACTACCGTGGGTGAAGATGTCGTGATCATGCCAGAAATTTTTCTCGCTATTCACTTCTTCCAGGCGATTGCAGAAGTCATCGTGGGTTCGATGGTCGTAGCGTTTATTCTTTCCGTCGCGCCGAAGCACATCGAAAACTTCTCTGTTAGCCTATTTTCTGTGGCAATCGCATTAAGCGGTATTATTGGTGCTGCATTCTCAACCTCTATCGCGTTAGAGAAAGGACAGACCATCACACAAGACATTGTACAAAACGTATATGGTGATTATTTCCAATTACTCACTGTCCTTGCTGTCGTGATGGTCGCTATCGCAATGGCAGCGTCACTCATTATTCGCAAGATGCTTGATGCGGCGAAAGAAAGCGATACTCAAGCGCAACCAGTCGAGATCGAAGCTGGGGTTGAAGTTCAAAGCTGAGTTTGATGATTTACCTATCTCAAAATATAAAAAATGCCGCGATATTCGCGGCATTTTCTTAACAACAACATGTTCGATTAATCACGTCGACCACGAAGTTCAATTTTTTGTGTAGCAGCATCCGTTTGGATGATTACCCCGCCATAGGCCGTTTCATTTCGACCTTTCAGCGTCAGTTGAGAATCTGCGCGCTCGACGTCGACCTGATTTTTCGTAGCCATCGTCATATCAATCGTGCCCGTGTATGACCCATCGCCAGCTAATGCTATGTTTGTTGAGCAAACCATCAAACCAAGTGCGATTAATTTTTTCATACGTCACCTCTGTTTTTGTTCTTACTTTCTTTCGATGAAAAAACTGTAACAACAGAAACATGTTCATACGAGGAAAGTCATCATTTACCAAATGGAAATCCAAACCACTAAATTGATATGACCAAGCATATTTGCTGTCCACCGTCGCCTTCAATAAACCATAAGATACGACAGCATGCTTAAATTGACCGAACGTTGTCTTTTATTCAGAAATTCAGAGATATGATTTCTCGGCAGAAGATAAATGAGACGATGTATGAGCATTAATCTGGACATTCAAAACGTATTGGTACTAAAACGGATGTATGAGTTACGTAGCGTCCGATTGGTGGCAGATTCACTCGGAAAGACCTCAGGATCAATCAGCAAAAACCTGACAAAAATGAAAGCGCAGCTCGATGATCCTTTGTTCATTCAGACTAAAAATGGCTTTGAACCGACCGCTTTTGTCGAAGCGAACATGCCACATTTTGAACAAATACTCACCAGTATTGATTCCATCAAACCACAGAGTTTTTCACCCGCTCATTTTGACGGCTCGATCACTATTTATGCGAACACATTGTTTTGGGATTACTTTGGTGACAAGTTTTACTTAGAATTACTAAAACACGCCCCAAAAGCAAAGTTCTCTTGTTTACGTTGGGGGAGCGACGCGAAAAAGCGATTAACTGAGGGTGAAAACGCTATTGCGATTCATTATTTTGATGAGGATCTTCCGCAGTCAATTATTCAAAACGAACTAGGTCGAGGAAAAGCCGTATTTTTTGTTCGAGATGAGCATCCCGCTCAACATTTCCAAGAGCTAGAAAACTACCCCTTTTTACTTTTCAAAACGCCGGGATGGAACGACTACCGATACCCGTTGTTGGAAAGACTCAACCATATGGGGTTCCGAACCACACCTAAGGTAGAAATTGAACACCCTGCGATGATTCAAAAAGTGCTCCTACAAACGGATCATTTTGGTATAACCATGAGTGGACATGTGCCTAAGGGCTGCCGAAGTATCGCGCTTCCTGGCGGGTTAGAGCTTGATGTTCGCTACGTGATGAGCTGTCGTCGCTCACAACAGCAAGCCCCGATAAACCAGTGGTTATTCAATGTCATTAAAGATATCACCCAGCCCTAACCTAAAAGTCCTAGGGTGATGACTTGTCTATGTTTTCTTAGGTACTCGATATCGTTGAGGTAAGCGGTATGATGGCAATCTTCTAGGTTCGCTTGAAACCTATCATCACCTTGAGCTGCGACCCCTCTCATATAATCAACTAACGCGGAGAGTCGATGTGTCATCACCTCCACAAGCTCTTCCCGTTCCAATCTCGAACAGCCATAAGCGTCACAGAAGAGTTTTGCACGCTGAATTTGTTGCTCCAAACAGCCCATTTTATCGTGCTCATCGGTTTTAAATGGTGCCCAACCATAGACCGAAAAAGCGACATCCCAAACTCTTGGCGCCGGATGCGCCGTATCAAAATCAAACACACCAACGACAAACTCTCCACGGAGTGCCACGTTATATGGCATGAAATCACCATGACAAATCACCTCTTGTGGTGTTCGTGGTGGCAGCATCCAGTGCAGCGTTTCATTTTGATATTGCTTAAGGAAACCCTCAGATGCATCGTGCATATCGCGTAACATTTTTGCCGCAGATTGGAGCGCGGAAACAGAAGCAATGTTGCCAATCAATGGATAGTTGTAAGTCTCTCCTTCGACATAGCTAACCCACTCTTTTCCTTTTTCAATACCAACCGCTTTAGGGCATGCCGTAAAGCCTCGTGAATGAAGATAGGTAAGTAGCTGATGGATAGTCATCGTCCAATAACTGGCAGGACGAGATATCAAATTCCCTTTTCGATAGATGGCATTTTCTCTACCGCCTTGCATTGTGTCCATAACAGTATCCTGTGTGGATTAAGCGCGCATCAGATAACGTAAAGCTAGATCATCATACACTCAAAGCTTTTAGAGAAGGTTGACTGACCCTATAAGAAACCGCGCATTTTGTTAGGTAAATCGCAAGAATAAGTACCGCTGTAAAAATAGATCGTAAAACATCAAAGGCTTTGTATTAACCATTGGGCAAAGGTGTTTACGTGTGACTTTTCTGATGCTCTAACCATCATATAGTGTGCGCCGGAGCTAGGCATACCCCAATCTCCGATTTGCACTAATATCCCTTGTTGTAACTCATCCTCAACAAGAAAGTCTCTCACCAGTAAGACACCAAGTTGATTAGTTGCAGCTTGAATAGCAAGCAATGAATGTTCAAATTCGGCTATCACTTTGCTCACCTTGCCTTGATAACCTTGGTACGCAAACCATACCTGCCAAGATTCATGATAACCCCCGGTGCAAATTTTAGGTGTTTGAGACAACTTCGTGAGGTCATCAATCGGATTTAACTGAATAAAGCCGTGGCTTGCTACAACGATCCAGTTTTCTTGGGTAAGCTGAATAGCTTGTTGCTCTTGCCAATCGCCATCTCCGTTAATAATTTCTATATCTGCAATCGCACTGGCGTTTGGAACCGTATTCGCGGTTGTCGAGATCTTAAAGGAAACATCTGGAAATTGACGCTGAAAATCGGCCAGCCTTGGCATTAGCCATTGCGAGCAAAAACTGTGGGCGACATGTAAGGTAATTTGCTTGTTCTGTGGGCGAGTAAATAAATGATGGGTCGAGGTTGATAAGGTTTGAAGCACATGGTTAACCACCGGCCAGTATTCTTTTGCTGAGCTGGTCAGCGTAAGGTGCGTACCCTTGCGCTCGAATAATGTTGCATTTAACTGCAGTTCTAGCGATTTCACCTGCTGACTGACGGCCGCACGGGTCACATTTAGCTCCTCTGCGGCTTTAGTGAAGCTCTGTAATCGCGCCGTGGCTTCAAACGCTCGGAGCAAATTAAGCGGCGGTAAACTTTGCATAACACTCTCCCAAATACTTGGCAGCCATGGTATGAACTGGTGATGACAAATTGATGAAAGTGCTGAGTTTGTTAAGTGGGATCAAAAAAGCCAGCGTGATACACGCTGGCTTTTGGAACTGTCTCTTAAGCAGGAATTATTCTGCTTTCTCAGTGGTTTGGTATTCAAACGCAGGAACAACTACTTCAACACGACGGTTCATTTGACGACCTTGACGTGTTTCGTTGCTTGCTACTGGGTTAGCTTCACCCATGCCTTTCACTGTCATACGCTCAGCCGCAATACCTTTTGCTTGGAACTCGTCAGCAACGGCTTTCGCGCGTTTTTCTGTAAGTTGCTGGTTGTACGCAGCAGAACCCGTCGTATCACTGTAACCCGTGATCTCAACTTGAGCTTGTGGGTAAGTGTTCATCAGATCAACGGTACCAGAAAGAGTCGATGCATCTTTCACTTCTGCACTTTCTAGGTCGAATTGTACTGTCGCTGTTGTTTGAGCAGGGTAAACATGCTCAACAATACGTGTTGCAGGGCGTGTTTCTACTACTTCCTCAACCACTTCTTCTTGAACTACTGGCTCAGAGCCGAACTTGTAGTTAAAACCAATACCGAAGAAATCTGAATCCATGTCTTCAATCACGTCATCAGACATATCTTGGTAACGTTGGTATTCAGCACGTAGGCTCCAGTTGTAGTTGATTTTGTACTCAGCACCTAGAGAGCCTGTTGGTACGAAATCTTTTTCGTCACCCGCCATCATGTATGCAGCACCAACTTTCGCGAATAGATTCCAAGAATCTGTTAGCGGTAGGTTGAATTTAGGAGCAAGAGTCAACGCCCAAAGATCACCGTCAACGGTGTTTAGGCCCGGCTTTTTGAAGTTTGCAGTGAAGTCACCAAGGTAATCAACACCGTACTCTGCTGCAACGTACTCGTTGAAGCTGTAGCCCAGGTGCATAGATGCTGCAAAACTGTCGTCGTCACAAGGTTCGTTTAGGTAACACGCATCATTTAGAGAGTTGTAACCTACTTTACCGCCCATGTAAGTGTCAGCAAGTGCAACGTTTGAGATCACACCACCAGCAAGTACAGTAGCCACTGCTATAGCGATTTTTTTCATTATTCTTTTCCTTTTTCTTGTACACAAAGCAACACATCGAGGCAGCATACTGCCGTAAAATATGAAGCCGTAACTTTCTCTTTTCTTCGAACAGAAATAGCTAAATAGCGTAGGAAAGAATCAAAAAATGATATTCAAACGCCAATGACGTAAAACGGAGAAAGATAACCTCAAGACCATCTATTCATGAGCTTCATCCGCATACCCAACCGAGAAATAAAGTCTCGTTGCGTTGGTTTAGCCATAGTCAATTCGTTGCGGAGAATATCACAAAATAGCCAGTTTTCTGTGACGCAAATCACCATAAAAACCCATATTCTCAAATTTAAGAATCAACATTTAAGCCTGTGAATGGCAACAAATTTTTACAGGAGAGAATGGATACCGAAGGCATAAAAAAACAGCTCATTTAAAATGAGCTGTTTTCGAAATAATGAACAGACGTTAAGTTATCGAACTAGATTTTATCCGCCACGGTAAGCGTTGCAGCTAAGACATCTTGCCCAAATAATACACTGCGTTCTGGTGACCAACCATAAAGCGGTTCTGGGTGATTGTTGTTATCTTTAAATGGCATCTCGATCGTGTACGACAGGCATTTGAACTGCTCCGCGACCCAGTTTGAGCCTACCGTCAAATTCGCTTTACCCGGCTCATCTTTATCATAACCAATCTCATCTTGGAACTCAGGTGTAATAGTCAGTAACGCTTGCTTAAATGATGCCTCTAAAGTGGCAAGATTTTCATCGTAAGAAGGAATACCTTCTGAGCCAGCGACGAAGTTGTAAGGAATTGCTTCATCACCATGGATATCTAAAAACATGTCAACACCCGTTTCCAGCATACGTTGACGCACAAGGTAGACTTCTGGACTTTTCTCCATAGACGGAGTTTGCCATTCACGGTTCAAGTTCACGCCTACCGCGTTCGTACGCAAGTGGCCGCGAATACCACCGTCTGGGTTCATGTTTGGTACCACGTAAAGCACTGCTTTTTCCAGTAATGCACGCGCAACAGTGTCATTTTCATCCAGTAAACGTTGGATCATGCCTTCCATGAACCATTCAGCCATGGTTTCACCCGGATGTTGGCGTGCAATCATCCAGATTTTCTTTTTGCCTTCTTCCGGCTCACCAAACGTTAGCAAGCTCATGTCATTGCCGTCTAATGTGTGGCCTAATGTTTCTAGTTGGCAATGGTGCGCACTTTGTGCCATGTGTAACAAGTCTAAATGACGATCGTATGTGTAAGGCGCAAAGTACGCGAAGTAAATTGAGCTACGCTCAGGGATAACAGTGAAAGTCAGCGTGTCGCCATCGAACTCTGCTGGTATACGGAACCATTCTTCACGGTCGTAAGACGCCGCGACATCGTAACCTTGCCACCCTTCTGGATAAGCCGACTTAGCCAAATCAAGCAGTTTGATCGTGTGCGACTGCTCGGCTTCGGTTTCTAGACGGAAATGGAACCACTGGTAGAATTCCGACATATTGTCATTAGGGATTTTAAGTTGGATGTCATTTTTGTCGTCCGCTTTCACTACGTGAATGCTGCCGCTATCGAAGTTGCTGAATACTTTCATTATATTACTCACCTTTTAAATCTGAGCTTGAAAGACAGAGGCTAACACAAGGCTACATCGCCCCCCAATGACTTTCACTGCAAACTGTCTCGTTTGTGGCTAAAGTCTTCAGTTTAGTCGAGCTTATCCGCTTTGCCTGCTGGTCCTGCGAGTTTCGCTAGCCATTTATCCCAAACAAACGGATGTTTCTCATTGTCTTCCGCTTCCTCTTTTCGGCGAACAGCATTTCGTACCATCATTGCTCCCAGCCAACGTATTGGTTCTGGTGGAAAATACCCAAACGGTCCTTGCGCTAAACCACTTCGCGTCCATTCGTTATCTAGCCCTAACACCAACGACGATAAAATTTTTCCACCCATTCGAGTTTGGGCAACGCCATTACCTGAATAACCAAACCCGTAAAAGACATTACTTTGCTCATCCAATTGGCCAAAAAAAGGAAAACCAGTTGCGGAACGATCCGAACCGCCAGTCCAAGAGTACTCAAATTCAGCCCCTTTTAAGCGAGGAAAAAGGTTGTCGAATGATTTTTTTAGTAGCGTTTGATAACGCGTCGGCTTGTTAAACATCGCATCAACTTGGTTGTTGAAAGAGAACTGATTACCGCCTTTACCTAGCATCAAACGGCCATCTGGCGTATCTCGGTAATAATGTACGAAGATGCGTGAGTCCAAGACACTCGAACCTGCTTGCCAACCAGATTGAGACAAAGTATCACCAAGCGGTTTGGTAATAACCATATCCGAAGACACCACAACAATACTGTTTTTGAACTGCTTAAATTGCTCAACCATCCATGCGTTCAATGCCAACACCACCTTATGTGCTTGAATTTTGCCTTCAGGAGTACAAACAGTCGCAGGTTCTCCATAATCTAGACGCGTCATTGGCGTGTTCTCATAAACTTCTACACCCAGATCAATAGCAACACGGCGTAACCCTCGCGCGAGTAAGGCGGGTTGTACGTTAGCAGCAACCGGAGAGTGATAGCCTTCAATATGGCGAGGTGAACTCGCATTGGCACGCAGTTCCTCCACCGAGCAACGACGCCAACTGTTCACATCTAGCCGTTGTAACTCGTCGACAACTGGCTGCATTGCACCTTTCTGAGCCTGATTGGTTGCGGTGTAATAAACCCCTTTTAACGATAATTGCGCATCGATATTGTATTGCTGACAAAAGTCGTCAATCTCCAACACCGCTTGTTCCGACTCTTTTACCAACCAAACAGCATGTTCTTCACCGAATAACCGTTTCAACGTCGGGAACTTGGTAGACCATGTCAGCATACAGCCGCCATTCGCGCCAGATGCCCCACTGCCACACAAGCCCTTTTCGATAACAACCACCTGTTTTTCCCGTCATTCCGCAGCCAATTTCAGAATTAAAACAATGTGATCCAGTGATCGTTTACAAATGTTAGTGCGACAGACCTCTTGACCGCGATCCCCAGTTTTGATCTATTACTGTTATTTAACG